>NZ_JCADBQ010000008.1:0-276479 GCF_059359355.1 Micromonospora sp. ZG13
GGAGACCTCTTCAGTTATCGATCACCGCCACGCCGTGACCCCACCCGACCAACACCCACTTACGAAACGCGCCCTAGGCGTGTCTCGGAAGTGGTGGGGGTCGCAGTCCTAACGGCGCTCCCGGCCGACGGCACCCCCCGTCAGGGGCGGGCGGTGGGCAGCGTCGGGGTCGGCCAGTGGGGGCGGTCGGCGTCGCGGAGGGCGGCCGAGCGCAGCGCGGCCAGTTGGCGCTCCACCTCGGCGAACTGGTCGGCGGGCAGCGGGCCCCGGTGCAGGGCGCCGGCGTTCTCCGCCACCTGGGCCACGGTGCGGCAGCCGGGAATCGGGACCGTACGGGCGCTGCGCGCCCAGAGCCACCCGAGTGCGCCCTGCGCCAGGGTCCGCCCGTCGGCGGTCAGCGCGGCGCGCACGGCGGCCACGCGGCGCAGCCACTCCGGCGCCGGCCGGCCGCCCCGGAACCACTCCAACCAGCCGGGGGCGGCTCCGCGTACGTCGTCTCGGGGCAGCGTGGCGCCGGCCGTGTACTTGCCGGAGAGCAGCCCCATGCCCAGCGGTGCCCGGTTGACGCTGGCGAGGTCGTACTTGTCGCAGACGGCGAGCAGTTCGGGGGCGTCCCGGAGCACCGACAGCGTGTGCTGCACGGCGGTGGCGTGCCGGGCGCCCTGGCCGAACGCGGCGGCCCGGTCGGGGCGGTCGGTGCTCCAGCCGTACGCCCGGATCAGCCCTTCGGTGACCAGGTCCTCCAGGGTTCCCACGAGCGCCTCGGCGCGGGGCACCGGCAGGTCCGCGAGGTGCAGCTGGTAGAGGTCGATCCGGTCGGTGCCCAGCCGGCGCAGCGAGTGCGCGACGGCCTGCCGCAGGTACGCCGGGGAGGCGTCCTCGCCGGTGGCCTGGCGGGCGGCCTCGTCGAAGGTGTAGCCCCACTTGGTGGCGATGACGGCCTCGTCGCGACGGCCGGCGAGGGCCCGGCCGAGCACCCGCTCCCCGTGCCCGGCCCCGTAGGTGTCGGCGGTGTCGAAGAGCGTCACCCCGAGGTCGAGTGCGTGCCGGATCGCCCGGACCGACTCGTCGTCGTCGACCGCGCCCCAGCCCAGCGGCCGGGTGCCCTCGGCCCAGGGGCCGCCGATCGCCCAGCATCCCATGCCGAGGGCGCTGACCTCGATGCCGCTGCGGCCCAACGTCCGCGTCGTCACTGCCATCGCCAGATCGTGCCACCTCGCGCCCCGCCCCGGGGTGAGAAGTTCAGCGCCGCCCCGACCGTCCACTGCGGCCGGGCGGGTCGGTCAGGTCGGCCAGGCCCGGGTGAACAGGTCGCGGGTGTCGGTGAGCAGCTGGGGCAGGACCTTCGTCCGCCCGATGACGGGCATGAAGTTGGCGTCCCCGCCCCAGCGGGGCACCACGTGCTGGTGCAGGTGTGCGGCGATGCCCGCGCCGGCCACGCCGCCCTGGTTCATGCCCAGGTTGAAGCCGTGCGCGTTGCTGACCTTGCGCACCACCCGCATGGCGGTCTGGGTGAACGCCGCCAGCTCGGTGGTCTCGGCCAGGTCGAGCTCGGTGTAGTCGGCGACGTGCCGGTAGGGGCAGACCAGCAGGTGCCCGGGGTTGTAGGGATAGAGGTTGAGCACCGCGAAGACGTGCTCGCCCCGGGCCACCACCAGGCTCTCCTGCGCCGCCAGCCCGGGCGCCCGGCAGAACGGGCAGCCGGCGGGCCGCTCGTAGCCGCCCTCGGGCCGGTCCTCCCCGGAGATGTAGGTCATCCGGTGCGGAGTCCAGAGCCGCTCCAGGCCGTCGGCCATGCCGCTGTCCGCGTGCCGTTCCACCCCAGTCACGCCACCGATCCTACGTTCCCGGCGGGTGCCGCTCCCGATGCCGTACGCGGGCCCGCGTCCCGACCCCGACGGCCTCTGGGGGTCGGGGTGCGTTCAGGGGGACGGATAGGGGGTGAAAGTTCTTGACCAAATGATGAACGTGAATGAAGAATCCAACCGCATACATCATCCCCCGTCGATGGGAGACACCGTGAGAACCGCACTCCGCCGGATCGGCCGGGCGTTCGCCGCCTGCACCCTCGCCGCGGTCACCACCCTCGTCGGGGTCGTGGCGACGAGCAGCGCCGCACAGGCCGACGGCTGCTACACCTGGGGACGCGTCCTGACGCAGGGCGCGACGGGCGATGACGTCCGGCAGCTCCAGATCCGGCTCGCCGGCTACCCGGGATACGGCGGGGTGCTCGCCCTCGACGGGTCGTTCGGCCCGGCCACCCGCTCGGCCCTCATCCGCTTCCAGCAGGCGTACGGCCTGAGCGCGGACGGCGCGGCCGGCCCGCAGACCTTCAACCAGCTCTACGCGCTGCAGGACAACGACTGCACCCCGGTCAACTTCAGCTACGCGGAGCTGAACCGGTGCAACAGCACCTGGTCCGGCGGCGCGGTCTCCGCCAGCACCGCCAAGTTCAACGCCCTCGTGTCGATGTGGAAGCTCCAGGCCATGCGCAAGGCCCTCGGCAGCGTGTCGATCAACATCAGCAGCGGCTTCCGCAGCTACTCCTGCAACAGCGCGGTCGGCGGAGCCTCCAACAGCCGGCACCTCTACGGCGACGGCGTCGACCTCGTCGGGTCGCCCTCGTTCTGCCGGCTCGCCCAGCAGGCCCGCTACCACGGCTTCGGCAACATCCTCGGCCCCGGCTACCCGGGTCACAACGACCACACCCACGTCGGGGCGGTCGGCGGCTGGTCCGCGCCGACCTGCGGCATCTGACGCCCGACGACCCGTCGACGAAGGCCCCCCGCGTCGCGGGGGGCCTTCGGTGCGTGGCGGGTCAGGCGGCGGACGGGCCGGCGTTGGTCCGGGAGCCGACCACGTCGAGCACGTGGGCCACGGCGTCGGCGACCGGCACCCCGTTGCGCTGCGAGCCGTCCCGGTAGCGGAACGAGACGGTGCCGGCGGCCACGTCGTCGTCGCCGGCGATGACCATGAACGGGACCTTCTGCTGCTGGGCGGTGCGGATCTTCTTCTGCATCCGGTCGTCGCCCGTGTCGACCTGGGCGCGGACGCCCTCGGCCCGCAGGGTGGCGACGAAGTCGTGCAGGTAGTCGGTGTGATCCTCGCGGATCGGGATGCCGACCACCTGCACCGGGGCCAGCCAGGCCGGGAACGCGCCCGCGTAGTGCTCGGTGAGCACGCCGACGAAGCGCTCGATCGAGCCGAACTTCGCGCAGTGGATCATGACCGGCTGCTGCCGGGTGCCGTCGGCCGCCTGGTACTCCAGCCCGAAGCCCTTGGGCTGGTTGAAGTCGTACTGGATGGTGGACATCTGCCAGGTGCGGCCGATCGCGTCCTTCGCCTGCACGGAGATCTTCGGGCCGTAGAAGGCCGCGCCGCCCGGGTCCGGCACGAGGTCCAGCCCGGTCTCCCGGGCGCACTCCTCCAGCACGGCGGTCGCCGTCGCCCAGTCCTCCTCGGTGCCGACGAACTTCTCCGGCTTGGACTCGTCGCGCGTCGACAGCTCCAGGTAGAAGTCGTCGATGCCGAAGTCCTTCAGCAGGCCGAGCACGAAGTTCAGCAGGTGCTTCACCTCGCCCGGCGCCTGCTCCTTCGTGCAGTACGAGTGCGAGTCGTCCTGGGTGAAGCCGCGCACCCGGGTGAGGCCGTGGATGACGCCGGACTTCTCGTACCGGTACACCGACCCGAACTCGAACAGCCGCATCGGCAGCTCCCGGTAGGAGCGCCCGCGCGAGCGGAAGATCAGGTTGTGCATCGGGCAGTTCATCGCCTTGAGGTAGTAGTCCGCGCCCTCGAACTCGATGGGCGGGAACATCCCGTCGGCGTAGTACGGCAGGTGACCCGAGGTGTGGAAGAGACCTTCCTTCGAGATGTGCGGGGTCCCGACGTACTGGAAGCCCTCCTCGATGTGGCGGGCCCGGACGTAGTCCTCCATCTCCCGCTTGATCACGCCGCCCTTGGGATGGAAGACCGGCAGGCCCGAGCCGATCTCGTCGGGGAAGCTGAACAGGTCCAGGTCCGCGCCGAGCTTGCGATGGTCGCGCCGCGCGGCCTCCTCGAGCAGCTTCAGGTACGCCTTCAGCTCGTCGCGGGTCGGCCAGGCGGTGCCGTAGACCCGCTGGAGCTGCGGGTTCTTCTCCGAACCCCGCCAGTACGCGGCGGCCGAGCGCATCAGCTTGAACGCGCCGATGAGCCGGGTGTTCGGCAGGTGCGGGCCCCGGCACAGGTCCGACCAGCAGACCTTGTCCTCGTTGGCGGCGAGGTTGTCGTAGATGGTCAGCTCGCCGCCGCCCACCTCCATCACCTCGGAGGTGTCCAGCCCCTCGCCCTTGACGTCGATGAGCTCCAGCTTGAACGGCTCGGCGGCCAGCTCGGCCTTCGCCTCGTCGAGGCTGCCGAAGCGCCGGCGGCGGAACCGCTGGCCGGACTTGACGATCTCCTGCATCCGCTTCTCGAGCTTGCCGAGGTCGTCCGGCTGGAACGGCTTGTCGACGGCGAAGTCGTAGTAGAAGCCGTTCTCGATGGGCGGGCCGATGCCGAGCTTGGCATCGGGGAAGACGTCCTGCACGGCCTGGGCGAGCACGTGCGCGGTCGAGTGGCGCAGCACGTCGAGCCCGTCCGGCGAGTCGAGGCTGACCGGCTCCACCTCGGTGTCGACCTGCGGGGCCCAGTCGAGGTCGCGCAGCTGGCCCTGCGGGTCGCGGACCACCACGACCGCCTTCGGGCCGGACGCGGGCAGACCGGCCGCGGCCACCGCGTCGGCCGCCGTGGTCCCGGCGGCGACGACGACGGGGTCGGCCACGGCGGGGGTACGGGGTGCGGACACGGTGACTCCTCCAGCAGACGGCACGGATGACGCCGAACGTTCGGCTCCTGCGATGCTATCGGTCGCCTCCGCCGCCACGGTGGCCGACGCCACCGCCCCGGGATCCGTGGGACGGGCGGCGCCCCGTCGACGTCGTGCCCGGGCGGGTCGGGCGGTCGCGTTGAACCTTTCCGCCGCCGCATCCGAACTACCGGGTGTGGCCGGAGCCGATGCCGGCCCCCGTGGAGACGGATGGGACCGACGATGGCGACGATGCACGGCACGCGCTCCCGGCGCCGGGCCGGGACGGTGGCGGTCCTGGTGGCGGCCGGGGTGCTGACCTGGCCCGCCCCGGCGTACGCGGCCGACGTGACGACCAGCCCGACGCAGGCGCGCCAGGGCGGTTCGGTGAAGCTGGAGTTCGTGGTGCCCGACGAGCTGCCGGGCGCCCGCGCCGAGCGCATCGAGATCCGGTTGCCGGCCGACGCCCCGATCGCCGAGGTCTACCCGATGTCGGTGACCGGCTGGGCGCCCCGGATCACCTCGCGCAGGCTCGACCAGCCCCTCGCGGGCATCCACTCCGCCCGCGTCGACGAGGTCGCCAGCGCGGTGACGTGGATCCGGATGCCCGGAGCGGCCCCCGGTCCGGCCCGGCTCACCCTCTCCATGGGACCGCTGCCGCAGGCCGACCGGCTCACCTTCGAGGTGATCCGGACGTACGCCGACGGCACGGTCGTGCGCTGGGCCGGGCCGAGCGGGGCCCGCCGGTCGCCGGCGCTCACCCTGCTGCCGGCGGCCCCCGGCGCGGCGGCCGGGCACGGCGGACACGGCGCCGGTCCGGGGGCCGGGACGGCCGGACACGGCGGCGGCCCGGCGGCCGGAACGCCGGCCGGCGGAGCGGGCGGCATGCCGGGGACGGCCGGCGGAGCGGGCGGCGTGCCGGGGACGGCCGGCGGCACGTCGGCCGAGGGCGGGAACGCGGACGCGATGCTGGCCGCCGGGCTACTCGCCGGCCTCGGCGGGGGCGCGGCGGTCGGCTGGCTGGTCAGCCGCTGGCGTCGCCGCGAGCCGGTCGACCCGGTCGACCTGTCGGTGCTGCGGGAGATGCCGGCGGCCCCCGCCGACGCCGGGGCGCGGTCCCCGGGCGGGCCGGTCGCCGCACACTGAGCGCGGCGCGCGCGGGTCAGCCGGTCCCGTGCCGGGTGCGACGCGTGGAACCCCGGTCCGGCGCGCGGCGCCGCGAGGATCAGCCGGCCCAGTCCGGCAGGGGTTCACGGGCGGCCAGCCAGTCGGTCGGCACCCCGCCCGGGGCGCCGACCCCGGTGTGCGCGGCCACCACCGACCCGACGATCGCGGCGGTGGTGTCGACGTCCCCGCCGGCCTCGACGCAGGCGCGGATCGCCGCCGGGTAGTCGTCGAGGTGCACGGCGGCGACCCAGCAGGTGAAGGCGACGGTGTCCTGGGCGGTGACCCGGGAGCCGTTGCCGAGCACGTCGGCGGCCTCGGGGACCGACCGGTCGAGCAGGCCGGCCGCCCGGCGTACGCCCCGGTGCACCTCGGTGGTCGGGTCCAGCGCGGCGGTCACGCCGGCCAGCAGCCGGGCCGGGGCGGGCCGATGGCCGTCGAGACGGGCGCGGGCGGCCAGCGACGCGGCCACCGCGACCGCCACCGCGCCGGCGACGCCCTCGGGGTGCGCGTGGGTCACCTCGGCCGACGCCCGGGCCTGCGCCGCCGCCCGCGGCGTGGAGTCGGCGAACCACGCGCCCAGCGGCCCGACCCGCATGGCCGCGCCGTTGCCGCAGGAGCCCTGTCCGTCGAAGGCCGAGGCGGCCGCCACCGGCCACGGCGTGCCGGTGCGGATCAGCCGCAGGACGGTCACGGCGCCCGGCCCGTACCCCCGGTAGGGCTCGCAGCGCTCGGCGAAGGCCGTGGCGAGGGCGTCGGAGTCGATGCGGCCGGCGTCGGCGAGGGCGGCGACGACGGAGCAGGCCATCTCGGTGTCGTCGGTCCACTGCCACGGCGGCGGGGGCAGCTTCCCGGCGGCCAGGTCGCCGGGGTGCCGGCCGGGGACGAAGAACTGTGAGCCGAGCGCGTCGCCGACCGACAGGCCGACGAGCGAGTCCCGGGCGAGCGCGAGACGGGTGTCGGGAAAGAGCGTGAAGGACATCGTTGTACCAGCTTGCCCCTTTGCCTCGTGCGCCGCAAACGCGATCGACTTGCCACCACGAGTACGGTCTTGCTGTGGCCACCGTGCTCCTGGTCGAAGACGATCACGTCGTACGCGGCGCGATGCTGCGATCCCTCGCCGACCGGGGGCACGCCGTGCACGCCGTCGGCACGGCGCTGGACGCGCTGCGCCGGGTGGCGGCCGAGACCCCCGACCTCGTGGTGCTCGACCTCGGGCTGCCCGACCTCGACGGCTCGGACGCGCTGCGGATGCTGCGCGGCATCACCGACGTGCCGATCATCATCGCCACCGCCCGCGACGACGAGCAGTCGGTGGTACGCCTGCTGCGCGCCGGGGCCGACGACTACATGGTCAAGCCGTTCACCGGCGCGCACCTCGACGCCCGGATCACCACCGTGCTGCGCCGGGCCGGGCGGGCCAGCCGGACGGTGCAGCCGGCCGTGCACAGCGTCGGCGGGCTGCGGGTGGACGTCGGCGAGCGCAGCGCCCACCTCGACGGTGAGCCGCTGGCGCTGACCCGCAAGGAATTCGACCTGCTGGCCTATCTCGCCGCCCGGCCGGGCCGGGTAGTGTCCCGCCGGGAACTTCTGGAGGAGGTATGGCGGCAGCCATCGGTCGGCGAGGACCAGACCATCGACGTTCATCTGTACTGGCTGCGCCGCAAAATGGGCGAGTCCGCGGCGAAGCCGCGCTACCTGCGCACCGTGCGGGGGGTCGGCTTCCGGCTGGTGGCGCCGGACTGAGGTCGTCGCTGGCCCTGCTCACGGCCGGCATGTGCACCCTGGTCGCGCTCGCGTTCCTCGTCCCGCTCGCCGTCGGTCTCGGTGACCGGGCGCGCGAGGAGGCCATCGCGGACGCGGCCCGGCGCAGCGCGCTGGTGACGGGCGCGCTCGCCGTCAGCACCGACCCCGCCGTGGTGGAGCGCGCCGTGGCGGCCAGCGGCGACGACCCGGCCACCCGGCCCGTCGTGCACGGGCTGGGGGTGGACGAGTCCACGGCCCGGGCCGACGCCGCGGGCCTGGAGCGGGCGCGGGCCGAGCGGCGCTCCGTGGTCGTCGACGTCGAGGGTGGCGTGCTCCGGCTGGACCCGGTGGTGCTCGGCGACACCACGGCCGTGGTCGAGGTCTTCGTGCCCGAGTCGGCGCTGGCCGGCAACAGCCGGTGGCTGCTGCTGCTCGGGGTGGCCGCCGCCCTGGTGGGCGCCACGGTGCTGGTGGTCGACCGGGTCGCCGCCCGCGCGGTCGACTCGGCCCGGGGCCTGGTCCGCGCGGCGCTCGCGATCGGCGACGGCGACCAGGGCGTACGCGTCGACCCGAGCGGCCCGCGGGAGCTGGCCGAGGCCGGGCACGCCTTCAACCGGATGGCCGACCGGCTGGACGCGGCCCGTACCGACGAGCGGGAACTGGTCGCCGACCTGTCGCACCGCCTGCGTACCCCGCTGACGGTGCTGCGGCTCGACGCCGAGGCGCTGGAGTCCGACGACACCAGCGTGGGCTCGTTCAGCGAGGCGGAGCTGGACCGCCGCCGGGGCATCCGGCGGATCCGGCAGGCGATCGTCACCCTCGAGGGCGAGATCGACGTGCTGATCAAGACCACCCGCAAGGCCGTCGCGCACGAGGCCGGGCCGGCCATGTGCGACGTCAGCGAGGTGGTACGCGACCGGATGGTGTTCTGGGCCGCGCTGGCCGGCGACCAGAACCGCCCGCACCGGGTCAGCGGCGCCCAGCTGCGCATTCCCGCGCCGGTGCCCCGGGCCGAGCTGGCCGCCGCGCTGGACGCGGTGATCGGCAACGTCTTCCGCTACACCCCGCAGGGCACCGCGTTCGAGGTGGCGGTCTCCCGCCGCGACGGGTACGTGGCCATCCGGATCGACGACGCCGGTCCGGGGATCGCCAACCCGGACCGGGCCCTGCGCCGGGGCGCCAGCGACCAGGGCTCGACGGGGCTGGGGCTCGACATCGCCAAGCGGGTGGCGTTGCAGGCGAACGGCTCGGTGAGCATCGACCGGGCCCGGCTGGGCGGGGCGAGCGTGGTGATGCTGCTCGCCGACCCGGAGGCGACGCCCCGGCAGGTCAGCCGCTTCGGTCTGGTCGGCCGGATGGCCCGGGAGCAGAAGACCGGCAGCCGCCGCTGGCCCCGTCAGCGGCCCACCGACGACTGACGCGGCGGCCCGCACGTCGATCGGCTTCCCGTCCCGGGAAGACGGGCCGGTTGTGCGGCGGCGCAAGTCTTCCTTAGATCGGAATTAACCGCGCTGCCGTGGCGGGCCGGCGCTGACAGGATCGAATCCGAACCCATCAGTTCCACCGGCCATTGCCTCGGGGCACCCCACCGGTCGGTGGAGCCGGGCGCGCGGCGGGAGACTCGGTCCCCCCACACCTCCTCCCGCCGCGCGCCGTCCCCTCGCGGCGCTCAGCCGGTGGCGGCGGCCAGGTAGGCGTCGATCTCGGCGGTGATCCGCCGCTTCGCCGCCGCATCCAGGAACGAGGCGGTCACCGCGTCGCGGGCCAGCGCGGCCAGCCCCTCCGGCCCCGCGTCGAGCAGCCGGGCCGCGACGGCGTACTCGTCGTTGAGGGTGGTGCCGAACATCGGCGGGTCGTCGGAGTTGATGGTGACCAGCAGGCCGGCGTCGACCAGCTGCCGCAGCGGGTGCTCCTCGATGGCGGCGACCGCCCGGGTACGCACGTTGGAGGTCGGACAGACCTCCATGCCGATCCGGTGCTCGGCGAGGTACGCCAGCAGCTCCGGATCCCGGGCGGCGGAGATGCCGTGCCCGATCCGCTCGGCGCCGAGCTCGCGCAGCGCGTCCCAGACGGTCTCGGGGCCGGTGGTCTCGCCGGCGTGCGGCACCGAGCGCAGGCCGGCCGCCCGGGCCCGGTCGAAGTACGGCTTGAACTGCGGCCGGGGCACCCCGATCTCGGGGCCGCCGAGGCCGAAGCTGATCAGCCCGTCCGGGCGCTGCTCCAGGGAGATGCGCAGCGTCTCCTCGGCGGCCGCCAGGCCGGCCTCGCCGGGGATGTCGAAGCACCAGCGCAGCTCGATGCCGAAGTCGGCCTCGGCCCGCTTGCGGGCGTCCTCGATCGCCTCGCAGAAGGCGGGCGCGGGGATCCCCCGGTGCACGTGCGAGTAGGGCGTGACGGTCAGCTCGGCGTAGCGGACCTGCTGGCGGGCCAGCTCGCGGGCGACCTCGTGGGTGAGCAGCCAGACGTCGTCGGGGTCGCGGATGAGGTCCACGACGCTCAGGTAGACCTCGATGAAGTGCGCGAAGTCGCGGAAGGCGAAGTAGTCGGCGAGCGCGGCCGGGTCGGCGGGCACGGGGCTGCGGCCCTCGTGGCGGGCCGCCAGCTCGGCGACGATCCGGGGCGAGGCGGAGCCGACGTGGTGCACGTGCAGCTCCACCTTGGGCAGTCCGGCGATGAAGGTTTGCAGGTCGGTCACAGGTTCTCCTCTGCGCGGGCGCCGGTGCGGGCGACGAAGAAGACGCGGCGGAACGGGAAGTGCACCTGGGCGTGCCGCACCGGGTACGCCTCGGCGAGGCGTACGCCCAGCTCGGCCCGGAAGCCGGACCAGCGCTCGGCGTCCAGGGCCGCCCGGACCGGCCGGAGCGCGGTGCCCTCCAGCCAGCTCAGCACGGGGTGGTCCGCGTCGGCGCGGGCCGGCAGCAGGTGCACGTAGGTAGTCTCCCAGGCGTCCACCGCGCAGCCGGCACCGGTCAGCAGCTCCGCGTAGCCGATGGCGGTGTCGTCGGCCGGGGGCCGGCGCAGCAGGGGTGCCACGTCGGCGCGCCACGCCGGCCGATCGGCGACCTCCCGCAGCGCCCGGTGCGAAGGCGCGTCGAAGTTGCCCGGCACCTGCACGGCCAGCCAGGCGCCGGCGGGCAGTTCCCGGGCCCAGCGGGTCAGCAGCTCCCGGTGCCCGGGCACCCACTGGAGCACGGCGTTGCTGACCACCACGTCCACGTCGGACGCGGGGCGCCAGTGCCGCACGTCGCCCACGGCGAAGCGGACCCCGGGGGCGGTGGCGGCGGCCCGGTCGATCATCTCGGGCGAGGAGTCGAGGCCGGCGACCCGGCTGCCCGGCCATCGCTGGGCGAGGGTGGCGGTCAGGTTGCCCGGGCCGCAGCCGAGGTCGACCACCGCGCGCGGTCGCTGCGCGGGGACCCGGGCGAGCAGGTCGTGGAAGGGCCGGGAGCGCTCGTCGCCGTAGCGCAGGTACGTCGTCGGATCCCACATCGTCGCCTCCCAAACCGTACGTCCGTCTTGTTAACCCTACGGGCCGGCGCGCGGCACCACAAGGCGATCACTAGGCTCAGTCCCATGGAGCAGCGCACCTTCCCCCGGCTGGGGCGGCACGTCGGGGTGATCGGGCTGGGCGCCTGGCAGCTCGGCGCGGACTGGGGCACGGTCAGCGAGGCCGACGCCACCGCCGTACTGAGCGCCGCCGTCGAGTCGGGGGTCACCTTCCTCGACACGGCGGACGTCTACGGCGACGGGCGCAGCGAGCAGCTCATCGGGCGGTTCCTGCGCAGCCGGCCCGACGCCGCGCTGACCGTCGCCACCAAGATGGGCCGCCGGGTCGCGCAGACGCCCGAGGCGTACACCCTGGCGCACTTCCGCGAATGGACCGACCGGTCCCGGCGCAACCTCGGCACCGACACCCTGGACCTGGTGCAGCTGCACTGCCCGCCCTCCGCCGTCGTCGCCGACGACGCCGTCTTCGACGCGCTGGACACCCTGGTCGCCGAGGAGCGGATCGCCGGCTACGGGGTGAGCGTGGAGACCTGCGACCAGGCGCTCACCGCCATCGCCAGGCCGGGCGTCGCCAGCGTCCAGATCATCCTCAACGCGCTGCGGCACAAGCCCCTCGACCGGGTGCTCCCGGCCGCGGCCGCCGCCGGGGTCGGCATCGTCGCCCGGGTCCCGCTGGCCAGCGGGCTGCTCTCCGGCCGGTACGACGAGCACACCACCTTCGCCGCCGACGACCACCGCACCTACAACCGGCACGGCGAGGCGTTCGACGTCGGCGAGACCTTCTCCGGCGTGGACTTCACGCTGGGCCTGGCCGCCGTACGCCGGCTGGCGCCGCTGGTCGGCGACGGGCGCACCATGGCCCAGTTCGCGCTGCGCTGGGTCGTCGACCAGCCCGGGGTCACCGTGGTCATCCCCGGTGCCCGGGACGCCACCCAGGCCCGGGGCAACGCCGCCGTGGCCGGTCAGGCGCCGTTGACGCGACGGGAACTGGCGGCGGTCGCGGAGGTCTACGACGGACTCGTCCGACCCCGGGTGCACGACCGGTGGTGAGTTGGGCGACCGGGACCCGGACCGACGGAGGGGGATCGCGATGAAGGGCTGGCTGCCGCTGACCCTCGGACTGCTCGCCGTTGTCGGCGGTGCGTTGTGGACGGTGCAGGGCCTCGGCTACGTCGAGGGCAGCGTGATGACCGACCGGCGGTTCTGGGCCGCCCTCGGGCCGCTCGTCGTCCTGGTCGGACTCGTCGTGCTCTGGTTCGGGCTGCGCGCCCGCAGGCGCCGCTGAGCGCCCCCGCAGCCGTCCCACCGGTCCGGCGTCCCGGTACGCGGAAAGCCCCGCATCCCGGGCGGAATACGGGGCTTCGCTGTGATCCGGGCGCCGGATCACCACTGGCCGGCGGCTGCCGACCGGCACTGCTCAGATGGGGCGGACCTGCTCGGCCTGCGGACCCTTCTGACCCTGGGCGATCTCGAACTCCACCCGCTGGTTCTCCTCCAGCGTGCGGTAGCCGCTGGTCTGGATGGCCGAGAAGTGGACGAACACGTCAGCACCCCCGCCGTCGACGGTGATGAAGCCGAAGCCCTTGTCTGCGTTGAACCACTTCACGGTTCCCTGCGCCATGTGTATCTCCTTCTAAAACTGGCGGCCGAGCACGCCGTGCGGCCGATTGGCCGTTTTCGAGCAGCGGTGCCTGAGGCGCCCCCACGAAGGAGACTTCACTCAACCCACGCCATCTCTCAACAGCGTGGAACAGCAAACCACGTAGCGAAAACTCTGCACAGACTACCGGACGAAATTCTTCGACATGTGACCTGACGGATGTCGAAGATCCGCTGGGTGGGCCCTTGTCCCCGCGCGAAAAGACCCCCGCACCATCGCGCCGGTGCGGGGATCCTTTTCGTCGTCGTCCGGTCAGTCCGGCCAGCTTCCGGTGAACCGGCGTACGCCCACCGCGCCACCCCGGTCGACGGCGGCCCGTACGACCGCGAAGATGGCGCCCTGCAACGCCGCCGCCGCCAGGACCTCGCCCCAGCCGCGGTCCTCGTCGGTGGCGCTGGGCGCCTCGCCGTCGCCCGCCGTCATCTTCCACACCTGCCGGAAGATCGCGCCCGCGACCGTACCGGCGGCGATGCCCATCAGCACGCCGACCGGCTTGTACGCGGCCTTCCCGATACCCCTGCTCACCGCTGCCTCCCCCGAACGATCACCAACACGATCACCGCGGCCACCGCCCCGGCCGCGAGGGCGACGAACGGCGTCGGGTTACGCCGCACGACCGCGCCCGTCTCCTGCGCCTGGCCCCGCGCGAGCTGCGCCTTCTGCGCCGCCTGCCCGCGCACCCGGGCCACGGTCTGCGCGGCCTGGCCCCGCACCCGCTCCTTCGCCTGGTCGGCGGAGGACCTCAGGCGCGCCTTGACGTCGGCCTTGGCCGCCAACGCCTCCATCGTCTCGCCCAGCTCGACCCGGGTTCGCCGGATCTCCTCCCGCAGCGCCTCGGTGTCGCCGCTGCCCCGGCCGTTGCCCGTCGTCATGCCCGTCCCCTGTCCTTCACGGCGGCGGTGACCGTGTCCACGTCCGCCCGGACGCTACGGACCGCGGCCTGCGGCACCGGTGGGACCGCCTGGCTGACCTGCTTCTTGCCCACCAGGGCCAGGATGCCGGCCATCGCGAAGAGCACCACCGCGACGATCAGGGCCGCCGCCCAGGCCGGCAGCACCAGGTCGAGCAGCAGGATCGCGGTGGCGACCAGGGCACCCAGGCCGTAGAGCGCCAGCGCCCCGCCACCGCCGAAGAGACCGATACCGATACCGGCGTGCTTGCCCTTCTCGGTCAGCTCCGCCCGGGCCAGGGCCAGTTCGTCGCGGACCAGGCGGGAGACCTGCTCCGTGGCCCGCTGCACCAGCTCGGCGGTGGACGGCTCGCTCCCGTTGCGGGGTGTGCGGGCGTTCGCCACGTCAGCCATGCTGTCCTCCTTTCATCATCACCGCGCTGTATGCCCGGAGTCGCCGCCCGTCAATCCTTCGCCGGTGCACCCGGACCGTCGGGCCCCCCGAGCCGCCGCACGGCGCGGAAGAAGGTGCAGAAGCGTCGCGCAGCAGGTCCCCACGAAACGCCCGGTCAAACCCCCCGAGCCGCCGCACTCCACCCCGGGCGCCCCCAGCAGGCACAACCCACCCACACCACCAACGCCCCCACCCCCCACAGGTCACGACCCCACTCCCCCGCCCCGACCTCCGCCGCGCCGATCGCGCAGCTGTGGTGGGCTTTACGCGACCTACGCACCTCTTGCGGGGCGCCACGACTGCATCATCGACGCGGGGGCCGGCCCGGGCGGCCGGCGCCCTCGGCACGGGTGGGTGGGTCAGCGGCGGGAGTCGGCGGGTTCGTCGGGGCCGACGAAGGCCTCGCTGCGGGCGTCGCCGTCATCGCTGCCCCCGAAGACCCGCGCGTCGTCGGGTACGTCGGCGTCGGTGCGGCGGCGCACCGGCCGGCGGGGGCGTACCCACTGCCACGGCAGGTTGCTCTCCACGTCCCCGATCTCGGTACGCATCCGGGGCATGGCGGTCGGCCGGTGGTCCCGGATCCAGGCGACCAGGTGCTCACGCACCAGGCAGCGCAGGTCCCACAGGCTGCCGGCGTCGGCGGCGCTGACCAGGGCGCGCACCTTGATCGTCCCGCCGGTCGCGTCGGTCACCTGGAGTACGCAGACCCGCCCGTCCCACAGCTCGGTGCCCTCGGCGAGGCGGCGCAACTCCTCCCGCATGGCCTGCACCGGCACCGCCCAGTCGACGTCGAACTCGGCGGTGCCCAGCACCGCCGCCTCGGTGCGGGTCCAGTTCTGGAACGGCTTGCTGGTGAAGTACGAGGTCGGCAGGATCAGCCGCCGGTCGTCCCAGATCTGCACGACCACGTAGCTGAGCGTCAACTCCTCGATGCGGCCCCACTCCCCCTCGACCACCACCACGTCGTCGAGGCGGACCGCGTCGCTGAAGGCGAGTTGGAGGCCGGCGAAGACGTTGCCCAGCAGGCTCTGCGCGGCCAGCGCGGCGACCACACCGACCACACCGGCGCTGGTCAGCACGCCGGCGCCGATGCCGCGTACGGCCGGGAAGGTCATCAGCATCACGCCGACCGCCAGCACCACGATCACCGCGATCGTCAGCCGGCGCAGCATGACCACCTGGGTCCGTACGCGCCGCGCGTGCCGGTTGTCCGGCACGTCGACCCGGAAGCGGGCCAGGGCGGTGTCCTCGGCCACGACGAGCAGCGAGGCGACCAGCCAGGCGACGCTGGCGATCACGCCGAGCACCAGCAGGTGCAGCAGCACCTGCCGCCACTGGTCGCCGACCGCGTAGCCGGTGCTGAACCGCACGGCGAACTGGACGGCGACGACGGTGGCGGCGACCTGGATCGAGCGGTGCGCGTGATCCGTCAGCTCGGTCAGCAGCAGCGAACGCCGGCCGACGCGCCGGATCACGCGGTGCGCGACCTCGACCGCGAACAGGGCGATCGCCGCCGCGGCGAGCGCGGCGACGATCGTCCCGAGGTAGCTCTGCACAGGTTGTTTCCTCCCCCTGACGCCGGTTGCCTGTTTCGGGCAAGGGCCCAATGGTGCCCGGCGGCACCGGAATCGACCAGGTCTCAGACCTTGCGATACCGGGACTGGAGGAAGCAGAAGACGCCGAAGGCGGCGATACCGAGCGCCACCAGGGTGAGCAGGAGCTGGCCGTACGCCTGGTCGCGCAGCGTGCGCAGGGCCGCGTCCAGACCGCGGGCCTTCTCGGGGTCGTAGTTGACGGCGGCCAGGATGATCAGCAGGCCGGAGATGCCGTACGCGACGCCCTTGGCGATGTAGCCGGCCATGCCCAGCCGGCGGGTGAGCTGCCGCGTCTTGGCGTTCATCTCGCCGGTCTTGAGGTGCTTCTCGAAGCGCTTGATCAGCCCGTAGATCACCAGGCCGACGCCGATCGCGGCGAGGCCGAGCCCGGCCAGGCCGACCAGCCAGCGGCCACCGGAGGACTCCATGAGCCTGCCGGTCAGCGCCTCCTGCTGGTCGGCGCTGTTGGAGCCGGCGTCCTTGAAGACCTTGAAGGCCGTCCAGGCGAAGTAGAGGTAGACGACGGTGCGTCCCAGCGAGGCGAGCCGCTCCCAGACGCGCTCCTTGCCGCGCTCGGCGCGGTGCCCGACGGCCGCCTCCAGCGCCTGCCAGATCGCCATGGCGAGCAGGCCGACCGCGATGGCGATGACGAGGAACTTGCCCAGCGGCTGGGCGGCGAGGGTGCGCAGCGCGCCGGACTGGTCGCCGTCGGCGCCGGCCTTGCCGAACGCGATCTGCAACGCCAGCCAGGCGAACAGGAGGTGCACGATGCCGTAGCCGATGAAACCGACTCTGGCCAACAGTTCGAGCCACCTGCTGTTCGCCGTACGGGAGGCGGTGGCTTCGGCGTTCCGGGTGAGTGACATGGCGCCACAATCACCGAATACGAAGATTTCCAAACGTCGGCCACCGCCGCCCCGGCCAGGTCAGTTGCCGGGGTTCCTCGACACCCTGATCTTGACCTCCTGGTCGGTGACGCTGTCCAGCGTCACCGCGAAGCCGCCGACCTCGGTGGCCTGCTGGCCCGTCGTCAGCGACAGCTGCTCGCCGGCGACCTCGACGGTCACCTGGTCGTCCTGCGCGCCGATGAGCTTGGCCTCCACGCCGAGGATGGTGGCGCTGGCGTTCACGCCCCGGTCGAAGGTGACCGTGCAGGCGTCCAGGCCGCAGTCGGTGCTGGCGCCCTCGGAGCTGCAACCGGCGAGCACGGCGACGCCGAGCGCGAGGCCGGCCAGCAGGCCGGCGGCCCGGCGGGTGGGGGTCAGCGGGAAGGCAACACGTCGATTCGTCACCCCGCCAAGGGTACGAGACGCCGGCCACTGCGGCAGCGCGTGATCATCCGCCGAGGTGGGGGGCCCGCGGCGGGGCGTTAGGGTCCCGGCATGCCGTTCGACATCGCCCGCACCCGGGCCGCCTACCCCGCCCTCGCCGAGGGCTTCGTCCATCTCGACGGGGCCGGGGGCACCCAGACCGCCGCCGGAGTCGTCGACGCGGTCACCGCCGCCATGCGCGCGGCGGTGGGCAACCGCAGCGCCGCCTTCGCGCCCGGCCGGCGGTCGCTGGAGATGGTGGCCGCCGCCCGGTCGGCCGTGGCCGACCTGCTCGGCGCCGAGCCCGACGGGGTGGTGCTGGGCCCGAGCGCCACGGCGCTGACGTACACCCTGGCCCGGGCCCTGGGCGCCGGATGGGGGCCCGGCGACGAGGTCGTGGTCTCCCGGCTCGACCACGACGCGAACGTACGCCCCTGGGTGCAGGCCGCCGAGGCGGCCGGCGCGACGGTGCGCTGGGCCGAGTTCGACCGCGACACCGCGGAACTGCCGGCGGCCCGCTACGCGGAGCTGGTCGGCGAGCGCACCCGCCTGGTCGCGGTGACCGCGGGCAGCAACGCCACCGGCACCGTCCCGGACGTGGCGGCGATCGCCGCCACCGCGCACGCCGCCGGCGCGCTGGTCTGCGTCGACGGGGTGCACTCGGTGCCGCACGGCCCCACCGACCTCGCCGCGCTGGGCGCCGACTTCCTGGTCACCAGCGCCTACAAGTGGTCGGGGCCGCACCTGGCCGCGATGGTGGCCGCGCCCGCGACGTGGGAACGGCTGCGCCCGGCGAAGCTGCTGCCCTCCTCCGACGCGGTGCCGGACCGCTTCGAGTACGGCACCCCGAGCTTCCCCCTGCTGGCCGGCGTGGCCGCCGCCGTGGACCACCTGGCCGGGCTGGACCCGACGGCCACCGGCAGCCGGCGCGAACGGCTGCTCGCCGGGCTGGGCGCCGCGCAGGCGTACGAGGAGGCGCTGCTTCAGCGGCTGCTCGCCGGGCTGGCCGCGCTGCCCGGCGTCACGGTGCTCGGCGCTCCCGTCCGGCGCTGCCCGACGGTGTCCTTCCGGCTGGCCGGGCTCTCGCCGCAGCGGACCCAGGAGGAGCTGGGCGCGGCCGGGTTCTGTCTCTCCGCCGGCGACTACTACGCGTACGAGTACTTCCAGGCGATGGGGCTGCGCGACAGCGGCGGGGCGGTGCGGGCCAGCCTCTACCACTACAACACGGCAGACGAGGTGGACCGGTTGCTCGGCGAACTGGACCGCCTCGTCGCCGGCGGGGGCAGAATGGCCGGGTGAGCACCCTGGTCGAGGACAACCCCGCCAAGCACCGGTTCGAGATCCTGGTCGACGACGCGCTGGCCGGGTTCACCGCGTACCTGCCGCGCGGCGAGGTGCTGGTCTTCACCCACACCGAGATCGACCCGAGGTTCCAGAACATGGGCGTCGGCGCGGCCCTGGTCCGGGGCACCCTCGACCAGCTGCGCGAGCGCGGCACGACGGTGGTGCCGCGCTGCCCGTTCATGGCGGCCTTCATCGACCGCCACCTCGAGTACGCCGACCTGGTCACCCCCGAGCCGTAACCGGGGGCGCCGGGATGCTCCGGCGCCCCTCGACGGCGGGGGGGGACGCCGGGGCACCGCCGCAACGGTCCGAGCAGGCGCGGGAGCGGTCAGCGGCCCGCCAGCAGGCCGGCGGCGGCGTGGGCGGCCGCCCGGGTGGCGCCGTGGGTGGCGACGTGCACCGCCCCGGTGACCAGCTCGGGAACGCCCAGCTCGACCACGACCGCGTCCGGGCGGGCCGCCAGCGCACGGGTCACCGAGGCCCGCATCCAGTCGTGCCGGTGCAGGTCGCGGACCACCAGCACCACGCACCGGCCGGCCGCCCCGGCGGTCGGGTCGGCGGGCACGTCGGCCTCGGCGTAGCGGACGGTGGTGGTGCCGGCGAGCAGGTCGGCCAGCGGGGCGGCGAGTCCCCACGGGGTCTCCGGACCGATCGCGATGTTGCGCGGCGGCTCGAACTCGACCACGTGCGCGGGGCCGGCCAGCGGCAGGGCGGCGACGCCGGCGGGCGCGGTGGTGACCCGCAGCGCCCGGCGGGCGGCGGCCAGCCCGACGGCCGAACCGGCGGCGGTGGGGCGGGGCCGTGACGGCCGCTCGGCCCGGGCCGCGACGGTCCAGGCGGCGAGCTGCCCCACGCGCTTGGCCGCCTCGGTGAGCCGTTCCTCCGGCAGCTCGCCGGAGACGACCGCCGCGACGATGGCGTCGCGCAGCAGCCGGGCCGTCTCCTCGTCGGCGCGTTCCCCGCCCACGCAGATCGCGTCGGCGCCGGCCGCGAGGGCGCGTACCGCCGCGCCCGCGAAGCCGTACCGGTCGGCGACCGCCCGCATCTCCACCGCGTCGGTGACGACGACGCCGGAGAAGCCCAGCTCGTCGCGGAGCAGCCCGCCGAGGATCCGGTTGCTGAGGGTGGCCGGCAGCTCCGGGTCCAGCGCCGGCACCAGCAGGTGGCCGGTCATCACGGCCTGCACCCCGGCCGCCACGGCGGCCCGGAACGGGGCCAGCTCCACGGCGTCGAGGCGGGCCCGGTCGGCGGTGATGCGGGGCAGGTCGTGGTGCGAGTCGACCTTGGTGTCGCCGTGCCCGGGGAAGTGCTTGGCGCAGGCGGCGACCCCGCCCGCCTGGAGGCCGCGTACCCAGGCGGCGGTGTGCCGGGCGACCAGCGCGGGCTCGGCGCCGAAGGCGCGTACGCCGATGACCGGGTTGGCGGGGTTGGAGTTGACGTCGGCGTCGGGGGCGTAGTTGAGGGTGACGCCCAGCGCGGCGAGGTCGGCGCCCAGGTCGTGGGCGACCTCCTCGGTCAGGGCCGGGTCGTCCACCGCGCCGAGGGCGAAGTTGCCGGGCCGGGAGCTGCCCCGGGCGGACTCGATGCGGGTCACGTCGCCGGCCTCCTCGTCGATGGCGACGACGACGTCGGGGCGTTCGGCCCGCAGGGTGGCGGTGAGCGCGGCCACCTGCTCCGGATGGACCACGTTGCGGGCGAAGAGCACCACGGAGCCCAGGCCCTCGCCGAGCCAGCGGCAGATCCAGGGCGGCGGTGTGGTGCCGACGAACCCCGGTTGCAGGACGGCCGCGGCCAGGGCCGTCAGGCTCTCGTCGCGCCCGCTCACGCCGGCCCGCCCGCGTGGTGGCTGTTGTGTCGCTCGCTCATGCGGTCGTCGTACCCCCGTCTTCTCCGCGCCCGGCGGCCCGCCACCCGCGGCGGTGCTGACATGGTCACACCGCGCGAAAAAATAGTCAATAAACCTTACAGTTGCCGTCCGGCGCGGAGCTGGGGACAGTTCGGGGATGGATCCCCTGCTGCTGGCCGACGCGACGAGCCCGGCCGACATCCCCGGCGTACGCCTGCTCGGCCTGGTCGTCGGCGGCCTGCTGCTGCTCGCCGCGATCCGCGCGATGTTCCGGCGCTGAGGCCGCGCACCCGGCGCCGGCGCCCGGGGTTCGACGGCGGCCGTCGGGGTACCGCCTGCCTCGTTGGACCGGTAGGAGACCGCGAGGGGGAACGATGAGGATCGGCTACTTTCTGTCCACCGAGGAGTACACGCCGGCCGAGCTGCTCGAACAGGCGCGCGGCGCGGAGCGGGCCGGCTTCGAGGCGCTCTGGATCTCCGACCACTACCACCCGTGGACGGACGCGCAGGGCCAGAGCCCCTTCGTCTGGTCGGTCATCGGCGCGCTCAGCCAGGTCTGCCAGCTCCCGGTCACCACCGCCGTAACCTGCCCGACCGTGCGCATCCACCCGGCCGTCGTGGCGCAGGCGGCGGCCACCAGCGCGGTCATGCACTCCGGTCGGTTCGTGCTCGGCGTGGGCAGCGGCGAGGCGCTCAACGAGCACATCCTCGGCGACGCCTGGCCGCAGACCGACGTGCGGCTGGAGATGCTGGAGGAGGCCGTCGAGGTGATGCGCGAGCTGTGGCGGGGCGGCTTCGTCAACCACCACGGCAAGCACTACACCGTCGAGCACGCCCGGATCTACACGCTGCCCGAGACTCCCCCGTCGGTGTACGTCTCGGGCTTCGGCCCCAAGGCCGTCGACCTGGCCGCGCGCATCGGCGACGGCTTCGTCAACACCTCACCCGACGCCGGACTCGTCCGGCGGTTCCGGGAGAACGGCGGCGGCGACAAGCCGTGCCAGGCCGGCTTCAAGGCGGCGTACGCGTCGACCGAGGAGGAGGGCGTACGGATCGCGTACGAGCGCTGGCCCAACGCCGGGGTGCCGGGCGAGCTGTCCCAGGTGCTGCCCTCGCCGCGGCACTTCGAGCAGGCCGCCGAGCTGGTCCGGCCGGAGATGATGAAGGACGCGTTCGTCTGCGGGCGGGACACCGACGCGCACCTGGCGAAGATCGAGGAATACGCCGAGGCCGGCTTCGACGAGGTCTACGTGGCCAACACCGGCCCGAACTGGCAGGGCCTGCTCGACCTCTACCAGCGCGAGGTCTTCCCCCGCGTACGCTGACCGCGCCGGCCCCGGGCACCCCCGCCGGTGGGGGTGCCCGGGCTCAGCGCGAGCCCGGAGCCGGGCCGCGATGGAGGAGGCCATCCGCGGCTTCCTCGCCGAGATCGATCCCGCTACCGGCTACCTGGCGGATTGACGGCAACCGGCGGCATCACGAATGGTTCCCATCCCATCAGTTCTCCGCGCGCCGGGTCGCCGGCGTAACCCGAGCCGCCGGTTTCGCCGCTGAACACGTCGGGTACCTCCGGCCCTCGATGAAACTGTCCACGCACTCGACGACACTGCGCCGCGCGGCGAAGAGCCTCTTCGGCTGGACCGCACTGCGGCCCCACCAGCTGGCCGCCATGCGGGCGGTGATGAAGCGCCGTGACGCCCTGGTGGTGCTGCCCACCGGTGCCGGCAAGTCGGCGATCTACCAGATCCCGGCCAGCCTGATCCCCGGCCCGACCGTGGTGATCTCCCCGCTGCTCGCCCTCCAGCAGGACCAGATCGCGGCGCTCAACGAGCGGCAGCGGCCGGAACTGCGCGCCGTGCGGATCAGCTCGAACGAGTCGGCCGGCCAGCAGGCGGAGGCGATCGCCGAGATCCGCGACGGGCGGGCCGAGTTCCTCTTCATCACCCCGGAGCAGCTCGCCAACCCCGACCGGATGGCCGAGGTCAGGTCGCTGAAGCCGGCGCTGGTGGCGATCGACGAGGCGCACTGCATCTCGGCCTGGGGGCACGACTTCCGCCCCGACTACCTGGCGCTGGGGCACCTGATCGACGGCATCGGCCGGCCTCCGGTGGTGGCGCTGACGGCCACGGCCTCCCCGCCCGTACGCGACGACATCATCGCCCGGCTGCGGCTGACCGAGCCCGAGGTGGTGGTCTCCGGGCTGGACCGGCCGAACCTGTTCCTCGAGGTGGCGCACTGCCCGACGGAGGACTACCGGTGGCGGCGGCTGATCGCCCTGCTGCGCGACGACACCCGCCCCGGCATCATCTACGTGCCCACCCGGCGCTCCGCCGAGGAGCTGGCGGCCCGGCTCACCGACGCCGGCTCCCCGGCCCAGTACTACCACGGCGGGATGGCGGCCGGCGCCCGCGCCGAGCTGCACGAGGCGTTCCTCGCCGACCAGGTGCCGATCATGGTGGCCACCTCTGCGTTCGGCATGGGCATCGACAAGCCGAACATCGCCTGGGTGGTGCACATGGCGCTGCCGGACTCGCCCGACAGCTACTTCCAGGAGATCGGGCGGGCCGGCCGCGACGGCGCCCCGGCCCGGGTGCTGCTGCTGTGGCAGGCCGAGGACGTCGGGTTGCAACGCTTCTTCAGCGGCGGCCTGCCGGACCCCGACGAGCTGCGCGACCTGTCCGCGCTGCTGCGCAAGAAGGCGCGCAACAAGAAGGAGCTGCGCGAGGTCACCGGCCTGGGCCCGCGCAAGCTCGGCCAGTACCTGGCCCTGCTGGAGCAGGTGGGCGCGGCCGAGCCGAGGGCGAAGCAGCGTATCGGCGCGCCCCGCTACTCCCCCGCGCCCGTGGACGCCGCCGCGGCGGCCCTGGCGGAGGCCGAGCGGCAGCAGACCGTGACCCGTTCGCGTACGGACATGATGCGGGCGTTCGCCGAGACCACCGCCTGCCGGGGGCAGACGCTGCTGGCGTACTTCGGCGAGCAGATGACCGAGGTCTGCGGGCACTGCGACAACTGCCACGCCGGCACCAGCACCCCCGACGACGGCTCGGTGGGGCCCTTCCCCGTGCACAGCCAGGTCCGGCACCCGGAGTGGGGGCACGGCTTGGTGCTGAGCTACGAGGAGGACCGGATGACGGTTCTCTTCGACGAGGTGGGGTACAAGACGCTGTCCGTCAGCGTGGTGTCCGAACAGGGCCTGCTGACCCTCGACTAGCCTGAGCCGGGCTCCCCTGTCGGGGCCGCGGACGACGAGCGACATCAGTACGGAAGGAGCGTTGTCGTGATCGAGCAGCCGGCGTACACCGGGTTCGGTTTCTCCGACGAGGAGTGGGGGCTGCTGGTCGGCCTGCCGCAGTCGGTGCTGACCGCGGCGAGCGCCGCCGAGTCCGACGGCACCCGCCGCACCATGGCCGAGAACGCGGCCGGGCTGGAGACCATCGCCGCCGGCCGGGAGTCGGCCAGCCCGCTGGTCGCGGCCGTGGCCGGCGAGATCGTCTCGCGGGTCGGCGACCCGGAGGCGGGCGAGGAACTGCCGGTCATCGCGCCGTCCGACCCGCGCGCCTACCTGGAGGACGTGCTGGGCCGGGCCCGGGAGGCGGCGGTGCTGCTGGCCGCCCGGACCGACGAGGGCGAGGCCGGCGCGTACAAGCACTGGCTCGTGGACATCGCCGAGCAGGTGGTGGGCGCGGCGTCCAGCGGCGGCATCCTGGGCCTCGGCGGGGACGTGGTCAGCGACTCGGAGCGGCGCTTCCGCGACCGGCTCTCCCAGGTGCTCAACGACTGACGCGACGACGACGGCGGCACCGGACGAGGTCCGGTGCCGCCGTCGCGTACCCGGGGTGGCGCGCGGTCAGGCCACGCGGCGGCGGAACAGCACGGCGGTCAGCGGCACCGAGACGGCCAGGACGCCGAGGCACCAGGCCACCGCCAGGGTCGGGGCCGTGCCCGTCGGGGTGCCCAGCAGCAGGGCGCGCAGCGTCTCGATGACGGGCGTGACGGGCTGGTGGTCGGCGAAGCCGCGGATCCAGCTCGGCATCGTCTCCACCGGCACGAACGCGCTGCTCGGATAGGGCAGGAACATCGCCAGGAAGGTGAAGCCGCTGGCGGCCTCCGGGGTGCGGGCCAGCAGGCCGAACGCGGCCGACAGCCAGGACACGGCGAGCAGGAAGAGCAGCAGCACCCCGAACGCGGCCAGCCAGCGCAGCGGGTCCACGGCCGGCCGGAAGCCGATGGCGACGGCGAGGGCCAGCACCAGCACGGTGGAGACGGTGTTGCGGGCGATGCTGGCGGCGACGTGCCCGCCGAGGATCGCGGTGGCGCTGACGTCCATCGTGCGGAACCGCTCGATGATCCCGTTGGTCAGGTCGGTGGTCACGCTGACGGCGGTGCTCGCCGCGCCGAAGCTGGCGCAGAGCAGCAGGACGCCGGGCACCACGTAGGTGACGTAGCGGGTGCCGGTGTCGATCGCGCCGCCGAACAGGTAGACGAAGAGCAGCATCAGCAGCACCGGCAGCAGCAGCGACGTGAGCAGCGCGTCGACGTTGCGGCGGGACAGCCGCAGGCAGCGCGCCACCATGACGACGGCCTCGCCGGCGCGGGTCGGACGCAGGGTCAGCTCAGACACGGGCCACCTCCGGGTGGGCGGTCACCGGGTCGCCGGTGAGGGTGAGGAAGACGTCGTCCAGGGTCGCCTCGCGGACGATGAAGCGGGCGAGGCCCCGCCGGTCGGGGTCGGCATGGTCGAGCAGGTGGCGGATCTCCGCCGCGTCGCCGCCGGTGGTCACCGCCAGCTCCAGGCGGGCCGGGTCGCGGTGCGTGACCCGGTCGCCGAGCCGTTGTCCGGCGGCGGCGAAGCTCTGCGCGTCGCGCAGCGTCAGTTCCAGCCGGTGGGCGCCGAAGCGGCGCTTGAGGTCGGCCGCGCTCCCCTCGGCGGCGAGCCGGCCGCCGTGCAGCACGGCGATCCGGTCGGCGAGCCGGTCGGCCTCCTCCAGGTACTGCGTGGTGAGCAGCACCGTGCCCCCGGCCCCGGCCAGCTCGGCGACCACCTCCCACAGGCCCTGCCGGCTGCGCGGGTCGAGGCCGGTCGTCGGCTCGTCGAGGAAGATCACGGACGGCTCGCCGACCAGGCTGGCCGCGAGGTCGAGGCGGCGGCGCATCCCGCCGGAGTAGGTCACCACCCGACGGCCGCCGGCGGCGACCAGGTCGAAGCGCTCCAGCAGGTCGGCGGCCCGCCGCCGGGCGGCGGGCGGGGCCAGCCCGGCCAGCCGGGCCATCATGCGCAGGTTCTCCGCGCCCGTCTGCTGGTCGTCGAGCGCCGCGTGCTGGCCGGCGAGGCTGATCGCCCGCCGCACCCGGCGC
This sequence comes from Micromonospora sp. ZG13, assembly GCF_059359355.1. Classification (NCBI taxonomy): domain Bacteria; kingdom Bacillati; phylum Actinomycetota; class Actinomycetes; order Micromonosporales; family Micromonosporaceae; genus Micromonospora; species Micromonospora sp. ZG13. The sequence goes on from NZ_JCADBQ010000008.1 coordinate 25,699, forward strand.
CGGTCGCGGACCACGTCGTGGCCGTCCACCCGGGCCGCGCCCCCGTCGGGCGCGGTCAGCGTGGCCAGGATCCGTACTGTCGTGGTCTTGCCCGCCCCGTTGGGGCCGAGCAGGGCGTGCACGCTGCCCCGGGCCACCCGCATGGTCAGCCCGTCGAGCACCGCCACCCCGCCGTAGCGCTTGCACAGGTCGACGGTCTGCACCGCTGCTGTCTCCATCACCCCTCACCCTCCGCTTTCTGCGTACCACGTACGCTTTTCTGCGTAGACCATACGCAGAAGTTAGGATGGCGGTCAAACACGCACCGGGAGGTGGGATGAGCGACGCCGACGTCGAGCTGCCGGAGAGCATCGAGCTCGCCTGGGGCCTGCGGGAGCGCCCCGGCAAGGGCCCCCGGCGCAGCCTCACCATGGAGCAGGTGGTGGCCGCCGGCATCCGGGTGGCCGAGGCCGACGGGCTGGCGGCGGTGTCGATGAACCGGGTGGCCGGCGAGCTGGGCGTGGGGACCATGTCGCTCTACCGCTACGTCCCCGCCAAGACCGACCTGCTCGAACTCATGGCCGACGCCGGCTACGGGGACCCACCCGCGCCACGCGGCCCGGACGAGGGCTGGCGGCCGGCCCTCGCCCGCTGGGCGCACGCCAACGTCGCGGCGATCCACCGCCACCCGTGGATCCGGCAGGTCCCGATCGGCGGCCCGCCGATGGGCCCCAACGGGGTCCGCTGGATGGAGCAGGGGCTCGCCGCCCTGCGCGGCACCGGCCTGCGCGGCATCGAGCGGCTCTCGACGATCCTGCTGGTCAGCGGGTACGCCCGGTACTGGGCCACGCTCACCGCCGACCTCACCGAGGCGGCGGCGCGGGAGCAACTGAGCCCGGACGAGGTCGGCGCGCGGTACTGGCAGCAGCTCGAACGGCTGACCCGCAACGGACCGTACCCGGCGGTCCGGGAGTTGCTGGCGGACGCCGAGGACGAGCTGGACGAGGAGCTCGATGCGGAGTGGCGGTTCGGCCTCGACCGGATCCTCGACGGCGTCGAGGCGCTGATCCGCAGCCGGACGGCCACGCGCTGAGCCGGCCGGCGCGCCCCGGCCGCGTCGACGGGCGGGCCGGGAACGCCCTGGGCACACGGACGCCCACGATGGACAATGGCCACTCGAACGGCGCGAGGACGGGGAGCGGATGCTGCTGCGCAACACCGTCGACACGACTGCGGTGCCGGCGGCCGAACGCTTCGAGATGTGGCTCGACCTGGTGGCGCGTACGGCGTCGCCGCTGCGGATCCGCACCGAGCACGCGCACGACTTCGCCGCCCGGGCGGAGATCGTCGAGCTCGACCCGATCCGGGTGGTCAACTACCGGTATCCGTCCCTGGATGCCGTCGGGAGCTCCCGGCTGGTGCGCGAGTCGGCCCCGGAGATCTACACGCTGGCGCTCACCGTCGACGGCGACGGCGCGGCCAGCCAGGCCGGTCAGAGCAGCGTGCTGGGGCCGCGCGAGTTCATCTTCTACGACGGGTCACGGCCACACGGGGTACGGCACGTCGGCGACGACGGCGGCCGCAAGCCGGCCCGCTCGGTCGTGGCGATCATCCCGCACGCCGCCCTGCCGCTGTCGCCGGACCGGCTGGCGCCGCTGCTCGGCGGCCGGATGTCGGGCACCGAGGGGATCGGCGCGCTGCTGGCCCAGTTCCTCCTCCAGATCGCCCGCCACCCCGAGCAGTACCACGCCGCCGACGCCCCCCGCCTCGGCACCGTCGGGCTCGACCTGGTGTCCACCATGCTGGGTCGGCACCTGGTGGCCGAGGACGCGGTGCCGACGGAGGCCCGCCGGCGCGCCCTCGTCACCCAGATGCGGGCGTACATCCAGCGGCACCTCGGCGACGCGACGCTGAGCCCGCAGGTGGTGGCGGACGCCCACCACGTCTCGCTGCGTACCCTGCACCGGCTCTTCGAGGCCGAGGAGTCGACGGTCGCGTCGTACATCCGGGAGCTGCGGCTCGCACGGTGCCGGCACGACCTCGCCGACCCGGGCCTGCGCGGCCAGCCGGTCCAGGCGATCGGGGCCCGCTGGGGCTTTCCCGACAAGGCGCACTTCAGCCGGGCCTTCCGCAAGGCGCACGGCGTCGGGCCGCAGGCGTGGCGGGCCGGCCAGGCGCAGGACGCGGCACGGGAAGTCAACCCGGCGGCATCCACGGTCAACCCGGTCGCGGCAGACTGACGCCGAGATGGCCGATCCTCGCCCGCCACGGCACCGGCGGAGCGGGATCGCCAACGGGGGCCGCGGCGAGCCGCCCGCCGCCACGGGGGAGGCGGGCGGCCGCCCGGTGACCACCGGGGACGGCCCCCGCACCGACGGCCGGCTCAGGCGTCCTGGAGCAACTCGAGCACGATCCGCTCGGCCTTCTCGCGGGGCGTGGCGGGGTCGACCGGGGCGACCACGCCGTCGTGGAAGAGGTCGACCACGCGCGGGTCGACGTAGGACGTGCGCGCCACCGTCGGGGTGTTGCCGAGCAACTCCGCGACGTCGCGCATCACCGCCGCCACCGCCCGCCGGCCGGCGGTGGCCGAGCGCGGCGGGCCCACCGTCGCCAGCTCGGTCGCCGCCAGCACCGTGGCGTGCCAGGTCCGGAAGTCCTTCGCCGTCATCTCGCCGCCGCTGGCGTCGCGCAGGTACTCGTTGACCTCGTCGCTGCGCACGTCGCGCCAGTCCCCGCCGTCGCGGTAGCCGAACAGCCGGTCGGCCGAGCGCCGCCGACGGCGCAGGTTGACCAGCACCCGGCACAGCTCCGGGTCCTCGATGCGGCGCACCTGCTCGATGCCGCCCTTCGCGGGGAACTCGAAGACCACGCAGCCGCCCCGGGAGCGGGCGTGCTCGGGGCGCAGGGTCGACACCCCGAACGTCGGGTCGTCGCCGGCCGCGTACTGGTCGCTGCCGACGCGGAACATGCCCATGTCGAGCAGCCGGGTCACCGTCGCCAGCACCCGGTCGCGGTACAGGCCCCGGCCGGACAGGTCCCGCCCGACCCGCTCGCGCAGCACCGGCAGCCGGCGGGCCACCTCCAGCACGTGGTCGAACTTCGCCTCGTCGCGCTTCTCGCGCCACTTCGGGTGGTAGAGGTACTGCTTGCGCCCCGCCGCGTCGATGCCGGTGGCCTGGATGTGCCCGTTCGGGTACGGGCAGATCCACACGTCCCGCCAGGCGGGCGGGATCACCAGCTCGCGCAGCCGCCCCAGCTGGTCGGGGTCGCGCACCGACTGGCCGGACGGTTCGAGGAAGAGCCAGCCCCGGCCGCGCCGGCGTCGCCCGTACCCCGGCCTGCCCGGATCACTACGCCGCAACCGCACCGGACACCCGCACCGCCCGTTCCACCTCGTCCACGGCGGCCACCACCTCGTCGACCCCGATGGCCGCCAACGTCGGATGGCTTCCTACCCCCTCCCACCTGCGCCAACCCTGTCCGCCCGCCCACAGCGCCCGGTGCCGGGGCCGGCCCGGCGGCGGCCCCCACCGCGCCGGGGAGACCGGCCCGAAGAGCACCACCGACGGGGTGCGGTAGCCGGTCGCCAGGTGCGCCACGCCCGTGTCCCCGCTGACCACCAGCCGGGCGTACGCCACCAGCGCCGCCAGCCGGCCCAGGTCCGTCCGGCCGGCCAGCACCGCGTCGGCGGGCAGCCCCGCCCCCGCAGCGATCCGCTGCGCCGTCGCCCGCTCGTCGGGGCTGCCGGTGAGCACCACCCGGTGCCCCCGGGCGGCCAACTCCCGGGCCAGCGCGGCGAACCGCCCGGGCGGCCAGCGCTTGGCGGGGACCTTGGAGCCCGGGTGCAGCACGGTCACGCCGGTCGGAACGTCGCCGGGGGCCGGGCGCAACAGGTCCAGGTTGGTGCGGTCGGCGGGGATGCCGTACCAGTCGAGCAGCCGGCACCAGCGGTCGACCTCGTGTTCGTCGGCGCGCCAGTCGGGGCCGTCGCGGTGACCGGCCTCCGGGCTGGCGTAGGCGAGCAGCCGGCCCGGGTGGGTGCCCGCGAGCATCCGGTGCGACTCGGGGCCCCGCCCGTGCAGGTTGACGGCGACGCGCGGCGCCCGCAGGGCCGCACCGGGGCGGCCCAGCCCGTCCGTGGGCACCAGCCGGTCGACGCCGCCGACCAGCTCCACCAGCGGCGCCAGCCAGCCGGGCGCGGCGAGCACGAGCTCCCGGTCGGGATGGGCGGCGCGCAGGGCGCGCAGGGCCGGGGCGGCGGTGGCGAGGTCGCCGACGCCGAGGGCGCGCAGGACGAGGATCACGGGTACGAGGTCTCCTGGTCGGCGCAGACGACCATCTCGCGTACGGCGCAGCCGGCGGGTTGGGACAGCGCGAACATGACGGCGGCGGCGGTGTCGGCGGGGTCGTTCAGCACGGCGTCGGGACCGGGCTTGTACGCGGCGTCGCGCTCGTCGAAGAAGGCCGTGCGCATGCCGCCGGGCACGAGCAGCGTGACGCCGACCCTGCCGGCCAGCTCGGCGGCGAGGGCCCGGGTGAAGCCGACGACCCCGAACTTGGCCGCGCAGTACGCGGTCGCGTCGGCGACGGCCTTGACCCCCAGCGTGGAGGCGACGGTGACGACGCTGCCCCGGGAGGTCTCCAGGAACGGCAGGGCGGCCCGCACCACGGCCGCCGTGGCGAGCAGGTCCACGGCCACGATCCGGTCCCAGGTCTCGCCCGGCACGTCCGCCAGCTTTCCCGGCACGTCCATCCCCGCCGCGGTGACCACCGCGTCCAGCCCGCCCGAACGCTCGGCGAGCTGCCGGGTGGCGGCCTCGGCGGCGCGGGTGTCGGCCAGGTCGCACTCCACCCACGGCACCCCGTCGGCGGGCGCCTGGCGGTCCAGCACCAGCGGCCGACCGCCGGCGCGGGCGACGGCCGCGACCACGGCGGCGCCCAGCCCGCTCGATCCGCCGGTGACCAGCACGGTGCGCCCCGCGCCGGGCGAACCGGCGCTCATCGGGTGCCCTCCGCCGCGCCCGGTCCCGGGACGGGCCGGCCGGCCCGCGCCCGTGGGCGTTCGCCGCCGGAGGGCGCCGACCCGCCACCGGGGGCGGGGCCGGGTGGTTGCGCACAGGCCGGCGGCACGGTGTCGGTGAGCGGCGGCCCGCCGACCGGCCCGGCCGCGACGGCGGTGCCGGTCGACCGGGCGGCGGCGATCAGCCCGGTGGTGGAGCGGCCGTCCAGGTACGGCACCACCACGGCGTTGCCGCCCCACCGGCGCAGCACCTCCGCCTCGGGCAGGGCCGGCTCGCCGCCGTCGCCGGCGTAGTCGCCACCCTTGACCCAGACGTCCGGGCGCAGCCAGGACAGCGCCGCGTGCGGGGTGGACTCGTCGAAGATCATGACCGCGTCGACGCAGCTCAGCGCCGCGAGCAGCCGGGCCCGGTCGCTCTGCGGGATCACCGGCCGGTCCGGGCCCTTCAGCCCCGCCACGCTCGCGTCGGAGTTCAGGCAGACCACCAGGCAGTCGCCGAGCTGACGGGCGGCCTGCAACGTCGCCACGTGCCCGGCGTGCAGCAGGTCGAAGCAGCCGCCGGTGGCCACCACCGTGCCACCGGACGCGCGTACCGCCGACACCACGCCGGCCGCCGCGGCCACGCCGACGCGCTCGCCGCCGGGGCTGGAGACCGCCGGCGGCAGCGGGCGCACCGGCCGCGGCAGCGCCGTCGCCACTCCCCCGCCGGCCACGTACGCCGACGCCTCGGCCACCGCCTCCTGCACCGCCTCGGAGACCAGCGCCCCCCGCGCCAGGGCGAGGCTGGCGGTGGCCGCGAACCGGTCACCGGCGCCGCACGTGTCCCCCTCGGCGGTGGCCGGGGCGGGCACCACCATCGGCGTCGCGCCGGCGTGGCAGAGCAGCGCGCCGTCCCCGCCGAGGGTCACCGCGACCGCGCCGGCGCGCCAACGCTGGCGCAGTCCCTGCGCGCCCCGCGACGCCGTCGCCAGCCGGGTCGCGCCGGGCGCGACCGTGACCAGCTCCCGCACCTCGGACTCGTTGGGCGTGACGAGGTGCACCCCCGGGACGGCCGCCGGTCCCCGCGGGTGCGGGTCCCAGACCACCGGCGCCCGGGTCGCGGCCAGCGCCGCCCGCAACGCGGGCTGCCGCGCGACACCCCGCCCGTAGTCGCTGACCAGCACGGCGGAGGCCCGCGCGACCACCCGCAGCACCGCCTCCGACGGCTCGCCCGGCGTGCCGGCCGCCCCGCCCCGGTCGTGGCGCAGCAGCACCCGGCCCCGGGCGCGCAGCCGGACCTTCTCCGGCGTGCCGCCGCGCAGCCCGAGGGGATAGACCTGCACGCCGGCGTCGGCCAGCAGAGAGCTGAGCCGGGCGCCGCCCGCGTCGTCCGCCAGCGCGGTCACCAGCACCACGTCGACGCCCCGCGCGGCGGCGGCGAAGACCGCGGCCAGCCCGGCGCCGCCGGGCCGGTCGACGTGGGCGGTCTCGTCCAGCACCGGCACCGGCGAGTCCGGGCAGAGCCGGTTCACCACCCCCTCGACGTCCCGGTCCAGCAGGGTGTCACCGACCACCACGACGGGTCCCCTCACGCTTCCCCCCTCATCACGCCCTGGGCCTGCTGACCTGCACCGCCGTCGAGCACCACCTCGACCCCGGTCCGTACGGGCGCCCCGGGGGCGGCCAACGCCAGCGGCAGCTCCCGCTCCACGTACTCGCAGAGGAGGTGGCTGGTCACGAGATGGAGTTCCTGCACGACCTGGCTGTCGGCCGAGCCGACGGCGAGCACGTCGTGGCACAGCTCCGCCAGCGGGTTGGGGGCGGGGCCGGTCAGGGCCCAGCAGGTGAGCCCGCTGTCGCGCCCGGCGCGGGCCGCGGCGAGCAGGTTGGCGCTGCTGCCGCTGGTCGACAGCAGCAGCAGGATGTCGCCGTCGCGGCCGTGGGCGCGTACCTGGCGGGCGAAGACCTCGTCGTAGCCGTAGTCGTTGCCGATGGCGGTCATCGCGGAGGTCTCGGCGTGCAGGGCGATGGCGGACAGGGGCTGGCGGTCCTCGCGCAGCTTCCCGACCAGCTCGGCGGTGAGGTGCTGGGCCTCGGCGGCGCTGCCCCCGTTGCCGGCCACCAGCAGCCGGCCGCCGTCGACCAGCCGGCGGGCGAGCGCCGTCCCCCACCGGGACAGCAGCGGTTCGTGCCGCCGGAAGGGCACCAGCGCTGCCGCCAGGTTCGTCAGGTGCGCGTCCAGCGGGGTGCCCGCCGCCATCAGGCCACCACCCGGGTCGGCCGGCGCAGGGCCGCCACGTCGCCGTAGACCTCCACCAGCCGCTCCGCGGTGGCCGCCCAGGAGTACCGCCGCCGGGCCCGTTCCCGCGCCGCCGCCGCGTACGCGAAGCGACGGATCCGGTCGTCGAGCAGCCCCTGGATCGCGGCACCCAGCGCACGGGGATCACGGGCCGGCACCAGGTCGCCGGTGACGCCCTCGACCACGGTGTCCTTGATCCCGCCGACGGCGGTGCCCACCACGGGCACGCCGCACGCCATCGCCTCCAGCGGGGTGAGCCCGAACGGCTCGTACCAGGGGGCGGCCACCAGGACGTCCGCCGAGCGGTACCAGCGGCCCATCTCCTCGCGGGGCACCGCGCCGACCAGCCGCACCCGGTCGGCCACCCCGCAGCTGACCGCGAGGGCGCGCAGCCGGCGGGCGTACGGGTCGGTCTCCAGCAGGCCGGCGGGCGGGCCGCCGACCACCACGCACTCCGCCTCCGGCACGTACGCCATGGCCCGCACCACGGTCTGGAAGCCCTTGCGTTCGACCAGGCGGCCGACGGTCAGGATGCGCGGCCGGTCGTCCTCCCGCTCGGCGGTCGGCCCGAGCGGGGCGAACGTGCCCAGGTTCACCCCGGACGGCACGACCGTCATCCGGGACCGGGGCACGCCCATCCGGACCAGCTCGCCGACCTCGTCGCGGCACTGGGCGATGATCCGGTCGACGGCCCGGCCCAGCTCCCGCTCGTAGCCGATCCGCCGGGCCGGGCTGGTGTCCTGCACGCCCTGGTGCCGCCGCTTGACCACCCCAAGGGCGTGGTAGGTCTGCACGACCGGCACCCCGGTCTGCCGGCCGGCGGCCAGGGCGGCGAGGCCGCTCATCCAGAAGTGCGCGTGGACGACCTCGGGCATCCAGTCGTCGCCCCGCCACCGCTCGACCAGCCAGCGGCTGAACTCCTTCATGTGCGGCAGCAGGGCGTCCTTGGCGACCGGCTCGGCCGGCCCCGCCGGTACGTGCACCACGTCGTAGCCGTCGGCGCTGCGTACGGTCACCGGCAGGTCCACGGCGTCGCGGCGGGTGTAGACCCGCACGTCGTGTCCGGCGGCCGCGAGGGCGGCGGAGAGCTCGGCGACATGCGTGTTCTGACCGCCAGCGTCCTCGCCGCCCAGGATGGCGAGCGGGCTGGCGTGCTCCGAGATCATCGCGATGCGCATACTTCCTCCTCCAGCAGCCGGTCCCAGTCGGCGAGGAAACGGTCGAGGCCGTAGCGGTCCCGGGCGGCTAGGCGGGCCTGCTCCCCCGCCCGACGCGCCTGCGCCGGCTCGTCGATGTACCGGCGGGCAGCGTCGAGCAGGGTGTCGAGCCGGGTGGACAGGGCGCCCGCCCCGGGTGGCACCGCCATCGCCGCCTCCGTGGCGGCCAGGGCCACCACCGGCATCCCCATCGACATCGCCTCGATGAGGCTCAGCCCCAGCGAGGTCCACCGGCACAGGTGCAGGTACGCCCGCCGCCGCCCCAGCTCGGCGTGCATCCGGTGCTGGGGCACGTCGTCGTGGCTGACGATCCGGTCGGCGGGCAGGCCCAGGTGCTCGGCCAGCCCGGCGACCTTCATGCCGAAGACGTCCAGCGGGGCGATCTCGGCGAAGCGGGGCAGCAGGTCGGTGCCCGTGACCCGCCAGCGGCGTACCGGCTCGTTGATCACCACCGCGAGCCGGTCGAGTTCGCCCGTGTACTCCACTGCCGGGGTGACGATGCCGTGGTCGACCACCGTGGTACGGGTGGCGCCGGTGTCCCAGAACAGCTCGTTGAACCCGGTGACGTGGGCGACGAGCAGGTCGTCGCGGTCGGCCATGGGGTGCCGGCTGTTGGGCACGTCGCCGTCCTTGGGCGTGTTGTGCTCGACGTAGACGGCGGGGACGTCGCGGCCGGGCCGGCGCCCGAGCCACCGCTCGGCGAGGTCGAGCTCCTCGGGGCGTTGCAGGACGACCAGGTCGACGTCGGCGGTGCGCAGCTGCTCGGGGGTCACCTCGACGACCGTGTCGGGCCACGGGTAGGTACGGGCGCGGCCGAGCCCGTACGGGCCGCGGTCCGGGGTGACGGGCACCAGGTACCGGTGCTTGCCGTGCACGAACGACGTGGTCCAGGAGCCGTGCACGTGCCAGAGCAGCAGGTTCATCGGCCGCTCCCGCCGGTGCTGGTCCCCGCCGGCACGCCGGCCGCCCGGTCGGCGGCGGCCGGCGCGGGCCGGACCGGTGGGCCCACCCCGAGCAGCCGCAGCGCCTCGAGGACCTGGTCGGGTTCGAGGCCGCTGAGGCAGGGGTGTCCGGGCACCGGGCAGCGCGCCGCGCGGGTGTCGCGGCAGGGCGCCTCCGCGTCGCCGAGCCGCACCGTGGGCACCCGCCACGGCCCCCACTGCCCGAACGGGACCGTGGGGGCGAAGAGACTGACCACCGGCACGCCGTGGGCGGCGGCGAGGTGGGCGGGGCCGGTGTTGCCGACCACGACCGCGCCGGCGCCGGCGACCGTCGCGGCCAGCCCGGCGAGCGTGGTACGCCCGCCCAGGTCGACGGCGACGTCGCCGGCCACCCACGCGGTCAGCTCCCGCTCGCCGGGGTCGCCGGTGACCACCACCCGGTGGCCGGCGACGGTCAGGGCGCGGGCGATCCGCGCGGCCAGCTCCGGCGGGCAGCCCCGGGCCTGCGCCGCCGAGCCGGGGTGCAACACCACGTAGCCCGGCTCGCCGACCTCGGGCGGCGGCGCCGGCACCGGACGCAGGCGGGGCGCGGGTCCGTCGGGCTCGGCGGGGGCGAAGCCGGCGGCGGCGGCGAGTGACAACGCCCGCTCCGCTTCGGGTACGCCGGGCGGCACCCGGTGCCGCACGTCGAGCAGGCTGCCCGGGTAGTCGTCGCTGATGGCGCTGACCCGGCGGATCCCGGCCAGGCGCAGCAGCAGGGCCAGGGGCAGGGGCGACTGGTGGAAGCTGGTGAAGACGACCGCCTCGTCGGCGCCCACGGCGGCGAGCCGGTCGACGAGCCGACGCATGTCGGCGGGGTCGACCGGGTCGGGCGCGGGGTCGATCCACGGCAGCCGGTGCTCGACGATCTCGTCGACGCCGGGCAGCAGTTCCGCCGCGGCCCGCCCCCGTGGCCCGCACAGCAGCACCACGCGCCGGGCGCCGGCCGCCACCGCGCGGATGCCCGGACCGGTGACCAGGACGTCCCCCGCCGAGTCGGCGCGTACCACCAGCACCGTCCCCACCCGCGGCGCGTCGACGTGCCCGTAGGTGGCCGGGTCGACCGCCGCCTGGCGGCGGAGGATCTCCGCCACGGCCGCCGACAGGTCGGGCGCGACCTGCGGCGCGGCGGCCACCTCCTGAGGGCGGGTCACCGGCGTGGGCACCAGGATCCCCGATGCCCCCGCGGCCGAGGCGGCGGTCATGTCCCGCCCGATGTCCCCCACCAGCACGCACCGCGCCGGCACGGTGCCCAGCTGCCGCGCCGCCGCGTACACCAGTCCCGGGGCCGGCTTGCGGCATCCGCATCCGTCGCCGTCGTCGTGGGGGCACACCGCCCAGGCGTCGAACGGCCCCAGCAACTGCTCCACGCGGGCGTGCACCGCCCGCATCTGCGCCTCGGTGAACAGCCCCCGGGCCAGGCCGGACTGGTTCGTCACCACCGCCAGTCGCAGGCCCGCCGCGCGCAACCGGTCCAGGGCGTCCCGCGCCCCGGGCATCGGCCGCACCTTGTCGGGATCGCCGTTGTACGGCACGTCCTCGATGAGCGTGCCGTCGCGGTCCAACAGCACCGCGTCGAACAGGACGGGCCCGGAGGCGGTCCGGTCAGCGCCGGCAAAAACCCGGGCTGACCTGCGCTGATCCGGCTCGACCTGGTCCTGTCGCACAGCCGGCGGGTTCCCGGCGCCCCGGGGAGTAAACGTCATCTTGAACGCGCCGCCGCGTCCTTCGCCGGCGGTGCCCCACGCCGGCCCGCAGGTGCCGTTACCCGTCGCCCGGGAGAAGCTAACCCGCCGGCGCCGTTAGCCCCCGGTACGGCCGGGGTATGGGAGCGCAGTGGCGATTGTGGAGAAAGTGATCGAGGCTGCCCCGGAGCAGGTCTGGGCGGTGCTGGCGGACGGGTGGACGTACAGCGACTGGGTCGTGGGCACCGTGCACGTACGCGACGTCGACGACGCCTGGCCCCGGGTGGGCAGCCAGCTGCACCACAAGGCCGGCCCGTGGCCGTTCTCGCTGCACGACTCGTCGACGGTGCTGACCTGCGAGCCGCCACGCCGGTTGGTCATCCGCGCCGGCCTGTGGCCGGCCGGGGAGGCCATCGTGGTGTTCACCCTCGAAGGGGTCGGCACGGGCGCGACCCGGGTACGCATCGGCGAGGACTTCGCCGCCGGCCCGCTGCGCTGGGTACGCAACAAGGTCAACGACCTGGTGCTGCACCAGCGCAACAAGGAGACCCTGACCAGGCTGGCCGACATCGCGATGCGACAGAAGGGCGACGCATGACGCAGACCGTCGTCATCACGGGGGCGAGCGCCGGCGTGGGACGGGCCGTCGCCCGCCGCTACGCCGAGCGCGGCGCCCGGCTCGCGCTGCTCGCCCGGGGCGGGGCCGGGCTGGCCGCCGCCGAGCGCGACTGCCGGGAGCTGGGCGCCTCGGACGTACGCACGTACCGGGTGGACGTGGCCGACGCCGGCGCGGTGCAGCAGGCCGCCGACGACGTGGCGCACCGCTTCGGCGGCATCGACGTGTGGGTGAACAACGCGATGGTCTCGGTCTTCGCCCCGGCGTGGGAGATCCCGGCCACCGAGTTCCGCCGGGTCACCGAGGTCAACTACCTCGGTACCGTGCACGGCACCCTCGCGGCGCTGCGGCACATGCGGGCCCGTGGCCGGGGCGCGATCGTGCAGGTGGGCTCCGCCCTGGCCTACCGTGGGATCCCGTTGCAGTCGGCGTACTGCGCGAGCAAGCACGCCGTCCAGGGCTTCAACGACTCGCTGCGGGCGGAGCTGCTGCACGACTGCCCCGGGGTGAAGCTGTCGATGGTGCAGCTGCCGGCCATCAACACCCCGCAGTTCTCCTGGGTACGCACCCGGCTGCCCCGGCACCCCCAGCCCGTACCGCCGATCTTCGCGCCCGACGTGGCCGCCAGGGCGATCGTCTGGGCGGCCGAGCACGGGCCGCGCGAGCTGAACGTGGGTGGCCCGACCTGGCGGGCCCGGCTCGGCGACATCCTCGCGCCCGGCCTGCTCGACCGGAAGCTGGCGCGCGACGGCTACGACAGTCAGCAGACCGAGACCCCGATCGATCCGGCCACCTGGCGGGACAACCTGGACAGCCCCGGCGACGACGAACGGGACCGGGGCGCGGAGGGCGTCTTCACCGACCGGGCCCACGGCCGCTCGGCCGCCCTGTGGGTCGGTACGCACAAACCGGCCGTCTCCGGCATCGCCCTGGCGGGGTTGACGGTGGCCCTCACGGCGCTCGCCCGACGCCTCCGCTGACCCGGATCCGTCCTCTCCAGGGGCGGGAAGACGGGGCGGTAGGGGTGGCCTTTTCGACCCGGATGTGGCAACTGGCTACGCTCTCAGGGAGCCCTGTCCGCCGACCGAGGATGTCCGACATGATCGAACCCGTGCAGTTGCCCGTGCCGTGGCGGGACGCACGCCTGACCGTCGTGGTTCCCACCTACAACGAGGCGGGCAACCTCCCGGTGCTGGTCGAGCGGCTGCTGGCCCTGCCGCTGCCGGGCCTGAAGATCCTGGTCGCCGACGACAACTCGCCGGACGGCACGGGTGAGGTGGCCGACAAGCTGGCCATCGAGCACCCCGACCGGGTCGAGGTCGTGCACCGGGCCGGCAAGGAGGGCCTGGGCCGGGCGTACGTGGACGGCATCGGGCGTGCCCTCGACGGCGGTGCCGAGTACGTGGCGCAGATGGACGCCGACCTGTCGCACCCGCCGGAGGCGCTGCCGGGCATGCTCGGCGCGCTGCTCTCCACCCAGGCCGGCGTGGTGATCGGCTCCCGCTACGTACCCGGCGGCGAGCTGGACGAGAACTGGCCGCTGTACCGACGGGCGCTCAGCGGCTGGGCCAACCTGTACGTGCACACGCTGCTACGGGTCCGGATCCGCGACCTCACCGCCGGTTTCAAGATCTGGCGGGCGGACGCGCTGCGCGACATCGGCCTGGAGCGGGTGCAGTCCAACGGCTACAGCTTCCAGGTGGAAATGCACTACCTGGCCACCAAGCTGGGACACACCATCCTGGAGGTGCCGATCCGCTTCGAGGAGCGGCGTGACGGCGCCTCCAAGATGACCACCGCAACCAAGATCGAGAGCGCGCTGATGCCGTTCAAGCTGCGCAGCAAGCACCGCAACATCGAACCCTGACCCCGCCCGGAGCCTGCGGCCCTCCGGCCCCGGGCTCCCTCCGGCCCCGGGCTCCTCCGGTCGCTGCGGTCCGCCGCCGCCCCACCCTGCCCCGTGGCTCAGCCCTGCCCTGTCCCGTCCTCCGCCCTGCCCTTCCCCGCCAGTCCTTCCCCGCCTGTCCGTCGCCCTGCCTGTCCGTCGCCCTGCCCTGCCTGCTTCCGCCGGCCAGGCCCGGCCCGCCACGGCCGCCGCCCCGGCCCTGCCGCCTCACGGCCTTGCCCCACCCCAGGCTGGCGGGGCGGCTCGGGCGAGCCTGGCCCACGCGCCCGGTCCGGCTGCGGGCAGGGCACGTGGGGCGGCGAGGCCGGCAGTGAGGCGAGGCGGCAGGGCCGGGGCCTTCACGGCGGGCGGATCGAATGACACGTGGCCTCGACCCACGGCAGCGGATCAGCGAGCGCGGCCTAGGCGTACCGCGAATCGGCAAGCGCGCTCGCCGCACGGCGGGCGCGGCGGCAAGGCCGTCGGCTGGTCGCGGCGGTCGCGGTCGCGACACGGCGGGCGGGGCGGGTGCGGCGCGGCGGGCGGGGCGGCGGATGCGGCGCGGCGGGCGGGGCGGGCGCGGCGGCTGGCGAACGACCTCAGGCACCCCACCCCGGCCATCTGATCACTGAGCATGCGATTACCACGCGTAATCTGACTCTAAGTAGCCCCCGCCTGGAAGCTCCGGACCGTCCCGTCGGCCCTTTGCTCTGCAGCCATGGACGCGCCAGCCCGCTGAACTGGCGCTATGCAATCGTCGTCGCGGGCGCGCAGTCGATTGACGATCACCCTCGGTAACCGTTGCGTATGTGGCTGCAGAGCAAAGGGCGGAGCGAGGGTCCCCCGCCGTCCGTCAAGCCCTCACCCTGCGTATCCAACGCGTGTCCAAGAGCTGCTTGGTACCAGAAACTTCTCCGCGCACCGGGCGGCTGGCCGGACCTACGCACGCAGATGCCGTCGAAGGCGATCGGCGATCGCGAGAAGCCCCGGTTCGCCTCGACCAGGTTCGGATCTCGCGATGGAGAAGGACCAGAGGGGCCCCCGGGGAGGCCGACGAGGCCGACGGCACCCCTGGAACTGGCGAGACAGGCAGAGAAGGCTGGCGGGACCGGGCAGGCCGGCGGGGAGGCCGAGGAGGCCGAGGAGGCCGAGGCTCGCGGGACCGACCGAGGACAGGCGGGGAGGCCGAGGACGGCACTCCCCGCCGGGTCGTCATCCGACTGGAGCGGCGGCGCAGCGTGGGTCGGCGCGCCGCTGGCGTCAGCGGTAGACGGCGCGGTGCGCCGCGTCGATCCCGGCCGCGTACAGCGGGCCGGTGAGGGCGCGGTCGCGGGCCAGGGCGGCGCGGGCGGCGTTCGCGCCGGGCGCGCCGTGCACGCCGCCGCCCGGGTGCGCCGACGCGCTGGCCAGGAAGAGCCGGTCCACCGGGGTGTCCGCGCGGCCCAGGCCGGGGATCGGGCGCAGGAACAGCTGCTGGTACGCGGCGGCGGTACCGCCGCCCAACGCGCCGCCGACCAGGCTCGGGTCGCCCGCCTCCAGGTCGGCCGGCCCGGCCACGTGTCGCCCGATGACAAGGCTGCGGAAGCCCGGCGTGGCCTCCTCCAGCACCTGCTCCATCCGCTCGACGTGCGCGGCGATGTCCTCGGCCCGCCACTGCCGGCGGAACGGCAGGTGGGTGTACGACCACAGCGACTCGGTGCCCGGCGGCGAGTGGCTCGGGTCGGCCACCGACATCTGCCCGAGCAGCAGGAACGGGTCGCGCGGAATCTCCTTGCGGGCCAACGCGGCGGCGTAGCTGGTGAGCCCGTCCAGGTCCGCGCCGAGGTGCACCGTGCCGGCGGTGGCGACCGCCCGGTTGGTCCACGGCACGGGGGCCGACAGCGCCCAGTCCACCTTCAGCGTCGAGCCGTCCCAGCGGAAGTGCGCCAGGTCCTCCACCAGCCGGGGCGGCAGCGCCGCCGCGCCGACCAGGTCCAGGTAGAGCGCGGGCGCGGGGACGTCGGCGAGCACCGCCCGGCGCGCCCGCCACAGGGTGCCGCCGACGGTACGCACGCCCATCGCCCGGCCGCGCGCGGTCAGCACCCGGTCGACGTGTGCGCCGTAGAGGATCCGGCCGCCGCGCTCGGTCAGCCGGGCCACCAGCGCGTCGGTGATCTTCTGCGCGCCGCCGTCTGGCACCGGCCAGCCGACCTGCTGGCCGAGCATGGCGAGCAGCCAGCCGTACACGCCCGAGCCGGCCTCCTCGGGTGACAGGTCGGTGTGCAGGGCGCAGCCGGCCAGCAACGCCGGGCCGCCCTCGCCCTCGAAGAGTTCGTCGCCGAGCTTGCGTACCGGCACCACCAGCCGCCGGGCCAGGCGCAGCGCCCCGGACACCCGCAGCCGGCGCAGCAGGCTTAGGCCCCCTCGCACCGGCGGAAACGGCGTGGTGATGGTCTCCAGCATCGGCTCGGCCACCTGGCGCCAGTCGTCGTACGCGTGCAGCCAGCGCTTGCCGTCGCCCGGCGCGAACGCCTCCAGCGACGCCGCCGTGGCCTCCGGGTCGCGGTTGAGCACCGCCGCCCGGCCGTCGGGCAGCAGGTGGGCCAGCACGTCCGGGGAGTGCCGCCAGCGCAGCCCGTAACGGTCGAGCTCCAGCCCGCGCAACACCGGCGAGGCGTAGCCGAGCGGGTAGAAGGAGCTGTAGAGGTCGCTCAGGTAGCCGGGAGCCGTCACCTCGGCCGAGCGCACCGCCCCGCCCGGCGTGGCCGTGGCCTCCAGCACCAGCACGTCCCAACCGGCGTCGGCCAGCAGGTTGGCGGCGACCAGACCGTTGTGTCCGGCTCCGACGACGACGGCGTCCGCGCTCTCCGCGCCGGGGGAACTCATCCGATCCGCCTACCCGGCCAGCAACCGGGCGAAACGCGTTTGCCGCGCCGGGACCGGGGCATGCACTGCCATGTACACGGTTGCGCAGCTCATTGGCGGAGTGTGGGGCGCGGGCGGCGAGGGTGGCGAGCTGGTCGTACACGATCCGGCCGACGGCTCCCCGGTCAGCTCGGCGCCGGTGGCGACGGCCGACGAGGTCGGCAAGGCGGTGGAGGCGACGCGCGGCGCCGCGGCGGAGTGGGCGGCGACCGCGCCCGCGGAACGGGCGGCGGCCCTGCATCGGGCGGCGGACGCCGTGGCGGCGGTCGCCGACGACCTGGCCCGGGCGACGACCGCCGAGATGGGCAAGCCCCTGTCGGACGCCCGGGGCGGCGTGGAGGCGGGGATCGGCACGCTGCGACAGTACGCGGAGCTGGCCCCCGTGCGCGGCGGGCGGACCCTGCACGGCGGCACCCACGCCCTCGACTTCATGACGCCGCAGCCACGCGGAGTGGTCGCCGCGATCACCCCGTGGAACGATCCGGTGGCGGTCTCCTGCGGGCTGCTCGGCGCGGCCCTGGTCACCGGCAACGTGGTGCTGCACAAGCCGAGCGAGCGCGCTCCGGCGACCGGCTGGCTGCTGGCGAAGGCGCTGGACTCGGCGCTGCCGCCCGGGGTGCTGTCGCTGCTGACCGGGGGTCCGGAGGTCGGCGCGGCGCTGGCCGCGCAGCAGGTGGACGTCGTCGCCCACGTCGGCTCCACCGCCACCGGGCGGGCCATCGCGGCCGCGGCGGCGCGGACCGGGGCGAAGGTGCTGCTGGAGAACGGCGGCAGCGACCCGCTCGTCGTGGACGGCGACGTCGACCCGGTGTGGGCGGCCGGGCAGGCGGCGCTCGGGGCGTTCGCCAACGCGGGGCAGATCTGCGTCGCGGTGGAGCGGATCTACGTGCACCGCGACGTCGCGGAGGACTTCACGCACGCGCTGGTGGAGCGGGCCGAGCGGCTGCGTACGGGCCCCGGCGGCGACCCGGACACCGAGCTGGGGCCGCTGGTGGACCGGCGGCACCGCGACCACGTGCACGGGCAGGTGACCGCGGCCGTGGCCCAGGGCGCGCGGATCCGTACCGGCGGCAGGCTGCCCGACGGCCCCGGGTCGTTCTACCCGGCGACCGTGCTGAGCGACTGTCGGCACGAGATGACGGTGGTGCGGGAGGAGACGTTCGGGCCGGTCGCCCCGATCGTCACCGTCGACTCGTTCTCCGAGGCGCTGCGGTGCGCCGCCGACTCCCCGTACGGGCTGGCCGCGACGGTGCTGACCGGGTCGATGAGCCACGCCCAGCGCGCCTGGCGGGAGCTGCCCGTGGGCACGGTGAAGGTCAACGCCGTATTCGGCGGGGCGCCGGGCGGCGCCGCGCACCCGCGCCGGGGCAGCGGGCACGGCTTCGGCTACGGACCGGAGCTGCTGGACGAGTTCACCGCGACGAAGGCGGTCCACATCGAGGCGCCCGGCGGCGGGCACTGGTGAGGCACACGCAGGGGCTCTTGAGACACGCGCAGGGGCCGTCCGCGCCGGACAGCCCCTGCGTCGCGTACCCGAAAGGTGGGCTCAGCGGCCGCGGGCCTTGGCGGTCTGGCGGTTGTTCGCCTTCTCGATGGCCTTGACGAGTTCCGGCTTCGTCATCGTCGAACGACCGGGGACGTCCAGCTTGCGGGCCACCTTCATCAGGTGGTCCTTGGTGGCGTTGGCGTCCACCCCGCCGGCCGTGGGTGCCCGGCGCTCCGGTCCGCCGCCGGCCGCCTGGCGGTCGCTCGGTCCCTTGCGGCCCTTGGGCTCCCAGTGGTCGCCGACCTTCTCGAACTCGTGCTTGACGGCCGCGAAGGCGGTGCGGTGGGCCCGCTCCCCCTCGCCGTAGGTCTCCACGGCCGAGTCGTGCGTCTTCTCCCAGGTGCGCTGCGCCTTCTTGGGGGAGCGTCGCAGCGTGCTGGGCAGTACCTCGCGCCCGGGCATCTCGTCCTCCTCCGCGTCGTGGGTTCCCGGTTGACCGTTCCCCCGCGCCCGGTCGGCAAACCGGGTGGTCGGGTTTGTCGATTTCCGGCCACGGGTACCGGCGGGGCCAGGCGACGCCGGATGCACCGGGTCATCCGGGGCCGGGCACAGGGAGCGGGCATGACGACGACGGAACCCGGCGCGGCGCCCACCGAGGAGCGGCGACCGCGGATGCCCCGCCGGGTACGCCAGCTGAGCTGGCGGACGTGGCGCGGGGTGCTGGTACGCAGCGTGCGCAACTTCGTGAAGGACAACTGCGCGGACTGGGCCGCCGCGCTCACCTACTACGGGGTGCTCGCGCTCTTCCCGTCCACGATCGTGGTGGTCGCCCTGGTCGGGCTGGTGTCCAACGGCGAGCAGACCGTCGACACCGTGCTGGACCTGGCCCGGGACATGGGCGCCGGTTCGGTGGTGGCCAACGAGGGCTTCGTCGGCGTCGTACGGGGTGTGGTGGACCAGAACGACTCGGCCAGCGTGCTGCTGAGTTTCGGTCTGCTCGGCGCCCTCTGGTCGGCCTCCGGCTTCATCGGGGCGTTCACCCGGGCCTCCAACGCCGTCTACGGGGTCGAGGAGGGGCGGCCGGTCTGGAAGCTGCGACCGATGCAGATCGGCCTGGCGGGGGTCTCGCTGGTGCTGCTGGCGGTCGTCGCCACCGGGCTGATCGTCAGCGGGCCGGTCACCGACGCCGTGGGCGACCTGGTCAACGCCGGCGGGCTGGCGCGTACGGCGTGGAGCGTCGCCAAGTGGCCCGTGCTCGCGCTGATCATGATGGTGCTGCTGAGCCTGTTGTTCTGGATCGCGCCCAACGTCCGGCAGCCCCGGTTCCGCTGGCTCACCCCGGGCGGCGCGGTCGCCCTGGTCGCCTGGGCCCTCGCCTCCTTCGGCTTCGGCCTGTACGTGGCCAACTTCGGCTCGTACGACGCCACGTACGGCAGCCTGGGGGCCGTGATCGCGTTCCTGGTCTGGCTCTACCTGTCCAACTCGGCGCTGATGCTCGGCGTGCAGATCAACGCGGAACTTCAGCGCGGCCGGGTGCTCCAGGCCGGCGAGCCGGACGCCGAGGAGCCCGTCCTGCCCCCGAAGACGCCCGCCACCACGTGACCCGCGACGGGTTTACCGGCCCTCACCGTCGCCGCCCGCGCCAAGGAGCCGCGCCGCACCGTTTACCGGCGGTGCCACCGGGTAGCGCAGAAGGCATGGAACGTGGCAGCAGCAAGCACGGACCGAGGGTCGACGAGCAGATGAGCCGGGAGGTCAGCGGCCTCGTGCAGGGGCCGGGGACCGGTGGCTCACGGGTCGACGAGTCCCGTGTGCCGGAGCCGGCGGGTGAGGACCAGCCGGAACCGACCACGGCCCCGGCCGGCGACCTGCGTACGGGCGCGCCCAAGGGGATGAGCTCCGAGGACGTCGAACGACGCAGCCGGCTCGGACGGTTCATCACGATGACCGCCCTGCCCGGTGACCGGGAGACGCTGATCGCCAACGCGCGGGACAACGAGGCGCCGGCGGACATCGTCGCCGAACTGGAGCGGCTGCCCGAGGGCACCCGCTACCAGACGGTCTCCGAGGTGTGGGCGGCGCTCGGCCACAAGAACGAGACGACCCGCTGGTGACCGGATCCCCGCACGATCCGGCCCGTCACCGGTGGACGAAGGAGGATGGCTGATGAGTGGCGTTACCGAACACGTGGACGTCTCCGTCCCGGTGCGCACCGCGTACGACCAGTGGACCCAGTTCGAGGACTTCCCCCAGTTCATGGAGGGGGTGCAGGAGGTCCGGCAGCTGACCGACACGATGACCCACTGGACGGTGGAGATCGCCGGGGTGAAACGGGAGTTCGACGCCGAGATCACCGAGCAGCTTCCGGACGAGCGGGTCGCCTGGCGTTCGACGGGCGGCACCCAGCAGGCCGGCGTGGTCACCTTCCACCGGCTGGACCCGGAGACCACCCGGGTCACGCTCCAGCTCGAGTTCGAACCGCACGGCGTGGTCGAGCAGGCCGGCGACAAGCTCGGCATCGTCGACCGGCGCGCGAAGGGCGACCTGGAGCGGTTCAAGCAGTTCATCGAGCGCCGCGGTCAGGAGACTGGCGCCTGGCGCGGCAAGGTCGACCGGCCGCAGCCCTGATCTCCCTCCCCCCGAAAGAACATCCGATGGCCGCCGGCTCTCCGGCGGCCATCGTCGTTTGCGTGCACCGGGCCGGGGTACCGCGATGGGCATGACGGACGACGACAAGGTGTGGCGGGACGAGGAACGCACTCCCCTGCGGGAACTGGACCGGGCCGTGGCGCGGTCGACGCTGGACGGCCAGGCCGACGACGTGACGGCGAACGACGCCGGCGAGGAGGCGGCCTTCGGCCACGGCCCGGAGGCGGTGGACCGGGGTGGGCAGGCCGCCGGAGCGGGCCGCGAGCCGACGGACCCGGACCGCGCGTACCGGCCCTCGACGACGGGGCGGACCGGGCCCGACACGATGTGAGCCGCGCCGTGCGGCGGGCGGGCCGGCCGGCGGAAGACGTGGAAGGCGCGCCGGCCGTCGAGGTCGGGCGCGGCCGGCCACGGTCATGGAACGGACCGTGGCCCCGCCACGCTCAGCCGGACGCCGGTCGGCGGGTGCCGGCCGCGTGCAGGGCGATCAGGCCCAGCGCGAGCACGACCAGCGCCGGCCCGAGCAGCTCGACCGACGTGTTGCCGAGCAGCACCCCGATCCCGGCCGGCACCAGCGCGCCGCCCAGCCCGGCCGCGGCGATCTGGAGTCCGATGGTCCGGTCGGCGTGCGCCGTACCGACCCGCTCGGCGGTGGTGAGCGTGAGCAGCGGGAAGACCGGGGCGGCGGCGAAGCCGACGACGAACAGCCCCGCCACGGCGACCCAGGCCGGTGCGGGCAACGCGATCAGGACCGCGCCGAGCGCCATCCCGACCAGGCTGCCCCGCAGCACCGTCGCCGCGCCCAGCCGCTCGGCCACCACGCCCTGCACCACGCGCCCGACGAAGAGGCTCCCCCAGTAGCCCGAGACGCAGACGCCGGCGACGGCCGCGCCGAGGCCACGCCCCTCGGTGAGCAGCAGGAACGCCCAGAGCCCGGCGGCCACCTCGATGGCCACGTAGACGGCGAAGGCCGCCGCGCCGAGCCAGACCGCCGGCAGGCGCAACGTCTCGCGTACCCGGGTGACGGCCGGCGGGGCGACGGCGGCCTCCCCCGTCGCGGGCCCCGCGGACCCCCGGGCCGGGGTGCGGTCCCGCCAGGCGCGGACGGTGAGCGCGAACGCGGCGGCCAGCGCGAGCTGTGCCCCGGCGACCAGGCCGTAGCCCCAGCGCCAGGAGAGCCCGGCGCTGAGCGCGCCGGTCATGATGAGCGGCCCGAGCGCCACGCCGAGACCGAAGAACGCGTGCATCCAGTTCATGTGCCGGGGTCCGAAGGCACCCGCCGCGTACGCGTTCAGGCCGGAGTCGATCGCGCCGGAGCCCAGACCGAGCACCAGCGCGCAGCCCACCATCAGGATCAGCCCGGGGGTCAGCGCGTAACCGGTGAGCGCGAGGCTGGCCAGCAGCGTGCTGCCGGCGAGCAGCCAGCCGACGCCGAGCCGGGCCAGCGTGAAGCCGGCCAGCACGCTGGAGGTCAGGTAGCCGGCCGTGCCCGCCGTGAGCACGAGGCCGACGGCCTCGGTGGGTACGCCGAAGTCGGCCCGGATCGAGGGCCAGCCCACGCCGATCAGGCCGTCGGGCAGGCCGAGGCTGACGAACGCGAGGTAGGCCAGCAGGAGCAGCGAGGCGCGGGGCGGGGCGGTGGACACGAAGGACCATCCTGCCCGGAGTCGGCGGCGGCGCCAGTCCGCGTCCCCCGGTGGGACGAAGATTACGGTCCGGACGGGTGGTGAAACGGACAGCTCATCCAGAATCGGCCGTTCGGCTGACGGCAAGGCCCGGGTCACGCGCAAGACTTTCGGGATGCATCAGGGCTCCGGCATCCTCTCCACGCGTCAGCGCCGCCTGGCATGGCTCGGCTTTCTCCTCGCCGCGCTCCAGGCTCCCGTCTCCGCCAAGCTGGTCTCGGACGACTCCTGGTTGTTCAGCCTCTGCGTGGCGCTGATGGTGGCGACCGTGATCATCGCCGACGACGCGGCCCGGCGCCGCCCGGCGGACGCCCGCCCCACGGACTGACGGCCCTCCGGGGTCGGTTCAGCCCTCGCCGGCGGGGCGCGCCTCGTGCCCGGGCAGGCCCCGGGTGCGCCGCCGCTCCTTCATCTCCGCCTCGTAGAGGTGCCGGCGGCCGCCGACCAGCTCCTCGCGGGCGGCCCGGTCGAGGTCGCGGAAGAGGGCGTAGTAGCCGTCGTCGAAGTCCTCGACGATCTGGAACGTCCACCGCCCGGCGATGACGTTGCGACCCAGCAGGTCGGCGTCGATGCGGTCGGCGATGCGGTCGTGCCCGGCGGCGCGGAACATCTCCACGGCGTCGTCGAGCATCAGGTCGGCGTGCCCCACGAGCTGGTGCAGCGAGTAGAGGTGACCGCGCACCCGCTCGACGCACTCCAGCGCCTCGCTGAGCTTGCCCAGCGCCGCCACCGTCTCGTCGCTGACCCCGGCCGGCCTGCGGTGCCGCTCGTCCGGCCCGTCCCCGTGTCGTTCCATCCGTTCCTCCAGGTGTCGACTTCGCCCCCGCGGGGCGGTTCTCCTCCTGCCCCGCCCGGGCCGACTCAATCCCCCGTGGGCGGTTGACCGTTCGGGGGAGGGTCAAAAACCCGCCGACCGGCCGAGGTCGACCCCGGTCGTGGCCGGATAGCCTCGGTCACCATGCGTGTGCCGTTCACCCGGGTCGAGGCCCGTTCCGCCGCCAGCTCGGCGCGATCCACCCTCGCCCTCCTGTCCGCCTCCGTCGGCGCCGAGGGGCTGGCCGCCGCCGCCGCGCGTCCGGGCCTGCTGGCCCTGGTCGACCAGCACGCCGCGGCGGTACGGGAGAGCCTGGACGGCGACCGCCGGCCGCTGAGCGCCGCCGCGCTCGCCGGCTACGCGGAGGGCGTACGCGCCGCCGCGCTGGAGCACGGCTGGCAGCCCCCGGTGGCGCCGGTCGACTGGTCCGCGCCGGACTGGCTGCTCACCCGGCTGCTCGCGGTCTGCGCGCTGACCCGCTCGCTGGGCACCCCGGCGCCCGCCCCGCTCCCGCTGGCCTGACCGACGGCCCGACACGCCGGAGGGGCGCCCGCGGTCCGCGGACACCCCTCCCCGTCGCGCCTCACCGGTCAGCGGCGGAACTGCTGGGTCTCGTCACCCGCGTTCCCCGACTGGTAGGTGCCGCGCCCGCCGGCCGTCGCGGACTCCTGCCCGCGCGGCATGACCTCGGTGCGCTCGGCCGCCGTACGGTCGGCCATCTGCCGGCCGACGTCGACCTGGCCGGCCTCCCGGGCCCGACGGTGCTCCTGCACCGCCCGCGACTCCTCGGCCATCCGGTTCAGCCAGCCCTCCCAACGGTTCTGCATGGGCCGCACCAGACCGCCGCCGACGCCGACGATCAGGATGCCGGCCACCGTGGCGAGCACCGCCACCAGCACCGGCGTGGTCACCGCCGTGGCGATGCCGACCTGGTTCAGCGCGGCGATGACACCCAGCGCGATGATGAAGATCGCCGTCAGGTCGGCGAGGATCTTGCCGTACGAGAGGCCGCCCAGTGCCCCGGTGACGATGTCGCGGACGGCGCTGGCGATCGCGGCGGCCACGACGATGATGACGATCGCCACGAAGGCGCGTGGCAGCCAGGCGACCACGCCGCCGATCAGGTCACTGATCGCGTTGGGTCCCCACACCCCGAAGGCGAACTGCAGGGTGAACAGCAGCACCGCGTAGTACGCGAGCTTCGCCAGGATGTCACTGGCGTCGTACCTGGTGCGTTCCAGCGCGCGTTTGATGCCGCCCCGTTCCACCGCTCTGTCGAAACCGACCCGTTCCAGCGCCGCGTCGACGATCTTGAGCACGGCCTTGGCGATGAGCCATCCGACCACGAGGATCGCGATGAACGCGATGGCCCGCGGTATGAACAGCAGCACCGACCTCCACATGTCGGCCACGGCGTCGCCGATGTCGACCTGCCTGACCGCGAGGCTATCCGGCATGATGTCCCTCCTGTCGCATGGACTGCGCCGGGCGCATACCCGGTCACCGACGCGGCACGCCGTACCGCTCCCCGAGTTTTTCCCGACATGTCACCGCAGATCCGCCCTGACCTGCCCGAACGTCCAGCCCCGGGGACGCGCGCGGCATGATCGGAAACGGCCGGTAGGGGCTGCGGCTAGGCTGCGGTCATGCCAGGAACGGTCGGACGGGTCCCGAACCCCCCAGCCCCGGTCTCGGGAACACCCTCCGTGTCACACACGGCGGCCACCGTCCTGCGCCACGACTGGGGCGGCACCCCGTTGGGCCCGTGGCGCGCATGGGACCCGGCGGTCCGCGCCGCCGCCGAGTTGCTCCTCGCCTCGCCCGTACCGATGGCCCTCACGCTGGGCGACGAGCACCTGCTGGTCTACAACGACGCGTACGCCGACCTCATCGGTGACCGGCACCCCGACGCGGTGGGGCGGCCGGCGGCCGAGGTGTTCGCCGAGTCCTGGCCGCTGCCCGGCGTCGGCGACGCCATCGAGCACACCTACCGCTCCGGGGAGCCGTTCCTGGAGAAGGAGACGACCCTTCCGCTGCACCGTGGCCCCGGCCTGGTCGAGCAGTCCGTCTTCACCCGGGGCTACTCCCCCGTGCGCGACAGCGCCGGGCGGATCGTCGGCGTGCTGACCGTGGCCGCGGAGACCACCCAGGTCACCCAGCAGTTGCAGAGCCTCAGCGACTTCGCCGCGGCGCTCGCCGGCACCCTCACCCTGGACGACGTGGCCCGGGTCGCGCTGCGCTACGCGATCACCGCGTTCGACGCCGACCGGGTCACGTTCGCCGTCGACGAGGGCGGCGGCGGCTGGCGGATGGTCCGGCGCGTCCGGGGCGAGCTGATGGACGAGGCCGACGAGCGGCTGCCCCCGCTGTGGCGACGCATTCCGCCGGACTCGCAGGGGCCGGTGGTGGCCGCCGCCCGCAGCGGGGTGCCGCACTTCGTCGACGACGGCCAGCCGCTGCGGGAGACCGCGGTGGACCGGCACGACCAGAAGGTCCGCTCGCTCGCGGCGGTGCCGCTGCGGGCGTCGGTGGTGCGCGGCGGGTTGACGGTCGGCTACCAGGTCCCGCACGTCTGGTCGGCCGCGCGGCGCGCGCTGCTGGCCGCCTCCGCCGAGCTGGTCGGCCAGGCCGCCGAGCGGGCCCGCCGGTTCGAGACCCAGCACGGCACCGCCCAGCTGCTGCAACGCAGCATGCTGCCGGAGCACCTGCCCGACCTGCCCCGGATGCGGATCGCCGCCCGCTACGACCCGGGCGTCGACGGCAACGCCGCCGGCGGGGACTTCTACGACGCCTTCCTGCTGCCCGACGGCGGTCTGGGCATCGTGCTCGGCGACGTCGCCGGCCACGACGTGCAGGCCGCGGCCCGGATGGGTCAGGTGCGCGCGGCGCTGCGGGCGCTGGCGCTGGCCGATCCCCGCCCGGACGCCGTGCTGGCCGGGCTCGACCGGCTGGTCACCAGCCTGGGTGCCGAGGGCGACACCCACGAGCTCTTCGTCACGGTGGTCTTCGGTGTCGTCGACGCCGACCGGCAGCGGCTCACCCTGGCCAGCGCCGGTCACCCCGCGCCGCTGATCCGCCGGTGCGCCTCCGACGGCGAGCCGGTCGCCGAGTACCTCGACCTGCCCGCGGGCGCCCCCCTGGGCCTGGGCTGCCGGCCACCGACGGCCACGGTGCGCTTCGCCCCGGGCGACACGCTGCTGCTGTTCAGCGACGGGGTGGTGGAGCGGCGCTGGCAGGACCTGACGGCCGGCCTGGACGCCCTGGCCGCCGCCGTCGCGGGCGCGGGCAGCGGCGACCCCCGCGCGCTGTGCGCGGTGGCCACCGCGGCGGTGCCCGGTGCCACCGAGGACGACGTCGCCGTGCTGGCGGTGGAGTACGCGCTGCGGCCGTCGCGGTCGGCGAGCATGGAGGTGCCGGCCGAGCCGACGGCGCCGAGCCGGGTGCGGCACTGGATGACCGGGCAGCTCACGGAGTGGCAGGTGCCCGAGTCGATCATCGGCGCGGCCGTGCTCTGCACCAGCGAGCTGACCACCAACGCCCTGCTGCACGCGGGCACCGCCGCCCGGGTGGAGATCGACCTCAGCCCGGAGCGGCTGCTGGTGTCGGTCGCCGACTCGGGCACCCGGGGCACGGTGACCCGCGCGCAGACCGACACGCTCAGCAGCCGTGGTCGGGGGCTGGGGCTGATCGAGGAGCTGAGCGACGCCTGGGGGACGGACCCGACCGTACGCGGCTCGACGGTCTGGTTCGAGATCCTGGTCCCGTCCGGGTGAGCGGCGTCAGCCCCGTCCGGAGGGGGTAGGAGGAGGTCATGCCCACCGACAAGCCCGCCGGTGTCCTCTTCGACGTGGACGGCACCCTGGTCGACACCACCTACCTGCACACCGTGAGCTGGTGGGAGGCGCTTCGCCAGCTCGACCGGCCCCCGCCCATGGCGACGATCCACCGCGCCATCGGGATGGGCTCGGACAAGCTGCTCGACCACCTGCTCGGCCCTGAGCGCGACCGCGGCGCGGACCGGAAGCTGCGCGACGCCCACGACACCCTCTTCGCCGAGTACTGGGAGCGGCTGGTCCCGCTGCCCCGCGCCGCCGACCTGCTGCGGGCCTGCGCGGAGCGGGGGCTACGGGTCGTGCTCGCCACCTCCGCCGCCGAGCACGAGGTGGCCGCGCTACGCCGGGCGCTGGCCGCCGACGACGTGATCCACACGATCACCAGCTCGGCGGACGCGCGGGAGAGCAAGCCGGCGCCGGACATCCTGGTCGCCGCGCTGGAGCAGTCCGGGCTCGCCGCCGAACGGGTGGTCTTCGTCGGCGACTCGGTGTGGGACGTCGCCGCCGCCGGCGAACTGGACGTGCCCTGTGTGGGGCTGACCTGCGGCGGCACCAGCCGGGGCGAGCTGGCCGGGGCCGGCGCGGTGGCCGTCTACGAGGACCCCGCCGCGCTGCTCGCCGCCCTCGACGACTCGCCGGTCGCCCGGGTGAGGTGACCGGCGCCGGTTCCGTCGCTCCGGACAGGAATACGAGAAGTCCTCCGGGGGCAAGGAACTGCACCACCTGCCCGCACGCCGTGGGCGAGGCGGAGAGGTGGGGTCGTGGAGCCGGTAGACGTGGCGTTCGCGGTGGTCGGTCTGGGCGCGCTGCTGGCGGGGATCCTGCCCCGGGTGCTCGAGCGCCGGCCGCTGTCCATGCCGATCGCGTTCCTCGGGCTGGGCATGCTGGTCTTCGCCCTCCCCGTCGGGCTGCCGAACCCCGATCCGCTCGCGTACCCGGACGTCGCCACCCACCTCACCGAGATCGGCGTCATCGTGGCGCTGATGGGCGCCGGTCTCAAGATCGACCGGCCGTTCAGTTGGCGCCGCTGGTCGTCGACGTGGCGGCTGCTGGCCGTCGCCATGCCGCTGTGCATCGCGGCGGTGGCGCTGCTCGGCTGGTGGTGGGCCGGGCTGGTGCCGGCCGCCGCGCTGCTGCTCGCGGCGGCCCTCGCGCCGACCGACCCGGTGCTCGCCGCCGACGTGCAGGTCGGCGAGCCCAACGACGTGGAGGACTCCGAGGACGAGGTCCGTTTCGCCCTCACCTCGGAGGCCGGGCTCAACGACGGGTTGGCCTTCCCCTTCGTGTACGCGGCCATCGCCATCGCCACCACCAGCCTGGCCCCGGCGGACTGGCTGGGTCACTGGTTCGGCGTGGACGTGCTCTGGAAGGTCGGGGCGGGCGTGGCGGGCGGTTGGCTGGTCGGCTGGCTGCTCGGCAAGCTCTTCTTCCGGGCCCCGAGCGAGCTGCGGTTGGCCCGGCACTCGGAGGGCTTCCTGGCGCTGGCCGCGACGTTCCTGGCGTACGGGCTGGTGGAACTCGTCAGCGGGTACGGCTTCCTGGCGGTCTTCGTGGCGGCGCGGGCGATCCGGGCCGCCGAACGCACCCACGAGTTCCACTCCGTGCTGCACGACTTCGCCGAGCAGGTCGAGCGGCTGCTCACCGTGCTGTTGCTGCTGCTCTTCGGCGGCGCCGTCGTGGGCGGCCTGCTGGGCCCGCTGACGTGGCCGGCCGCCGCGGTCGGGCTGGCGCTGCTCTTCCTGGTCCGCCCGCTGATCGGCTGGCTGTCGCTGCGGGGGGCGCCCGGCCGGCCGGCCGAGCACTGGGTGATCGCCCTGTTCGGCATCCGGGGCGTCGGCTCGTTCTACTACGTGGCGTACGCGACGACGAAGGCCGACTTCCCCCAGGCGGACCTGATCTGGGCGACCGTCGGCCTCGTCGTGATCGTCTCGGTGGTGGTGCACGGCGTCGCGGCGACGCCGGTGATGCAGTTGCTGGACCGGGCGGGACAGCGCACCTCCGACCCGTCCGAGCGGGGCCGCTCCGGCGAACCCGTCGCCGCCTCGAGCTGACCCGGCCCGGCGGTGCGCGCGAGGGCTGCCCTCACCCGCCGCCCAGGCGGGTGACCAGGGCGCGGCCGAGGTCGCGGCCGGAGCGCCAGGCGCTCTGCACCCGGGGCTTGCCGAAGGCGTCGCCGGCCAGCCCGACGCTGTCGGCGTCAAGGTGGTACGTGCCGCCCGGCCCGGCGGTCGGCTTCGCGTACGT
Source organism: Micromonospora sp. ZG13 (assembly GCF_059359355.1). NCBI lineage: Bacteria > Bacillati > Actinomycetota > Actinomycetes > Micromonosporales > Micromonosporaceae > Micromonospora > Micromonospora sp. ZG13. Next base: position 54,974 of record NZ_JCADBQ010000008.1, read on the forward strand.
CCAGCGGTGCACGTGCACGTGCTCCGCCGGTTCGGGCAGCCCCAGCAGGTCCCGTACGGCCTCCTCGACCGCCGGCCCGGCCCCGGTGGGCAGGGCGAGATGACCGGCGGCGTACTCGGGTGTGGTGTGGGCGACCAGCACCGGCGCGTCGTCGCCGCGTCGGTCGCCGTCGTCGCAGACGAGGTTGAGCACCGGGTGGTCGTTGACGAAGGCGCCCCGGAAGGCGGCCCACCGGCGGGCCGGGAAGCGCAGCACCGCCGCCAGCGACGGCGACCAGCGCTGGGCCTGGGTGGCGCGGGTGGCGGCGCCCAGGGTCGGGGCGAGCAGCAGCGCCGCCTGCGGCCCCGGCATGGCGAGCGCCACCGCCTCGCAGGCCCGCCCGTCCACCACGGGTCCCGGTTCGACGCCGATCACGAGCCGGTTCACGGTCACCGGCAGGTCCCGGGCCAGGTGCTCCACCAGCGAGCGCAGCCCCCGGGTCGCCGCCCAGCGCATCGGGCCGGGCGCCTCGCGCCGACCGGCGCCGTCGTACGCGACGAAGGTGTCGGTCCACTCGCGGGCCAGGCCGGCCGACCGCCATCCTTCGGCCACCTGCGCGAAGTCCGGATCGTCGACCGTGAAGTACGCCGCGCCGAGGTCGGCGGGACGGCCGTCGAAGCGGCGGCTGGCCATCCGGCCGCCGGACACCCGGGCGCGCTCCCGGATCTCCACCGGGATGCCCGCGCGGGCCAGCTCCGTCGCGCACGCCACCCCGGCGATGCCCGCGCCGACCACGATCACACCCGCCCGCTGCCGCGCACCCACCCGGTGATCGTATGCGGGCCCGGGTCGCCGGGGCGGCGGAGTCGCCCGCGCGGCGCGCCCGGGGAGACGACGCGCCGGGGCGCCGCATGGATCGGGGCCGCGCGGGGTATTGGCACGTCTGTTCGAAGGAAGGTGGAGACCATGACGGACCGCACCAGCAGCCAGGCCAACCCGCAGGGCGCCATCAAGGACCCGGACGAGTGGGTCACCGGCGAGGAACCGCCGACCGCCGCCCAGGAGTCCTACCTGGCGACCCTGGCCCGGGAGGCCGGCGAGGAGCCGCCGGAGGGACTCACCAAGGCCGAGGCCTCGAAGCGGATCGACCAGCTCCAGGAGGAGACCGGCCGGGGTCAGTGACCGGACGGGCGGCGCGGTGGCAGGCGGTGCAGCTCGACCTCGTCGAGCCGGCCCGCCGCCACCCGCGCCGTCAGGTACGTGGCGTACGGCTGGGCCCGGCGGTCGGTGGGCGAGCCCGGGTTGAGCAACCGCAGACCGCCCGGGGCGAGCGTGTCCCAGGGGATGTGCGAGTGCCCGAAGACCAGCACGTCGGCGTCGGGGAAGCGGGCCGCGCAGCGGCTCTCCCGACCGGCCTTCGGGCCGGTCTCGTGCACGACGGCGACCCGCAGTCCGTGCAGTTCGACCCGGGCGACCTCCGGCAGCCGGGCGCGCAGCGCCGGCCCGTCGTTGTTGCCGTAGACCCCGACGAGGCGGCGGGCCCGGGCGGCCAGGGCGTCCAGCAGCGCCTCGTCGACCCAGTCCCCCGCGTGCAGCACCACGTCGGCGGCGTCGACCGCCGTCCAGAGCGGCTCCGGCAGATCCCTGGCCCGCTTCGGCACGTGGGTGTCCGCGGTGATCACCAGGCGCATCCCGCCATTCTCCCGGGCGGGCGCGCCTCGCGCCGCGCCGGTGGGGGAAATGTCGCCGACGGCGACGCGGCCCCTTCACATCGCCGTCATCACCACGTAGTTTGACGGCGGTATATGGGAGCGCTTCCAGCGGTGCTCCTCGATGGAATGGGAGAGTCCCGTGAGAAGTAGACCCGCACTCGCCGCGGCGGGCGCCGCCGCGGCCGCGCTCACCGTCGCCGCCACCGTCGCCGTCGGCATCGTCCGCGCTCCCGCCGCCGTCGCCGCCGACTCGGCGTTCTACGTCGACCCGGCCACGGCCGCCGCGGCCTGGGTCGCCGCCAACCCCGGCGATCCCCGGGCCGCCGTCATCTCCGACCGGATCGCCAACGTCCCCCAGGGCCGCTGGTTCACCCGCACCAACACCTCGACCGTACGGTCCGAGGTCGACGCCCTCGTCGGGGCGGCGGCAGCCGCCGGCAAGGTGCCGATCCTGGTCGTCTACAACATCCCCAACCGTGACTGCAGCGGCGCGAGCGGCGGCGGTGCCCCCGACCACGCCACCTACCGGCATTGGGTCGACCAGGTGGCGGCCGGACTGGCCGGGCGGCCGGCGACCATCGTGCTGGAACCGGACGTGCTGCCACTGATGACCAGCTGCCAGAACGCCGCCCAGCAGGCCGAGACGAGGGCCTCCATGGCGTACGCCGGCAAGAAACTCAAGGCCGGCTCCGCCGCCGCCCGGGTCTACTTCGACATCGGGCACTCGGCGTGGCTCGCCCCCGGCGAGGCGGCCTCCCGGCTGCTCGGCGCGGACGTCGCCAACAGCGCGGACGGCATCTCGCTCAACGTCTCCAACTACCGGCGCACCGCCGACGAGGTCGCCTACGCCAAGGCCGTCATCGCGGCCACCGGGGTGTCCCGGCTCAGGGCGGTCGTCGACACCAGCCGCAACGGCAACGGGCCGGCCGGCTCCGAGTGGTGCGACCCGGCCGGGCGGGCCATCGGCACCCCGAGCACCACCGCGACCGGCGACTCCGCCATCGACGCGTACCTGTGGGTGAAGCTGCCCGGCGAGGCCGACGGGTGTATCGCGCCGGCCGGCCAGTTCGTGCCGCAGCGGGCGTACGACCTGGCCGTGGCCGCCGGCCCGGCCCCCACCACCGCGCCGCCGACCACCGCACCGCCCACGACGGCGCCCCCGACCACCGCGCCGCCCACGACGCCTCCGGCGACCACTCCCCCGCCGGCCGGCGGCTGCGCGGTGTCGTACACCCCGAACTCGTGGTCCGGCGGCTTCACCGCCGAACTGCGGGTGACCAACCACGGCGCCGCGCTCACCGGCTGGACCCTCACCTTCGCCCCCGGTGCCGGGGTCCGGTTGACCAACGGCTGGAACGGCGACTGGACCCAGTCGGGCGACCGGATCACCGTGCGCAACGCCGCGTGGAACGCCGGCCTGCCCGCGGGCGGCACGGTCTCGATCGGCTTCCAGGGCACCTGGCCGGGCGGCACCCTGCCCGCCCCGACCGGGTTCACGCTCAACGGCACCGCCTGCTCCTGACCCCCGACGCCCCGCCCGCCCCGCACGGGCGGGCGGGGCGGCACCGGGGCAGCGCCTAGGATCGGCGCGTGAGCGCGGCGGTGGAGCAGCGGCGGGCGCCGGTCGGCACGCTGCTGCGGCAGTGGCGCAGGCGGCGCGGGCTCAGCCAGCTCGCCCTCGCGGTCGAGGCGGAGGTCTCCACCCGGCACCTCAGCTTCGTGGAGACCGGGCGCTCCGCGCCGAGCCGGGAGATGGTCCTGCGGTTGGCCGAGCACCTCGACGTGCCGCTGCGGGAGCGCAACCGGCTGCTGCTGGCCGCCGGGTACGCCCCGGTCTACTCCCACGCCCCGCTGGACTCCCCCGGGCTGCGCCGGGTCCTCGACGCGGTACGCCGGGTCCTGCGGGCGCACGAGCCGTACCCGGCCGTCGCGGTGGACCGGCGCTGGAACCTGGTCGCCGGCAACTCCGCCCTGCCGCTGCTCACCGAGGGGGTGGCCGGGCACCTGCTCCGGCCGCCGGCCAACGCGCTGCGGCTGACCCTGCACCCCGAGGGCATGGCGCCCCGGATCGCCAACCTCACCGAGTGGCGGGCCCACCTGCTCGGCCGGCTGCGCCGACACCTGGGGCTGACCGCCGACGCCGAGCTGACCGCGCTGCACGACGAGCTGCGCGGCTATCCGGGCGGGTCGGCCGAGCCGGACGCCGGCCTGCCGCGTGCCGGGGACGTGGTGGTGCCCCTGCGGCTGCGTCACCCGGCGGGCGAGCTGGCCTTCCTCAGCACCGTGTCGACCTTCGGCACCCCGCTGGACGTGACGGTCGAGGAGCTCTCCATCGAGTCCTTCTTCCCGGCCGACGAGGCCACCGCCGCGTACCTACGCGCCGCCGCCCGCTGAGCGTTACCTCGCGACGGCGGCGGGAACGCGGGCGGTCGACGAAGGAGGAACTCATGACCACACCGTCGAGTCCCACCTCGGCATGGCGGCCCGGGATGCCGGGCGCCGACACCCTGCCGTCCGGTCCCGCCGGCCGGCCCAGCGCCCCCGGTCAGGACGGGCACGGCCCGGAGACCGGCCCGCCCACCGTGACGATCGGGTCGTACCCGGACTATCCGTCCGCCCAGCGGGTCGTCGACTACCTGGCGGACAACCGGTTCCCGGTCGAACACAGCGCCATCGTCGGCACGAACCTCACCCTGGTCGAGACCGTCCTCGGGCGGATGACGACCGGACGGGCGGCCCTCGCGGGCGCCGGCACGGGCGCCTGGTTCGGTCTCTTCATCGGGCTGCTGTTCGGCATCTTCACGGCCGGCAACTGGCTCGCGGTGATCCTGGTCGGGCTGGTCGTCGGCGCGATCTGGGGAGCGGTGTTCGGCGCGGTCGCACACGCGATGACCGGCGGGCGCCGCGACTTCACCTCGGCCAGCTCGCTGCGCGCCGGCCAGTACGCCGTGATCGTCGACGCGCAGTTCGCCGAGCAGGCCCGGCAGCTCCTCGGCCGGATGCACATGCCGGCCTCGTCACCCGGCCGCTGACGGCCCGGGTCGGGGCGCCCGAGCGGACGGCGCCCCGACCTGGCACGCACGCACATCGTTCAAAGCTGCACGGCCATCCCCTAGAAGTGAGGTGACGGCACTCACGGCACTAGTTAAATTTTGAAGTAGTGCTACTGTCGTGGCGTGACCGACAGCCTGGACAGTGCCCGCCTCGCCGCCTGGCGCGCCTACATCGAGGCCAGCCAGCGGCTCTACACGCGGCTGGAGGACGACCTGCGCGCCGACAGCGCGCTCAGCTTCGCCGACTACCACGTGCTCGTCCTGCTCTCCGAGGCGCCGGGCCAGCGGCTGCGGATGGGCGAGCTGGCCAGCCGCCTGGTCTTCTCCCCGAGCCGGCTGACGTACCAGATCACCACGATGCAGCGGCGCGGCCTCGTCGCCCGGGAGTCCTGTCCGGACGACCGCCGCGGCAGCGAGGCCGTGCTCACCGCTGCCGGGCTGCTGGCCCTGCGCGAGGCCGCCCCGCACCACCTGCGGTCGGTACGCGCCCACCTCATGGACGACCTCGACGACGCCGAGGTCGCCTGCCTCACCCGGATCTTCGAGCGACTCGGCCGGCGCCTGCGCGCGGACCGCGACGCGTCGACCGCCCACCCCCACAGCTGAGGAGTCCCCGATGCCCGCCATCACCGTCGACAACGTGCTCGTCCTGCCCCGCCTGCCCCGGCTCGACGAGTCCACCGCGTTCCGGCCGGTCCGCCGGCTGACCACCGCGCCCAGCGGCTACGAGGGCGAGGGCTTCCCGGTCCGCCGGGCGTTCGCCGGCGTGCCGGTGAGCGAGCTGGACCCGTTCATCCACCTGGACCAGATGGGCGAGGTGGACTACGCCCCGGGCGAGCCGAGGGGCACGGCCTGGCACCCGCACCGCGGCTTCGAGACGGTGACCTACATGATCGACGGGATCATGGACCACCAGGACTCGCAGGGCGGCGGCGGCACGATCACCAACGGCGACACCCAGTGGATGACGGCCGCGAGCGGGCTGCTGCACATCGAGGCGCCGCCGGAGCACCTCGTCATGAGTGGCGGGCTGTTCCACGGCACCCAGCTCTGGGTCAACCTGCCCCGGGCCGCCAAGATGAACCCGCCCCGCTACCAGGACATCCGTGGCCGGGAGGCGGCTCTGCTGACCACGCCCGACGGTGGCGCGCTGATCCGGGTCATCGCCGGGGAGATCGCCGGGCACCGGGGGCCGGGCTCCACCCACACCCCGATCACCATCACCCACGTGACCGTGCAGCCGGGCGCGCGCGTCGACCTGCCGTGGCGGCCGGACTTCAACGCTTTGGTCTACGTGCTGGGCGGGCGGGGCACGGTGGGCACCGACGGGCGGCCGGTGCACACGGGCCAGCTCGCCGTGCACGGCCCCGGCGACGCGCTGACCTTCGCCGCGGACGCCAGCCAGGACGGCCACACCCCGACGCTGGACCTCTACATCATGGGCGGCGAGCCCATCCGGGAGCCGGTGGCCCACTACGGCCCGTTCGTCATGAACACCCGCGACGAGCTGCTCCAGGCGTTCGAGGACTTCAAGGCCGGTCGGCTCGGTGTCGTCCCCGCCGAGCGGCTGCCGCACACCGGCGGCCAGGCCCCGAGGCCCTGAGCCCACGGCGGGCGGCGGGCGCCCCCGGCCACGGCGGGCGGCGCCCACCGGCGCGTCGCGCGACGCGGCGTCAGGAGACGGCGAATATGCCCGCGACGCCCAGGATCACCATGAGCAACACCGTCACCAGCGCACCCCGCTCGCTCTCGACCGCCGGCTCGCGGTGCTCGTTCGCGGAGTTCGTCGTCTCGCCGGGCATGGTGTTGCCTCCTCGGTGTCGCGTCGTGTTCGGGCGGGCTGTCGGGGGTCGTCCGGCCGGGTCACCGGGGTGCCGGTCGGGATGCGGGCCCGCGACGTGGGTCCTACCGTGAGGACGTTGTCGACCTCGGGGGGCTGGAACGTGGCACCACGCAACTGGTTCCTCAGCGCGGCCGAACGCGCCAACCCGGTGTCAGAGTTACCCGTCTGGACCAGCGGTAACCTTGCCGAGCCGTTAATTCACGGTGTCGCGTACTTCGACCGGCTGGTCGACGAGGTGGAGGCCCTGGAGGCCGGCGACCACCTCTTCTTCACTGACTGGCGGGGCGACCCGGACCAGCGGCTGCGCCCGGACGGGCCGACCGTGGCGCAGCTCTTCGCGCGGGCCGCGCAGCGGGGCGTGGTGGTCAAGGGCCTGATCTGGCGCTCCCACCTCGACCTGCTGGCCTACAGCGAGGCGGAGAACCGCAACCTGAGCGAGACGGTCTCCGCCGCCGGCGGCGAGGTGCTGCTCGACCAGCGGGTCCGCCGGGGTGGCTCGCACCACCAGAAGCTGGTGGTGCTGCGGCACCCACGGGCGCCGGAACGCGACGTCGCCTTCGCCGGCGGGATCGATCTGTGCCACAGCCGGCGTGACGACGCCGCGCACCGGGGCGACCCGCAGGCGGTGCAGATGTCCACCCGCTACGGGGACCACCCGCCCTGGCACGACGTGCAGCTCGCGGTGCGGGGGCCGGCGGTGGGCGCGCTGGACACCACCTTCCGGGAGCGGTGGAGCGACCCGATGCCGCTGGATTCGGAGAACCCCCTCGCCTACCTGCGCGACCGGCTGCGCGGCGCGGACCTGCGACCCGACCCGCTGCCGCCGCAGCCGGCCGACCCACCGCCCTGCGGGCCGCACCACGTCCAGGTGCTGCGCACCTACCCGGCGGTACGGCCCCGCTACTCCTTCGCCCCGGACGGCGAGCGCACGGTGGCACGCGGCTACACCAAGGCGGTCCGGCGGGCCCGGCGGCTGATCTACCTGGAGGACCAGTACCTGTGGTCCACCGAGGTGGCCGACCTGTTCGCCAAGGCGCTGCGCGACAACCCCGACCTGCACCTGGTCGCGGTGGTCCCCCGGTATCCGGACGTGGACGGCCGGTTGGCGCTGCCGCCCAACACGGTCGGCCGCGAGCAGGCACTCTCACTCTGCGAGCGGGCGGCCCCGGAGCGGGTGCACGTGCTCGACGTCGAGAACCACGCCGGCACCCCGGTGTACGTGCACGCCAAGGTCTGCGTGGTCGACGACGTGTGGGCCAGCGTCGGCAGCGACAACTTCAACCGCCGTTCCTGGACGCACGACAGCGAGTTGTCCTGCGCCGTACTGGACGAGACCCGGGACGAACGGGCGCCGACCGACCCGGCCGGCCTCGGCGACGGGGCCCGGGTCTTCGCCCGGGAGCTGCGGTTGCGGCTGTGGCGCGAGCACCTGGACCGCGATCCCGACGGCGGCGAGGACGCCGACCTGGTCGACCCGGCCGACGCCGTGGCGGCGATCACCGCCGCCGCCGACGCGCTGCAACGGTGGTACGACACCGGGCGGGCCGGTCCCCGGCCGCCGGGCCGGCTGCTGCCGCACCGGGCCGAACGGCTGCCCTGGTACACCCGGGCCTGGGCGCTGCCGGCGTACCGGCTGGTCTACGACCCCGACGGCCGGCCGCTGCGGGCCCGCCGGTCCGGCACCTGGTGAGCGCGCGGGTGGGCGTTCAGGCGGGTACGGAGAGGGCGTCGATCCTGCCGAAGGCGGGCACGGCCCCGGTGTCGGCGTCGGTGGCGTGGACCGTCAGCCCGCCGGGATAGGCGAACGAGGCGCGCGGCGAGTAGAAGCCGAAGCCGATGGTGAGCGGGTTCTCCGGGCGCAGCGCGTAGATCGGGTGGGCCGGCTCCAGGAACTCCAGCGACTCGATCACGAACGGGTCGACCGGTTCGGCGACGAACGGGTGCACGGAGCTGAGCAGCTGCCCGTCGCGGGCCGTGAAGTAGCGGTGGTGGCCCCGGCTGATCGTGCCGCCGGTCTCGCCCACCTGGCAGCGGGCGCGGATCACCGGCACGCCGTCGATCTCCGTCTCGGCGACGATGTCCCCGCCGTGGCGCTCGATGTGGGTACGGCCGACGACGGCGGGCGCGCCCCGCGCGGCGGCGTAGGCCCGGACCCGCTCGCTGCACGTCACGTAGTGCGTCCACCAGCCGCCGGGGTTGAGCCCACCCGGCGCGTCCACCCCGCTCAGCGCCACGCCGAGGTAGGTCAGCGAGTACGCGCCGAAGCCGGAGGTCTGGCTGTCGTCGTCGACCACGTACTGGTTCATGAAGACCAGCCGCTCGGGCGACGGGCGCAGCCCGGCCGGGACCAGCGCCGCGACCGCGTCCGGGTCCGCCGGCAGCCAGCCGAAGTAGAGCGTGCGGCTGTTGACGACCAGGTGGGGAGCGGCGGGGTCGAGCACGGCACCTCCGGCGTGGGGCATGTACCCGCACGCTACGGGCCGTCCCGTTGACGGGACAACGACGGAAAGCCGACATTCGACGCCGGTCGTCCGGTGGACCGTGGCCGCCCGGCCGGCCCGCCGTGGCCACCCGGATGCGTCGACGTCGATGTACGGCGGGGCTGGCCGGCCGCTCGCCGGCGTAGCCCGGCCCACAATCGGAGGCGCATTTGCCCGCTTTGCGACTCTGATGGTCGAAAATCGCTTAAGTACATCGTACTTTCGGCTAGATTTCGTCGGACCGATCGGGCTAAGGTGGCTCCCGAACGGACATCTGAAGTTAAACCTAAGCGTCACGTCTTTCATCCGCGGACGAGGTGCAGGGAGGACCACCCATGACCGCGCCAACGATCAGCGAACAGGCGACCACAACAACGCCGAGCACCACTCAGAAGCTCGACCCGCGTGCGCTCACCGACAGCGCGGCCGACCTGCTCAACGCGATGGCCGCGCTGCCGGCCGGCCACCCGTCCCGCGCCGCCCTGCGCGACCGGGCGATCGAGGCCTGGCTGCCGCTCGCCAACCACCTCGCCCACCGCTACAGCGGCCGGGGCGAGCCCACCGACGACCTCGCCCAGACCGCCGCCGTCGGCCTGATCAAGGCCATCGACAAGTTCGACCCGACCCGCGGCGTCGACTTCGCCGGCTACGCGATCCCCACCATCATCGGCGAGCTCAAGCGGCACTTCCGCGACCGCACCTGGGACATCCGGGTGCCGCGTCGCCTCCAGGAGCTGCGCCTGGCCATCTCCGACGCCAACAGCACGCTGTTGCAGACCCTCGGCCGCTCCCCCACGGTCGCCGACATCGCGGCCCACCTCAAGCTCACCGAGGAAGAGGTGCTGGAGGGCCTGGAGGGTGCCCGCGCCTACAACGCGGTCTCGCTCTCCACGCCGACCGGAGACGGCGACCGCGCGACCGAACTGGGCGACATGCTCGGCGGCGAGGACGGCGAGTTCGAGCTGGCCGAGCTGCGGGTGGCCCTCGGCCCGGCGCTGGCGACGCTCGACGAGCGCGAGCAGAAGATCCTCACGCTGCGGTTCTACGGCAACCTGACGCAGTCGCAGATCGCCGAGCAGATCGGCGTCTCGCAGATGCACGTCTCCCGGCTGCTGGCCCGCGCGCTGACCAAGCTGCGTGGGCAGCTCGACGGCACGTACTAGGGATACGACCCAGGGGTAGCCCAGCCGGCGCACCCAGCCGGAAGTGGATGCGAAGGCCTCCGGTCGTGGAGTGGGACCGTCCAGGTCCCGCTCCGCCGGCCCGGAGGCCTTCGTTTCGCTCCGACATGTCCCGGCCGGTCAGCGCCGCCCGTCGAACCGCCCGGGTCGCCCCTGCGACGGGTGACCCGGGCGTCGGCGTTCAGCGGACGGGCTCGCGCCACATCGGCCAGAACGGGGTGCCGTCGGGCAGGTGGAACGGCTCGGCGACCCGGTAGCCGTGCCGCGCGTACAGGTCGCGGCCGGTCTCGCTGGCGGCCTCCAGGTAGCCGGGCACGCCCTCGGCGTCCAGGACCGCGTGGTGGTGCCGCAGCAGCGCGCTGCCCAGCCCCCGCCCCTGCCGCTCCGGCGCGACGGCGAGGAACGCCAGGTGGTGGTGGTCCGCGTGCGGGTGGTGTGCCTCGAAGAGCTTGTCCAGGTGCGCGAACCGGTCCGTCCACTGCCCGCACGCCGCGGCCAGCCGGGCGTCGTAGTCCTCCGGCGGCGGGGCGGGCTCGCCCACCGAGGGGAACCAGACCGCCACCCCCGCCCGGTCCGCGGTCGCGTACACGAGGCCGTGCCGCATCGCGTGGTCCACCAGGATCGCGAACTGGCCGGCCAGCACGGACTGCCGCCGCGCCGCGTCGGGCACCAGCCAGCGCGGCGCGTCCAGGGCCATGAAAGCCTCGGCGATCCGGTCGGCCACCAGCGACGTCTCCGGCGGCCCGAGCCGCTCCACCCGTACGCCGTTCATCGCCGGGCCCCCGTCGCGCTCGGCACGGGCCCGCCCGCGTGCCCGGTCGTCGGCACCGTCGCCGCCACGCTCTCCGCGCCCAGGCCGATCCGGGCGTACGTGTCGGGGCGGCTGCCGCGCAGCACCAGCGCCCACAGCAGGCCGAGCAGCGCGGCGACCGGATAGACCGCCGGGACCGCCCAGCGCAGGGGCGAGTCCGGCGCCACGCCGAGCAGGTCGGCGAAGTTGGCCACCGCCAGCGCGACGATCACGGTCAAGGCCACGGCGGCGAGGCCGGGGGCGACCGCGCGGCGCCACAGCGTCTCCTCCACCCGGCCGCGGGCGAAGAACGCGATCACCGCGACCGAGGTGGTGGCGATCAGCAGCAGCACGCCGAAGCCGCCGGCCGTGCCGACCCAGTAGAACAGCTGCACCACCGGGTCCCAGCCGTTGAGCGCGTAGAGCACGATCACCACCAGCCCGAGCGCGCTCTGCGCGAGGGACGCCGCCCGGGGCGACCCGGTGCGCGGCGAGGTCTGCCCGAACACGGCCGGCAGCACCCGCTCCCGGCCGAGCGCGAAGGCGTACCGGGCGGTGGTGTTGTGGAAGGAGATCATCGCGGCGAGCACCGAGGTCAGGAAGAGCGCCTGGCCGATGGCCACGGCGGTGCCCCCGAGGTGCGCCTCGGCCAGGTTGAAGATCAGCCCGATGCTCTGCTCGCCCGCCTCGGCGGCGATCCGGTCCGGCCCGACGGCGACGGTCATGCTCCACGACGACAGCGCGTAGATCCCCGCGATGATGGCGATGGAGAGGTAGGTGGCCAACCGCACCGTCCGCCGGGGGTCCTTGCTCTCCTCGCTGAACACCACGGCCGACTCGAACCCGACGAAGCCCAGGATGGCCAGCACCAGCACCGCGCCCGCCCCGGGCACGACGAGGTTCTCCGGGGAGAGGGCGGCGAAGCTCACGTCCCCGCCGGCCGGGTGGGCCAGCTGCCCGAGGTCGAAGACGACGATCACCACCATCTCGGCGACCAGCAGCGCCGCCAGCACCAGGCCGTTGAGGTCGACCCGGAGCAGGCCGAGTACGCCGACCGTCGCCCAGGCGATCAACGCCACGAGCCACCACGCGGGGGCCACCCCGAACAGGCGGCCCAGCACCGGCTCCGCGGCGGCGCCGATGGTGCCGTACAGCCCCACCTGGAGGGCGTTGTACGCGATCAGCGCCACCCAGGCGGCGCCGACGCCGGCCGGGCGGCCCAGCCCCCGCGAGACGTAGGCGTAGAACGCGCCGGCGTTGGCCATCCGCCGCGCCATGGCCACGTAGCCGATGGAGAAGAGGGCGAGCACGGCGGCCACGGTCAGGAAGGCCACCGGGATGCCGAGCACCCCGACGACCCCGTAGCCGGTGGTGACGACGCCGGCCACCACGGTCAGCGGGGCGGCGGCGGAGAGGACGAAGAAGATCACCGACGGCACGCCGAGCCGGCCACGGGCCAGGGCCTCGGAGACGTTGCTCGGTCGGCCGAGCGTAGGTGTCGACATGTGCGGACTCCGGTTCGAGGGGAGGGGGGTGGAGGGGCGGTCAGCCCACGCCGCGCAGCACGGCGGCGCCGACCGCGGCCTCGGTGTGCGCCACGAGTTCCCGCAGCGGCGGGGGCAGTGCCGGGATGAGCACGCCCAGCCGGTGGTGCGCCCGGGGGCCGGCGCTCCACAGCACCTCGCGGCTCAGCCCGGCGGCGACGACCAGACCCAGCAGCGTCCCGTCGGGCACGCTCGGCGGTTCGGGCCGGTCGAGCAGGGCGCGCAGCCGGGTGGCCGGCCAGGCCACCGCGTTGAGGTCGATCGGCAGGTAGCTGACGGTGGTACGGAGCAGCCGGCGGCTCTCCTGCCGGCGCAGCACCCCCGCCCTGACCAGCCGCTCCCCGACCGAGGTGGTGGCGGTCTGCGCCAGGAAGCTGAGCCAGGTGCGCACCGGGTGCTGCTGCGTCTCGCCGACCAACTGGTCGAGCACGGTGTGCGCCAGCGCGTCCGCCGGGGGGCGGCGGTCGAGCACCGTGACCAGTCCGGAGGAGACGGTGGCGTGGCCGTGGAGGACCAGTTCGGCGAGCAGCCCGCCGGCGAGTCCGAGGCCGGTCGCCGTGGGGTGCAGCTTCGCCTTGCCCCGACTGTCGTTGTGGGTGATCAGGAAGAACTCGTCGGCGATGAGCAACCGGTCCTCCCACGCGGGTTGTCCACAGTGATCGCAACCGGGCAAGGATGCACCGGCCGTGACTGCAACGCAACTCCCGTTTGTGGAAGTTGCACTCCGTACTGGCGCGACCTGCGGATCTTGCCGTGACAGACTCGGAGGGTGACCGCGAGCCCCACCGTCCGCCGCCGCCGCATCGCCCGGGAACTCCGCCAGTTGCGCGAGCGCGCGGGCATGACCCTGGATGTCGCCGCCCGGCAACTGGACATGTCCAAGAGCAACCTGTCCCGCATCGAGAACGCCCAGATCGGCATCAAGCCGCGCGACGTCCGGGCCGCGCTGGCCCTGTACGAGGTGACCGGGGCGGACGCCGAGGCGCTGATCGAGATAGCCCGCGGGGCGCAGCAGCGCGGCTGGTGGCAGAGCTACAGCGACGTGCTGCCGGAGTGGTTCGAGTTCTACGTCGGGCTGGAGGCGGAGGCGGCGACCCTGCGCACGTACGAGGTCGAGGCGGTGCCCGGCCTGTTGCAGACGGAGGCGTACGCGCGGGAGGTCTTCCGGCGCACCGCGGGCGAGGACGGGATCGAGCGCAAGGTCGCCGCCCGGCTGCATCGGCAGAACGTGCTGCACCGCGACGGCCCGGTCGAGCTGTCCGTGGTGCTCAACGAGGCGGCGCTCTGCCGACCCGTTGGCGGCGCGACCGTGATGTCCGATCAGATGGCCCATCTCGCGAAGGTCGCTCAGTTACCAAACGTGACTCTCCAGGTACTTCCGTTCTCGGCCGGCGGGCACCCTGCGATGAACGCGCCGTACGTCGTGCTGACGTTCGCCGACGCCGCCGACGCAGCCGTGGTTTACCTGGAAAACCTCACGATGGGACTGGCTCTGGAGGAGGCCGTCCAGGTGCGCGGGTATAGCCTTGTGCACGAGGAGCTGTGCCGCATGGCACTCGGTCCGGAGGCGTCTCTGACGCGCCTGGCGGAAGCTTCTCGTCACTTTGCGTGACCGCTGACGCGGCGCGCCGGCACAGACGGGGGTACCGCCCGATGACCGCGTTCGACCTCACCCGGGCCCAGTGGCGCACCAGCACCCGCAGCGTCGGCAACGGCAACTGCGTGGAGGTCGCCGTCGCGGCGGACCGGGTCGCCGTCCGCGACAGCAAGGACCGGTCCGGTCCCGTCCTGGCCTTCCCGGCGCCGGCGTGGCGTGCCTTCGTCACGAACGTCGACGGGGTCCGCCCCGACTGAGCCGCGCCGGGCGGTGCGAGACTGGGCCGTGCTCTCGGACGTGCCCCTCGACCTGCCCGTACGGCCCGTGCTGCCGGAGCTGGTCGCGGCGCTGCGCGCCACCGGCGCCGGGGTGCTGGTCGCCCCGCCCGGGACCGGCAAGACGACCCTCGCCCCGCTGGCCGTGGCCGACGAGGTCGCCGGCCGCGTGCTGGTCGCCCAGCCGCGCCGGGTGGCCGCCCGCGCGGCGGCGCGCCGGATGGCCGCGCTGCTCGGCGAGCCGCTCGGCGAGCGGATCGGCTACGCCGTACGCGGCGAGCGTCGCAGCGGACCGCGTACCCGCGTCGAGGTGGTCACCACCGGGCTGCTCGTGCGGCGGCTGCACCGCGATCCCGAGCTGGCCGGCGCCGGCGCCGTGCTGCTCGACGAGTGCCACGAACGGCAGCTCGACGCCGACCTGGCGCTCGCGTTCACCGTGGAGGCGCGGGCCGCGCTGCGCCCCGACCTGTGGCTGCTGGCGATGTCGGCCACCCCCGAGGCGGACCGGTTCGCCGCGCTGCTCGGCGGCGGGGGCGCGCCCGCGCCGATCGTACGGGCGTCCTCGGCCCTGCACCCGGTGGCCCGGATCTGGGCGCCGCCGCCCCGGCCGGTGGCCGCGCCCGGGGCCGGCCCGGTCGACCGGGGACTGCTCGACCACGTCGCGGCGACGGTGCGCCGGGCGCTGCGCGAGCGCGCCGGGGACGTGCTGGTCTTCCTGCCCGGCGCCGGCGAGATCGGCGCCGTCGCCGGCCGGCTGGCCGACCTGCGCGGCGAGGTCGCCGTCCTGCCGCTGCACGGGCGGCAGCGCGGCGCCGACCAGGACGCGGCGCTTCGCCCCGCCGACCGGCGGCGGGTGGTGCTGGCGACCGCCGTGGCCGAGAGCAGCCTGACCGTGCCGGGCGTGCGGGTGGTGGTGGACGCCGGGCTGTCCCGGGTCGCCCGGATGGACCTGGCCCGGGGCCTGGGCGCGCTGGTCACCGTCACGGTGTCCCGGGCGGCGGCCACCCAGCGGGCCGGCCGCGCCGGCCGGGAGGCCCCGGGGTACGTCTACCGCTGCTGGTCGGCGGCCACCCACGAGCGGCTCGCCGCGCAACCCGAGCCGGAGATCGCGACCGCCGACCTGACCGGCTTCGCCCTGGAGCTGGCCGCCTGGGGGTCGCCGGACGGCACCGGGCTGGCCCTGCCCGACCCGCCCCCGGCGGCGTCCATGGCCGTCGCCCGCGACACCCTCACCACGCTCGGCGCGCTCGACGCGGACGGCCGGATCACCGACCGGGGTCGGGCGATCGCCGCGGTCGGGGCTCACCCCCGGCTGGCCAGGGCACTGCTCGACGGGGCCGCCCGGGTGGGCGCGGACCGGGCGGCGGAGATCGTGGCGGTGCTCGCCGAGGACACCGCCGCCGGGCCGGGCGACGACCTGACCGCCGCCTGGCGCCGGCTGCGCGCGGGCGCGGATCCGGGTGCCACCGCCCGCTGGCGCACGGAGGTACGCCGGCTGCGCGCCGCCCTGCCCGACGCCGCGCCGACGGGGCGACCCGGCCGGGCACGCGCGACCCACGGTGCGGCGACGGCGGAAGGCACCGGCCGGGCGCGGCCGGACGCCGATACGGGCCGGACCGGGGACACAGGCCGGGACCGGCTGACCGACGACCTGGCCGCCGGGCTGCTCGTCGGGCTCGCCCACCCGCAGCGGCTGGCCCGGGCACGGCGTCCGGGCGGCTCGGCGTACCTGATGAGCGGCGGGACCGCCGCGGAGCTGGCGCCCGGGTCGGGGCTGGCCGGCGCCGACTGGCTGGCCGTCGCGGTGGCGGACCGCTCCCCCGGCGCGCCGACGGCCCGGGTGCGGCTGGCCACCCCGCTCGACGAGGCGACCGCCCGGGAGGCGGGCGGGCCGCTGCTGCGCACCGAGCGGGAGGTCGGCTGGGTCGGCGACGACGTGGTGGCCCGGGAGGTGGTGCGGCTGGGCGCGATCGAGCTGGTCGAGCGACCCCTCGCCCGGCCCGACCCGGCGCAGGTGGCACAGGCGCTGCTGACGGGCCTGCGGCGTACCGGCCTGGGCCTGCTGACCTGGAGCCCGGCGGCGCGGGCCCTGCGCGAGCGGCTGGCGTTCTGCCGGCACGCGCTCGGCGGCGACTGGCCCGACGTGGGCGACGAGGCGCTGCTCGCCGACGCGCCCGCCTGGCTGGGCCCGGAGCTGGCCCGCGCCCGGCGCCGCGCCGACCTGGCCCGGGTCGACGTGGCCGGGGCGCTGCGCCGGCTGCTGCCGTGGGCGCTGGCGGCCCGGCTGGACGAGGTCGCGCCCGAGCGGATCGCCGTGCCGAGCGGATCGCGGATCCGGCTCGACTACGCCGACCCGGCGGCGCCGGTGCTCGCGGTCAAGCTCCAGGAGACCTTCGGCTGGCGCGACGCGCCCCGCGTCGCCGACGGCCGGGTGCCGGTGCTGCTGCACCTGCTCTCGCCGGCCGGGCGGCCGGTGGCGGTCACCGCCGACCTGGCGTCGTTCTGGCGGACCGGCTATCCGCAGGTGCGGGGCGAACTGCGCGGGCGCTACCCGCGCCACCCGTGGCCCGAGGACCCGACGACGGCCCCGCCCACCCGGCACGCCACGCCGCGTCGCCGCTGAGCGGGCGTACGCCGTCACCTCCCGGCGGCGACCGCCGGGCGCCCGCTCACTCCTCCACGACGTCGGCGACGACCACCGTGACGTTGTCCGGCCCGCCCGCGCGCAGCGCGAGGTCGATGAGCCGGCGGGCGCAGTCCGCGCGGTCCGGGTGCTCCGCGAGCACCTCGGCGAGGGTGTCCGGGCGGACGACGTTGGACAGCCCGTCGCTGCACAGCAGCCAACGGTCGCCGGGCCACGGCACCATCGTCGCGTACGCCGGGGAGACCTCCTCGCCCTGCAACGCCTGGGTGACCACCGCCCGGCGGGGGTGGCTGCTGGCCTGGTCGGGGGTGATCACCCCCTGGTCGACGAGCAGCTGCACGAACGTGTCGTCGCGGGTGATCTGCTTGAGCACGCCTTCGCGGAACAGGTAGGCGCGGGAGTCGCCGACGTGGGCGAGGGCCAGGCAGCTGCCCGTACGGGCGAAGAGCAGGGCGGTGAGGGTGGTGCCCATGCCCTGCCGCTCCGGATCCTCGGCGACCGCCTGGTGGATCCGCGCGGTGGCCTGCTCGATGCCGCTCTGCAGTGCGGCCACCAGCGCGTGCTCCGGGGTCTCCACGTCGAGCGGAGCGACCGCCTCGATGGCGATCGCGCTGGCCAGGTCGCCGGCCGCCATCCCGCCCATGCCGTCGGCGACGGCGACGAGCCAGGTGCCGGCGTGCAGGGCGTCCTGGTTGCCACTGCGGATCAGCCCACGGTCGCTCGTTCCCACGGAACGCAGCTTCAGGGTCATGGGTGGCAGCCTGCCAGGCGGAGGGCTCGGTTGTCTCTAGGAGATCGGGACCTCGGCGCGTCGCGCGGCGAATCTCACTGTCCCGGGGGCCTCCGGGGGGCGGTTCCGAACCATCCAGCCGGATCGATTGACAGGGTGGCGGAGGCACTGGAACCATCGAGACGACCTGGGAGCGCTCCCAGGTCGCCACCACCTTCCCGTCCCCACAGCCGTCCGGAAGGAACACCCGTGACGCCATCCCCACGCCGCCTCGCGCTGCTCGCGGCCGCGACCGCCGTCGCCCTGACCGCAGTCACCGCCGGCGCCGCCCACGCCGAACCGCCCCCCGACGCCCCCGAGCAGATCGACAACGGCGACTTCAGCGCCGGCGTGTCCCCCTGGTTCTCCTACGGCACCGGCGCGCTCGGCGTCACCGACGGCCGGCTCTGCACCACCGTGCCCGGCGGCCTGGCCAACCCGTGGGACGCCGGCATCGGCCAGGACGGCGTGCCGCTGGTCGCCGGGGCGGAGTACACCCTCGGCTTCGACGTCTCCGCCACCCCCGGCACCGCCGTCAAGGCCGTGCTGCAACTGGGTACCGCCCCCTACACGACGTACGCCAGCGTCGACGCGACCGCCGGCGGCACCGCCCAGCGGTTCGAGAAGACGTTCACGGTCGCCGAGGGCAACCCGGCCGCCCAACTGATCTTCCAGGTCGGCGGCAGCGCGGCCGAGCAGACCGTCTGCCTGGACGACGTCTCCCTGCGCGGCGGCGACCCGCCCGAGCCGTACGTGCCCGACACCGGGCCACGGGTGCGGGTCAACCAGGTCGGCTACCTGCCCGGCGGGCCGAAGAACGCCACCGTGGTGACGGCGGCGACCGACGCCCTGCCCTGGCAGCTGCGCTCGGCTGCCGGCGCCGTCCTGGCCAGCGGCACCACCACCCCGCGCGGCGTCGACGCCGCCTCCGGGCAGAACGTGCAGACGCTCGACTTCTCGTCGTACCGGACGCCGGGGGCGGGGCTCACCCTGACCGTCGACGGCGAGACCAGCCACCCCTTCGACATCTCGGGCACCCTCTACGACCGACTGCGCGCCGACTCCCTCCAGTTCTTCTACGCCCAGCGCAGCGGCATCGCCATCGACGGCGACCTGATCGGCGCGGAGTACGCCCGCCCCGCCGGGCACCTCGGCGTGGCACCCAACAAGGGCGACACCTCCGTGCCCTGCCAGCCCGGCGTCTGCGACTACTCCCTGGACGTGCGCGGCGGCTGGTACGACGCCGGCGACCACGGCAAGTACGTGGTCAACGGGGGCATCGCCACCTACCAGCTGCTGAACACCTTCGAGCGGACCCGCACGGCCGCCACCGCCGGACACGGCGCCGCCCTCGGCGACAGCACGCTGCGGGTGCCCGAGCGCGGCAACGGCGTACCGGACGTCCTCGACGAGGCCCGCTGGGAGCTGGAGTTCCTGCTGCGCATGCAGGTGCCGGCCGGCAAGCCGCTCGCGGGGATGGCCCACCACAAGATCCACGACCGGAACTGGACCGGGCTGCCGCTCGCCCCGCACGACGACCCCGAGCAGCGCGAGCTGCACCCGCCGTCCACGGCCGCCACGCTCAACCTGGCCGCCGTCGCCGCCCAGTGCGCGCGGCTGTTCGCCCCCTACGACGCGGCCTTCGCGAAGCGCTGCGGCACCGCGGCGAAGACGGCCTACGCCGCCGCGAAGGCCAACCCGGCGCGGTACGCCAGCCCCGCCGACAGCACCGGCGGCGGCGCGTACGACGACACGAACGTCACCGACGAGTTCTACTGGGCCGCCGTCGAGCTCTACCTGACCACCGGCGAGCAGGCGTACCTGGCGGACCTCACCGCGTCGGCGCACCACACCGGCGACGTGTTCGACCCGCGCGGCTTCGGTTGGCAGGGTGTCGCCGCGCTGGGCCGGCTCGACCTGGCCACCGTGCCGAACGGGCTGCCGGCCGCCGACCTGGCCCGCGTACGCGCCTCGGTCACCGCCGCCGCCGACGCCCACCTCGCCGAGGCGGCCCGGCAGGCGTACGGGCTGCCCATGCCCGGCGACGCGGGCAGCTACTTCTGGGGCGGCAACAGCAACATCATCAACAACGCGGTCGTGCTGGCCACCGCCTTCGACCTGACCCGGAACGCGAAGTACCGCGACGGCGCGGTGCAGGCGATGGACTACGTCCTCGGCCGCAACGCGCTGAACATCTCGTACGTGACCGGCTGGGGCGAGCACGCGGCGGAGAACCAGCACAGCCGGATCTTCGGCCACCAGCTCGACCCCGACCTGCCGAAGCCGCCCGCCGGCTCCCTGGCCGGCGGCCCGAACGCCGCCCTCCAGGATCCGTTCGCCGCCAAGCTGCTCGCCGGCTGCAAGCCGATGTTCTGCTACGTCGACGACATCAACTCGTACGCGACCAACGAGGTGGCGATCAACTGGAACTCGGCGCTGGCCTGGATCGCCTCGTTCCTGGCCGACCAGGGTGACTCGGCGGCGGTGCCGGCGCCCACCTGCTCCGCCACGTACACCAACTACGGCACCTGGCAGGGCGGCACCGGGTTCACCGCCCAGGTGACCATCCGCAACACCGGCACCAGCGCCGTCGACGGGTGGACGGCCCGCTTCGCCTTCACCGGCGACCAGCAGGTACGCGAGGCGTGGCTGGCGAAGACGACCCAGGCGGGGGCCACGGTCACCGCGAAGAACGAGTCGTACAACGCCCGCATCGCCCCCGGCGGCACCGTCACCTTCGGCTTCAACGCCGTGACCGGCGGCGGCGCCAACCCGGCACCCGGCCTGATCACCGTCAACGGCGCGGCCTGCGCCCTGTCCTGACGGACCCACCCCGGCGATCGGTCGTCTCGATCGCACCACGTGTGTGGTGACCTCCCCCGAATCCGAGGGAGGCCACCACACTGGTCGGACCTCGTCACGCGACGCGGGCGTGCCGCCCGCCCAATTCAGGTGGACGGCCGCCGGGGCGTACGACAGGGTGGCCGCATGGACGACGTGGAGCGGCGGGTGTGGCAGCGGCTGCCGGACGGCACCCGTACCGCCCTGGCCCGCCTCGCCACGGCGGACCTGCGCACGCTGCTGCTGGCGGTGGCGCGGGACCGGGCGGCGGCGGTACGCCCGGCGGACCTGGTCCGCCGCTGGCGCAGCGACCGCTTCACCCGGCCGGCGGCGGCCGACCCGCGTGCGCTGGCCGCCGTCGAGGCCCGCCTGTGGGAACTGCTCCCGGCGCAGTTCGCCGGCGTCGACCTCTCCCCCGTCGCGCCGCTCGGCACCTGCTCGGCGGTCGCGCCGGTGAGCCAGGACCGGATCGTCACGACCCTGCGCGCCACCGAGGTGGTCAGCGACCCCACCAACGCCCTCGCGATCGAGGCCGCGGTACGCCGCCGCGGGCAGCCGGGCGACGGCGCCGTGCACCTGGCCGCCTGCCACCGGGTGCTGCGGGCGCAGGACTTCGGGCCGGGCCTCTCGGCGCACTTCCGGCTCTTCACGCTGGTCTCGAGCGCCCGCGACACCGGCTCGGGGCGCACCGAGGCACGGCTGCTCACCCTGCACCTGGCGTACTGGCGCACGGTGCTCGCCGCCCTGCTGCCGCAGTCGGCGGCGGCCCGGGTGCGCCTGACCGTGCTCGACAGCCCGGTCGTCGGCGAGCGGATCGCCGACACCGTCCGGCCGGCGCTCGGCCCGTCGGGCGTGCCGCTGGTGGACGAGCCGGAGCGCCGGCGCGGCCGGGGCTACTACGTCGACGCCGCGCTGCGGATCACCGCCGGCGACGGTGTCGACGAGGTCGAACTCGGCGACGGCGGCTTCACCGACTGGACGGCCCGCCTGACCAGCGACGCCAAGGAACGCTGCCTGACCTCCTGCCTGTCCACGGAGCGGCTCGTCGCGCTCACCGGGGGCTGGCGGCCGGCGGCGCCCTGACCACGGTCAGCCGGCCCAGAGCCTGGCGATTGGCGTAGCTGACGCCCGGAGCGGTGAATCGTCCACGACATCAGCTCGACAGCACGAGCGCGGGGAGACCGCCACCCTGGCCGGGGCTCGCGGCGTCGAGGGCCGACGTCCAGTCCGGCCTGCTCGCGTCGAGGCACCTGGTTGTAGCAGCATGTCCGTCATGAGCGACCAGCAGAGCCCGGGTCTGCGTCCCGGCGGGCCGACCGACGCGCCCGCCGTGCTGCGGCTGCTCGACGACGCCACCGCCTGGCTGGCGGCGCGGGGCCGCACCGGCCAGTGGGGCACCGGACCGGCCTCGACCGACCCACGGCGCATCGCGCAGGCCGAGGCCTGGGCGACCGGCGGCGGGCTGTGGCTGGCGACGCTCGCCGAGCGCCCCGTCGGCGCGCTCGTGGTGGGGGCGGCGACCGCGTACGTGCCACCCGCCACCGAACCCGAGCTGTACGTGAACCTGCTGGTCACCGACCGCGCGCACGCCGGGTCGGGCATCGGCGGCCGGCTGCTGGCGTACGCCGCGGAGCTGGCCCGGGAGCGCGGGCTCGGCCTGCTCCGGGTGGACTGCTACGCGGGCGACGACGGCGCGCTGGTCCGGTGGTACGAGCGGCAGGGCTTCACGGCCACCGATCCGTTCACGGTCGAGCGCCCGGGCCGCGACCCGTGGCCGGGACAGGTCCTCGTGCGCCGCCTGCCCTGACCCGGGCCGCTCGGCCCTGGCCGCCGGGCGCCCCGACTGGCCGCCAGGCCGGGCGGGGTGGGGCGGGGCGGCGTGCCGCCGGGGCCGGGTTGCCCGCGCGTCTTGGTCAACCGGTTCAGGAGGAACGTGTTGTTGGCTTCAGCACGAAGACTTGGTCCGCGGCTCCGGTACATGTTGCTTGAGCGACCTCGGCTCCGTTCTCTACGTCCGCCAGTCCGCCGAGAATTCCGAGGCAGAGGCTGCTGTGGGTCGGCCGGATCCGGTAGCCGGTCGACTCCGGTGTCCGAGTCGGCTCCAGTTGGTAGCGCTGGTGGGGTGCCCCGCTGCACTCAGCGGGCGCTACCAGTGCTTCGTCGACTGTCAGCGCTTCGTCGACCGTGAGGCATCCAACGCCTTCCTCCGGATGGTGCCACCGGATCTCGTAGACACTGCCGATGCCCGTCGCGGCGAGGTAGGTGTCCGGAACGATCGCGGCACACGGGCGTTGGACAGCGAGAGGGCGATCGGTACGACGATTGCGCTCACGGCCCTCGCCGATACAGAAGCCGTGGTCGGGAATGTGGGCAGGCTGGATGAGGAACCAGCCCTCAGGTGGCAACTCGGGCTCGGCTACGACGCCTTTGTGTTGGCTACCGGTTCGTTCCTGCAGCAGAAACGCCGCGATGCTGATCACCAGCCCGAGGGCGCCCAAGCCGGCCACCACTGGCCGCAATCGCGAGTGTCGCTTCACCTGGGACTCCGCTGGTGTCTGCCCGGCGCTGCTGTCCGATGGCGGTGCCAATGACTCGGGAGACCGTGACACCGGGCGCTCGGATTCCAGGGCGATGCTGTTACGCACCGCGGCCCACCGGTCAGCAGTTTCCTGATCCAGGCCGCAAGCCAGGACGAACGTCACGATCAGTGGGGCACGTGGCAGGGTGTTGCGGCCGAGCATCGAGGTGATCGTGCTGGGCGGAAGCGTCCCTCCCGACGCCCGTGCCTTCGCGGCCAGTTCCCGGTACGACAGCCCTGACCACAGGCGTAGAGCCCGCAGGGCAACGACGAACTCTCGGACGTTCATGGACGGATCCGGTTCCGGCGGTCGCAACACAGGACACTCCCCCATAGGCGGTCTCGATTCAGTTGGGACCACCAGCATCCCGGCGGCCACATATTCATACTTTCGGATATCCGGCTTCGTTGCCGACTGTGACCGCCATCACTTCGACCGCGCGGGCCAGGGTCGACCGTCAAGGCGGCGTGTGCGGAACTGTTCCGCCCAGCTCAGACCCTTCCCCGCATCACCAAACGCCGCTCAGGCTTGACGCCAGATCGATGCAGAACCCTCTCGATCCGTTCCCTACCAGAGGAGGAGCACATGCTGGAACTGAAGCGAAGGGCACTTGCGGGGGGCGCCGCCATCGCGTTCGGTGTCACGGCGGCAGCCTTCGCGGTGATGCCGTCGGCGTCAGCAGCCGCTCAGGCGGACACCATGTCCGCCCCCCAGGCTCCCGCAGGCGTGAACTGCAACTGGGACCCCAGCGGCGGGACCACCGGCGTGAGCATTGTGACCACCAAATCGATCCGACTGAGGTATGGGCCGGCTGCGGGCTGCTCTTTCATCGGGTGGTCCGACATGGGCGTGCCCACGCAACTGTGGGCTGTGTGCAAGTACCGCAACCCCGATTCGGGCAACACCTGGTACTACGTCGACCCGGACGACACCGGTTGGCGGAAGGGCTGGATCTATTCCGGCAACGTCAGGGTCGGTTCAGGGACGATCCCCACCTGCTGAACGTGATCCGGAGTTCGTGTCCTAAGCCCTCCTGGAGCGTGGTACACCGACGGCCCACTGTCCGAGGACCCAACGGCCCCCGGACCTGACCGGCGACACCGCAGCGGCCCCGGACCGGGTTGGTCCGGGGCCGCTACTCAATCAGGAAAGCTCCAAACGCCCCCGAAGGAGATTCGGGCCGCTCGCAGTGTGTACAGCAATTGATGCGTCTTACAGACAAGATCAAGATCAGCCGGCGCTGCGCAGCTTCGGCAGCACCTCGGCGCCGAACGCGTCGATGAAGTCCCGCTGCTCCTGCCCGACGTGGTGCAGGGCGATCTGGTCGAAGCCGAGCTCCAGGTACTCCTCCAGCCAGCCGACGTGCCGCCCGAGGTCGGCGGAGACGTTCACGACGTCGTGGACCTTCTCCATCGGCACGTCCTGCGAGACCGCGTCGAAGTGCTCCGGGGTCTCCAGGTCCCAACAGACCGGCGGGGCGAAGACGTTGCTGCGCCACTGGTCGTACGCGATCCGCTCCGCCTCGGCCTGCGCCGGCGCCCAGCTCACGTGCACCTGCAGGTGCAGCGGCCCGCGCCCGCCGGCGTCCCGGTACGCGTCGATCATCTCCCGCAGGTGCGCGGTCGGGGCGTTCACGGTGATCAGACCGTCCGCCCACTCGGCGCACCAGCGGGCGGTGGCCACGCTGACCGCCGCCCCGATCAGCGCCGGCGGCTGCTCCGGTCGGGTCCACAGCTTCGCCCGGTCGACCCGTACCAGGCCGTCGTGGCTGACCTCCTCGCCGGCCAGCAGCGCGCGGATCACGTCCACGCACTCGCGCAGCCGGGCGTTGCGGACGTCCTTGCGCGGCCAGGCGTCGCCGGTGATGTGCTCGTTGCTCGCCTCGCCGGTGCCGAGGGCGGCCCAGAACCGGCCCGGGTACATCGCGCCCAGGGTGCCGATCGCCTGGGCGATGATCGCCGGGTGGTAGCGCTGCCCGGGGGCGTTGACCACCCCGAACGGCAGGTTGGTCGCCTGGAGCGCGGCCCCCAGCCAGGACCAGGCGAAACCGGACTGGCCCTGCCGCTCGCTCCAGGGCGCGAAGTGGTCCGAGGACATGGCGGCGTCGAAGCCGGCCCGCTCGGCGTGGATCACCGCCTCCAGCAGGGCGCGGGGATCGATCTGCTCGTGGGACGCGTGGAAGCCGAACACCGTCATGGCGTCACTCCGTACCCATGACGGCGCCCGGCTACGCCGGCGAACCGGAGCGGGCTACTCCGCGTGCGCCCCGGCGCCCGCCGAGGCGGCCCCCTCGCCCACCCAGACGGTCTTCGTGTTGCAGAACTCCCGCATGCCGAGCGCGGAGAGCTCGCGGCCGTAGCCGGAGTTCTTCACGCCGCCGAAGGGCAGTTCGGGGTAGGAGGTGGTCATCCCGTTGATGAAGACGTTTCCGGCGTCCAGGTCGGTGGCGAAGCGCTCCTGCTCCTCGGGGTCGCGGGTCCAGGCGTTGGAGCCCAGGCCGAAGGAGGTGCCGTTGGCCACCTCGATCGCCTCCTCGTACGACGACACCCGGTAGAGGCCCGCGACGGGGCCGAAGACCTCCTCGGACCACATCCGCATCTCGGGGCGCAGGTCGGTGACCACCGTCGGCGGGTAGTACCAGCCGGGGCCGGCGGGCGGCTCGCCGCCGCAGAGCACGGTGGCGCCCTTGTCGACGGCGTCGCGTACCTGGGCGTGGACCTCGTCGCGCCCGCCCTCGCTGGCCAGTGGGCCGACGTCGGTGTCGGGGTCCATCGGGTCGCCGACCCGCAGGGCCGACATCTTCGCGGCGAACGTCTCGGCGAAGGCGTCGAAGACGTCGGCGTGCACGATGAAGCGCTTGGCGGCGATGCAGGACTGACCGTTGTTCTGGCAGCGGGCGGTGGTGGCGACCTCGGCGGCCCGGTCGAGGTCGGCCGACGGCATCACCACGAACGGGTCGCTGCCGCCGAGTTCCAGCACGGTCTTCTTCAGCTCCCGGCCGGCGATCTGGGCGATCGACCGGCCGGCACCCTCGCTGCCCGTCAACGTCGCCGCGCGCACCCGGGGGTCGCTGAGCACCCGGTCGACCTCGGCCGAGCCGACGAGCAGGGTGGTGAACGCCCCCTCCGGGAAGCCGGCGCGGCGGAACAGGTCCTCCAGCAGCAGCGCGGTCTGCGGCACGTTGGAGGCGTGCTTGAGCAAGCCGGTGTTGCCGGCCATCAGGGCCGGCGCGGCGAAGCGCAGCACCTGCCAGAGCGGAAAGTTCCACGGCATCACCGCGAGCACGGGCCCGATCGGCTGGTAGCGGACGAAGGCCCGGGTGGCCTTGACCGCCCCCGCGTCGGCGGGCTCGTCGGCGAGGAAGTCGGCCGCCCTCGCCGCGTAGAAGCGGCAGGCGGTGGCGCACTTGGTGACCTCGGCCCTGGCCGACGCGTACGTCTTGCCCATCTCGGTGGTCATCAGCCGGGCGATCTCGTCGCGTTCGGCCTCCAGCAGGTCGGCCGCCGCGTTCAGCCAGCGACCGCGCTGGTCGATCGTGGTGCCGCGCAGCTGCCGGTACGCCAGGTCGGCCCGCTCGATCGCGGCGTCGATCTGCTCCGCCGACATCGGGTCGTAGGTCTTGAGCGTCTGTCCGGTCGCGGGATTCGTGGTCGCGATGGGCATGTCGTACTCCTGTCACTCGAAGAGTGAGTGGCGGGCTCCCGGTTCCTCCCGGCGGCGGGCGGCACGGCGGCGCTGGATGATGATCAGATCGACCACCGCGACCACCGCGAAGACCACGCAGAGGACGCCCAGCCACACCACGTCGGCGTTGAACGCCAGCACCGCGAAGACGGTCATGGTCACCAGCCCGAACCCGGCCAGCAGGAGCCGCATGTTGAGCGCGCTGTAGGCGTGGCCGACCGTGCCACGGGCACGCCGGGGCTGCGATCTCGTCATTGCACCGACCTACCCCCGATCGACCCGCTTAACCCGCCCCGGCCGGTCGGCTCCCCCGGGCGCCCTCGTCGGTGCGCCAGGCGCCCCGGGCCGCCGCGTCGGCGGCGTACGCCGTGAAGTCCTTCGGCGCCCGCCCCGTGACCTGCCGGACGACCCCGCAGGTCGCCCGCGTCGGCCCCCGCCGGCGCACCGTCGTCAGCCCTGATGGTGGGCCGCGTCACCCCGCTGGTGGGGTGCGTTACACCGGCGGCCGGTGAGCCTGTCGAACCGGCTCCGACCGGAGAGGATGGCCGGTATGACGATGACCCACGCGCTGCCGGTGACCGTCGCCGTCGCCCGGCGCACCGACCCCGCCCGGACCAGCGAGATGGTGGCCTGGATGCGGGCCGGCACGGCGCTGGCCGAGGCGTTCCCGGGGTTCCTCGGGTCCGGCTGGGTACGCAGCGCGCCCGGCTCCGGGGAGTGGCACATCATCTACCGCTTCGCCGACCACGAGACGCTGCACCGCTGGGAGGAGTCCCCGCAGCGGCACTGGTGGCTCTCGTCCGCCCAGGGCATCGTCGAGCACACCCGGGTCGAGCGGCGTACCGGCGTCGAGGGCTGGTTCGACCCACCACGGGAGCACGTGGCGCAGACCGTGCCGGTCAGCGCCGAGCCGACGGTCCCGCCGCCCTCCCCACCGCGCTGGAAGCAGGCGGTGACCATCTGGCTGGCGTTCTTCCCGCTCAGCCTGACCGCGACGCTGCTCACCAGCCGGTTCCTCCCGGACGTGCCGCTGGCCGCCCGGGTGCTCCTGATGACCCTCACGCTGACCCCGCTGATGACCTACCTCGTGCTGCCCCGGATCACCCGGACCCTGCACTGGTGGCTGCACGGCCAGGCCGCGCCCTGGCGCCTGGCGCGCTGACCTCCGTCTGAGTCCCTGATCCCGCCCGACACGCCGACCGCCGCCTGGCGCGCGATCCGCGCGCCTAGCACGCGCAGCCGCGCCGGAACAGCCCTCTGCCGCATAGTCGACAGCGGCGGGCCACCCCACCGGGCCCGCGCTTAGAGTTGCCGCGCTGTCGCTCTCCGCTGCGGGACTGGGGATGGTATGCCTCGACGTTGGGTCACCGTGGCCGCCTGCCTGCTGGCGCTGGTCGCGCTCGCCTGCGAGGGCGGCGGGGAGCCGGGCTCCCGCCCGCCCCGGGAGACCCCGTCGCCCGGCTCGCCCGGCGGCATCGCGGCCCTCGGCGACTCGATCAGCACCGGCTTCGGCTCCTGCCTGGTGCTCGTCTCGTGCGAGCGCAACTCCTGGTCAACCGGCGACGGGTTGCGCGTCGACAGCCTCTACCGGCGCCTACTGGACCGGAACCCGGCGATCCGGGGCCGGGCCCACAACCACGCCAGCCCCGGGGCCCGCGCGGCGTCGCTGGAGGGGCAGGCCCAGCGGGCGGTACGCGACCGCGTCGACCACGTCACCGTGCTGATCGGCGCCAACGACGTGTGCCGCGGCGGCATCGAGGCGATGACCCCGGTCAAGCAGTTCCGCGCCGACGTCGACCGCGGCCTGCGGGTGCTGCGGCAGGGCCGGCCGAAGGCGCGGGTGCTGGTGGTGAGCGTGCCGAACCTGCACCGGCTCTGGGAGGTCGGGCACACCGACGCGCGGGCGGTGCGGGCCTGGAAGCGGGGTGTCTGCCCGGCGCTGCTGGCGAACCCCACCTCGACGGATCCGCTCGACCGGGCGCGCCGGGCGGCCGTGCGGGAGCGCATCGCCGACTACAACACGCAGCTCGCCGCCGCCTGCAAGGCGTACGGCTCGCGCTGCCGGCACGACGGCGGGGCGGTGCACCGGGTGCGGTTCGACCTGGAGCTGGTCAACCCGCTGGACTGGTTCCACCCGAACGCCGCGGGGCAGGACCGCCTGGCCGACGTGGCGTGGCGCGCCTCGGGCCTCGGCTCCTGACCCCACCACCCGGCGCACCGGCCCGTACGGACCGGGCGCGCAGGCGGCGTCGAGGGGCCCGGATCAGGGCTGGCGGGGTTCGGGGACGCTGGGCCCGCCGTGCTGCCGGTAGAGGGCGCGGGAACGCACCGCGAGGTCCTTGGTGGCCGACGAGTTGGCCCAGGTGCCCAGGACGATCGCCGCGCCGGGCACCACCTTGGCGAAGACCCGCTTCGCCGCGCGCACCCCGGCCATCTGGGCCAGGCGTACGCCGAGGCGCAGCATCACCTTCCCGAGCGGGTTCTGCCCGCCGCTGCCGAAGAGGGCCCCGGCGCGCTCCCGGCCGGCGGCCACCCCGAGCGCGAGCCGGGCGCTCTCGGCGACCTTGTGCACCTTCTGCAACACCAGCAGGTCGGTGGCCCGGTCGCCGTGCAGCGGGTCGACGCCGTACGCGGCGGCGATGTGCAGCACCATCCGGGCCTGGGTCCAGGCCAGCACCCCCACGTCGATCACGGCACCGGGCAGCCCGGCGGCGCCCGAGACCGCGCCGGAGAGGCGGGCGTGGTTGACGAACTTGCGTACCGCCTGCTCCGCCAGGGCCTCGGCGGAGGCCCCGGGCTGCTCGGCCCGGGCCCGCGCGGCCCACTGCGCCGCCTCCGGCCCCAGCCGGCGTACGGCCTCCAGGGCGAGGTGCTCCGGGGCGTACTGCGGGTCCTCCCGCATCCGGTCCCAGAGCTTCAGCGGCGGCGCCTCGGTGGCCTCCTGCGTCGGTGCCGGAACCACGGCCGGCGGCTGCGGTCCCCCGGCGACGGGCTGGTCGTCGGTGGGCGCGGAATCGGTCACAGGGTCTCCCGGGGGTCGGAGAGGGCGTCGGTGACGGTCAGCGGCGGTTCTGGAACTTGGCCGCGAGGCCCCTCAGCTTCTGCTGGGTGCCGGGCTTGGCCAGCTCGCGCCGGCCACGGTCGACCATCTGCTGGCCCTTGGGCGAGCGCAGGAAGGTGGTGATCCGCTGCATCAGTGACATGTCGTCCTCCAGTCGGTGGCGCCTGTTCCATGTGTACCTCGGAGCGACAACACCTGTACCCCGGATGCCCGAACCGCAACCGTCCACTATGGTCGGTGAGAGCCTACTGCCCGGCCTCCAGGCACGCCGCGACGACCTTGGTGGCGCGCCACTCGTGCTTGGCGTAGTGCTCCGGGTAGGCGGAGATCTGCACCGCCTGGGCGGCATCGGTGAGCCGCATCTGCTGCCAGCCCGGCACCCGCGCCAGCGCCGAGAGGAACTGCCGGGTGGCGAACTCCGGGTCCATCAGGTCGCCGACCTCGCCCCAGCCGCTGCTGGAGCGCTGCTGGAACAGCCCGACCGAGTCGTGGTCCCACCCGATGCCCTGGTGCGGGTACTCGCGGGACTCGGGAAGCACCCCGCTCGCGACGTTGTAGAGGTTGCTCTCCTGCATCGCGGTGGCGACCGCGATCACCAGCGCGCGCCGGGGCATCCCCATCTCACGCCCGGTCCGCACGATCTCCTCGGCGTTCTCCATCTGGGCGTTGTCGAGCCCGACCACCGGGGCGGGGTCGACCGGCCTGCGGGTGGTCTTCTTCGGGGCGGGGGTGGTGGTGTCGGGGTCGGCGGTGCGGGTGGGGCTGGCGGAGACGGCGACGCGTTCGAGGCTGCGGGAGGCCGGATCCGGCTCGGCGCGCTCGGCGAGCGCGGAGGGGGCAGCGGCGGGGGCAGGGTCGACGGAGCCATCCCGGCCCCCCTGGGCGACGGCGGTCAGTCCGAGGCAGCACAGGACGCCGGTGGCGAGGGCGATCCGGGCCCGGACCGGCCCGCGCGTCAGCAGGCGGGCGTACGCCGTGGCGGCGCGCAGACTGGTTGACCGGTCGTACGAGGGGGTATCGTCCGAACGGTCGATCGGCTCACTCGGGGCGAGCTGGTCATCGAGGGTGCGGTCGTCAGGCATCAGCCGAGGCTAGGCAGGCCGACACGCCGAGCACCCGAGGTGATCTCGTGGCTTTCCTCACGATATGGCCCAGGCCGGGTGGACGCCCGTGCCGTGCCGGGCAGTCGCCGGGACGCACCTCGCGGACCGGTCGAACCTCCGGAGGGCCCCGGGGCGACCCGGTGCGCCCGGAAGGCGGACAAACCACCGGCGACCGGCCCATGATCTACAAACTCCCCCGTTCGGTCGATAGTCTGGTCACCCTGACGGCCACGCTTCGTCGCCCGACGGCGGGCTTGCGGGCATACGCCCGATTACCGGTCACGTGGCGACCCGCGGCGGGGCGCGGCGAGGAATGCACGAGGATGACGGGTACGTTCCCCGAACCGGGTGCCGGCTCCGCACGGCGACCCGTACGCACGACCAGGGAGGTCCGCACCGGTGCTCGACCCACACGAGCTCTACGAGCTCACCGACGATCTGCCCGACCTCGGTCAGCCGGTGCTGATCCAGACCCTCACCGGCTTCGTCGACGCCGGCAGCGCCACCCGACTGGCCAGGGAGCAGCTGCTCACCTCCCTGGACACCCGCCCGATCGCCCGCTTCGACGTGGACCAGCTCTTCGACTACCGCTCGCGCCGGCCGGTGATGACCTTCGTCGAGGACCACTGGGAGTCGTACGACGCCCCGGCGCTGGAGCTGCACCTGCTCCGCGACGACGACGAGACGCCCTTCCTGCTGCTCACCGGCCCGGAGCCGGACCTTCAGTGGGAGCGTTTCGTGGCCGCGATCGCCGGGATCTCGGCGCGGCTGGACGTCCGGCTCACCGTCGGGCTCAACTCGATCCCCATGGCCGTGCCGCACACCCGGCCGGCCGGGGTGACCGCACACGCCACCCGCCGTGAGCTGATCGCCGGCTACGAACCGTGGTTGCAGCGCGTACAGGTGCCCGGCAGCGTCGGCCACCTGCTGGAGTACCGCCTCGGTGAGCTGGGCCGCGACGCCCTCGGCTTCGCCGCCCACGTGCCGCACTACGTGGCGCAGACGGAGTACCCGGCCGCCGCCGAGGTGCTGCTCGCCTCCGTGTCGCGCAGCACCGGGCTGCTGCTGCCCCGCGACGGCCTGCGCTCGGCGGCCGAGGTGGTCCGGGTGGAGATCGACCGGCAGGTCGCCCAGACCGACGACGCCGCCCAGCTGGTGCAGGCCCTGGAGGAGCAGTACGACGCGTTCGCGCGCGGCCGGGGCGAGAAGAACCTGCTCGCCGCCGAGGCCGGGCCGCTGCCCACCGCCGACGAACTGGGCGCCGAGCTGGAACGGTTCCTGGCCGAGCAGACCCGCCCGGGCGACACCCCGGGCAGCTGACCCGGCGACGCGCGCGCGGATGGGGCAGGCTGGTCACATGCGTCTGGCGACCTGGAACGTGAACTCGGTGAAGGCCCGCCTGCCCCGGCTGCTGGACTGGTTGGCCGGCACCGGGCCGGACGTCGTCTGCCTCCAGGAGACGAAGTGCCCGGACGGCGCCTTCCCGGTGGCCGAGGTGGGCGAGCTGGGCTACACGGTGGCCAGCCACAGCGACGGCCGGTGGAACGGGGTGGCGATCCTGTCCCGGGTCGGCCTGGCCGACGTCACGGTGGGGTTCCCGGGGGAACCGGGCTTCCCCGAGCCCGAGGCCCGCGCCATCTCGGCGACCTGCGACGGGGTCCGGGTCTGGTCGGTGTACGTGCCGAACGGCCGGGCCCCGGACGACCCGCACTACGCGTACAAGCTGAACTGGTTCGCGGCGCTGCGCGACGCGCTGGAGGCGGAGCTGACCAGCGGCCTGCCGCTGGCGGTCTGCGGCGACTTCAACGTGGCGCCCACCGACGCCGACGTCTGGGACCCCGCGGTGTTCACCCACTCCACGCACGTCACCCCGGCGGAACGGGCGGCCCTCGCGGCGCTGCGCGACCTCGGGCTCTCCGACGTGGTGCCCACCCCGATGAAGGGCCCGCACCCGTTCACCTACTGGGACTACCGGGCGGGCATGTTCCACCAGAACAAGGGCATGCGCATCGACCTCGTGTACGCCTCCGCGCCGCTCGCCCGGGCGGTCCGCTCGGCGTACGTGGACCGGGAGGCGCGCAAGGGCAAGGGCCCCTCCGACCACGCGCCGATCGTCCTCGACGCCGACCTGGTTCCGGCGGTCGAGTCGTTCTGAGTTCCGACGTCGTCGCTAGGGTGGAGCCATGGCAGTCGTGAAGATCAACGCAATCGACGTCCCTCCCGGCGCGGGCGAGGAACTGGAGAAGCGGTTCGCCGCCCGGGCGGGAGCCGTGGAGAACTCACCCGGCTTCCTCGGCTTCGAACTGCTGCGTCCCGTCGCCGGCGAGAACCGCTACTTCGTGTACACCCGCTGGGAGACCGAGGAGGCCTATCAGGCATGGGCCGCCGGCCCGTCGCGTGCCGCCCACGCCGGCGAGAAGCGTGCCCCGGTCGCCTCCGGCGCCACCCTCCTGGAGTTCGAGGTCGTCCAGCAGGTCCCGGGCCGGTCCTGACCCGCCCTCCCGCCGCTCAGGCAGGGCGGGAGGAGAGCAGCGTGGCGAAGGCGATGATGTTGTCGGCGTAGCCCGTCCGGCCGCCCAGCCAGTCGCCGCCGCAGGTGATCAGGCGCAGGCCCGGCGGGCCCTCGTCGCCGTAGACCCGTTCCGCCGGCAGCCGCTCCTTGGGGAAGTGCTCCACGGAGTCGACCTTGAACACCACGACCGAGCCGTCGGCCCGGGTCACGTCGACGGTGTCGCCCGGGCGCAGTTTGTGCAGGTCGTAGAAGACCGCCGGGCCGCGCTTGGTGTCCACGTGCCCGACGATGACCGACGGGCCCGGCTCGCCCGGGGTGGGGCCCCGGTCGTACCAGCCGGTCTCGTCGGCGCGCTCCAGCGGCGGTACGGCGATCGAGCCGTCCCGGGCCTGACCCACGGGGGCCACCGGGGCGGACACCTTGATCGCGGGAACCGACAGGCGCACCGGCCGGCTGGCCGACAGTGCCCCGCTCTCGCTGCGCGCCGGCCGCTCCTGCCCGCCGCCGGCGGCCCAGTCGAGCGGGCCGGCGGTGCGCCCCAGCCCCGCGCCGGTGGCGAAGACCCCGGCCAGCACCAGCACCACGGCCAGCGGCACCGACCAGGGGCGACGTCCGGGCGGCCGCGCCCCCCGGGCCGCTGCGGCGGCCGGCTGCGGGGCGGGCGTGGTGGCCATGAGGCGGCTCAGCGTCGGGCGGCGCCACGGGCGGTACGCGGACGGCGCGCCGCCCGGACCGCGAGCACGATGCCGGTCACGGTCAGGGCGAGGCCACCCGGCAGCAGCAGCCCGCCGGTGAAGCCGCCGGCGCCACCGCCGAACCCGGTCGCCGGGCCGCGGCTGGGCTTCACCGCCTTGACGACCTGGAGCATCGTCGAGGCGGTCTCGCCGTCGCGGCATTCCAGCTTGATCCGGTAGTTGCCGGGGCGGGTGCGCTCCCGCACCATCGGCGCGGCGGTCAACGTGCCGCCCTGCGGCTGCACCTGCACCCGACCGAAGGCGTCCGAGACCACGGTCGCCGGGATGGAGTTGTTGCGGCAACTGGCCCGGATCCCCACGAGGAACCCCGGCTCGACCGTGCTCGGGCTGACCTCGACGAAGACGTTCGGCCCCGGCGGCCCCGGCTGGGGCGCACCGGCGAGGGCGGGCGCGGCCGCGAGCAGCGGCCCGACGAACACGGTCGCGATCGCGAGCGCCACACCGCCACGGTGCACCGACACGACGCCCCCTCCCGGCGCGTTGGGGCAGCGCCGGGGCAACACCAGGCTCCCGGCCTGCCGTACGGGATGGATCCTCTCATCCCCGGGCGAACATCACATCCGATTCGGCGCGGTCGTCGCGTACGCTCAGGTCGTTGTGACCTCCACCGACTTCCCCGCCGCCGTCCCCGCGCCGCCCACCGCCCGGACGATCCGGACCTTCCACCCGCGCCGTGGCCGGATGAGCAGCCGCCAGACGGAGGCCCTCGATCGGCTCTGGCCGGTCTACGGCCTGCACGTCCCGGAGCGGCCCGGCACGCCGGTGGACCTGGCCGCCCTGTTCGGCCGCCGGGCCCCAGTGGTGCTGGAGATCGGTTCCGGGATGGGCGACACCACGGCCGAGATGGCCGCCGCCGACCCCGGTCGAGATTATCTGGCGGTCGAGGTGCACACGCCCGGAATCGCCAACCTGCTGGACCTGGTGGAGCGGCACGGCCTGCGCAACGTACGGGTGGCCCAGGGCGACGCCCTGGACCTCGTGGCGGGCCTGCCGGAGGCGTCGCTGGACGCCGTGCACGTCTTCTTCCCCGACCCCTGGCCCAAGTCCCGGCACCACAAGCGGCGGATCATCCAGCCGGCCCACGTCGCGCTGCTGCGCTCCCGGCTGACGCCCGGCGGCACCCTGCACTGCGCGACCGACTGGGCCGAGTACGCCGAGGCGATGCGCAAGACCCTGGACGCCGACCCGGGGCTGGTCGACGCGCACGACGGCTTCGCGCCCCGCCCCGCCCACCGCCCGGTCACCAAGTTCGAGCGCCGGGCCCTGCGGGCGGACCGCCCGATCTTCGACCTGATCCACCGCCGGTCGTGAAGGCGGGGGCCGCTCCGGCGCCGAAGCGGCCCCTTCCCGCCTCTCCCGCCCGGCCGGTTGGCGCTCGGGGGCATGATCCAGGCACCATGGACGCGCTATGACGCTCACCGCCGCGCTGCCGACAAGCGCCGACCCCGACACCCTCTTCGACGCGTTCGCCGGCTGGGCGAAGGAGCGCGGCCTCGACCTCTACCCCCACCAGGAGGAGGCGGTCATCGAGATCGTCTCCGGCGCCAACCTGATCATGAACACGCCGACCGGGTCCGGCAAGAGCCTGGTCGCCATCGCGGCGCACTTCGCGGCCCTGGCCGACGACCGGACGACCTTCTACACCGCCCCGATCAAGGCGCTGGTGTCGGAGAAGTTCTTCGCCCTCTGCGAGGTCTTCGGCGCCGACAACGTCGGCATGCTGACCGGCGACGCCAGCGTCAACGCCGACGCGCCGATCATCTGCTGCACCGCCGAGATCCTGGCCAACCTCGCGCTGCGCGAGGGCGACCGCGCCGACGTCGGCCAGGTGGTCATGGACGAGTTCCACTTCTACGCCGAGCCCGACCGGGGCTGGGCATGGCAGGTGCCGCTGATCGAGCTGCCGCAGGCGCAGTTCGTCCTGATGTCCGCCACGCTGGGCGACACCACCCGCTTCGTCGACGACCTGGCCCGGCGCACCGGCCGGCCCACCGCCGTCGTCCGCTCCGCCGAGCGGCCGGTCCCGCTGATCTTCTCGTACGCGATGACTCCGCTGCACGAGACCCTCGAGGAGCTGCTGGAGACGAAGCAGGCACCCGTCTACGTCGTGCACTTCACCCAGGCCGCCGCCCTGGAACGCGCGCAGGCCCTGATGAGCGTCAACGTCTGCACCCGCGCCGAGAAGGACATGATCGCCACCGCGATCGGGAACTTCCGGTTCACCTCCGGGTTCGGCAAGACCCTGTCCCGGCTGGTGCGGCACGGCATCGGCGTGCACCACGCCGGGATGCTGCCCAAGTACCGCCGGCTCGTCGAGACCCTGGCCCAGGCCGGCCTACTCAAGGTCATCTGCGGCACCGACACCCTCGGGGTGGGCATCAACGTGCCCATCCGCACCGTGCTGTTCACCGGCCTGTCCAAGTACGACGGGGTGCGCACCCGGCTGCTCAAGGCCCGCGAGTTCCACCAGATCGCCGGGCGGGCCGGGCGGGCCGGGTTCGACACCGTCGGCCGGGTCGTCGTGCAGGCCCCCGAGCACGTCATCGAGAACGAGAAGGCGCTCGCCAAGGCCGGCGACGACCCGAAGAAGCGGCGCAAGGTGGTGCGCAAGAAGCCGCCGGAGGGGTCGATCGGCTGGGGGAAGCCCACCTTCGACCGCCTGGTCGAGGCCGAGCCGGAGCCGCTGACCTCCAGCTTCCACGTCAGCCACTCGATGCTGCTCAACGTCATCGGCCGCCCCGGCGACGCGTTCGCCGCGATGCGCCACCTGCTCACCGACAACCACGAGGAGCGCGCCGCCCAGCGGCGGCACATCCGCCGCGCCATCGCCATCTACCGGGCGCTGCGCGCGGGCGGCGTCGTCGAGCAGCTCGACGAGCCCGACGAGACCGGGCGGCGGGTCCGCCTCACCGTCGACCTCCAGCTCGACTTCGCCCTCAACCAGCCGCTCTCCCCGCTGGCGCTGGCCACGATCGAGCTGCTCGACGTCGAGTCCCCCGCGTACGCCCTCGACGTGCTCTCGGTTGTCGAGTCGATCCTGGACGACCCGCGTCAGGTGCTCTCCGCGCAGCAGTTCAAGGCCCGCGGCGAGGCGGTCGCCGCCATGAAGGCGGAGGGCATCGAGTACGAGGCCCGCCTCGAACTGCTCGACGGGGTGACCTGGCCGAAGCCGCTGGCGGAACTGCTGGACTCGGCGTACGAGATGTACCGGCAGGGTCACCCGTGGGTGGCCGACCACCAGCTCTCCCCCAAGTCCGTCGTCCGGGACATGTACGAGCGGGCGATGACCTTCACCGAGTACGTGCAGTTCTACGGGCTGACCCGCTCCGAGGGCCTCGTGCTGCGCTACCTCGCCGACGCGTACAAGACGCTGCGGCAGACGGTGCCCGAGGACGCCAAGACCGAGGAGCTGATCGACCTCATCGAGTGGCTCGGCGAGCTGGTCCGCCAGGTCGACTCCAGCCTCATCGACGAGTGGGAGCGACTGCG
This sequence comes from Micromonospora sp. ZG13, assembly GCF_059359355.1. Lineage (NCBI taxonomy): Bacteria > Bacillati > Actinomycetota > Actinomycetes > Micromonosporales > Micromonosporaceae > Micromonospora > Micromonospora sp. ZG13. The sequence goes on from NZ_JCADBQ010000008.1 coordinate 92,865, forward strand.
CAACCCCACCGACGCCGCCGAGGCCGCCGAGGCGCTGGACGACCGCGTTCCGGCGGTCACCCGCAACGCCCGCGCCTTCCGGGTGCTGGTGCGCAACGCCCTGTTCCGCCGGGTCGAGCTGGCCGCCCTGCGCCGCTGGTACGACCTCGGTGAGCTGGACGCCGCGTCGGGCTGGGACGCGGACGCCTGGGCCGACGCCCTGGAGCCGTACTTCGAGGCGTACGGGGAGATCGGGGTGGGGCCGGACGCGCGCGGCCCCGCGCTGCTGATGATCGAGCAGGGTCGGGAACGGTGGACGGTCCGGCAGATCCTCGACGACCCCGAGGGTGACCACGACTGGGGCATCAGCGCCGAGGTCGACCTCGCGGCCTCCGACGAGGCAGGCGCGGCGGTCGTCCGGATCACCTCGGTCGGGCAGCTCTAGCCACCGCCACGACCGGGCGGGGCCGGCTCCGGCCGGCCCCGCTGCGGTGCTCCGGGACCCCGCCCACAGGTATCGCGTTGCCGGGGTGAACCGCCCTGGACTAGGTTGACCCCGTGCCCGCCTCGGACAGGGTGCGCCGCCCGTAGCGGCGGCGCGAAACCCCAGACTCCCGAACGCTCTGCGTTTCCGCTCCGCCGCATCAGCGACCCTTCGCCGGTGTGGCCGTCCGAGCTGCCCGGCTCCGCATGCGATGTCCGGAGCCTTTCGTGCACAGTGCTGCATTCACCTGTCCCGTCCCCCGTGACGCCCCCCGCTCTCGTCTCCTCCCGACCGCCGCCGTCCCGGGTCGGTGGTCGCGGTGAACGCGCGCGCCCTCACCCTGACGGCGGTGCTGTTGTCGTCGCTGTCGTTTCCGCTGACGATCACCGGGGCGTCCGTCGCTCTTCCCGGAATCCAGCACGACCTCGACGCGTCGCTCACCGCGGCGCAGTGGGTCGTCAACGGCTACAACCTCTGCTTCGCCGCGTTCCTGGCCCTCGGCGGCTCGCTGGCGGACCTGCTCGGCAAGCGCCGCCTCTTCGCCGCCGGGGTCGCGGTCTTCTTCGCCGGCAGCGTGCTCTGCGTGCTCGCCCCGGACGCCACGGTCCTGAACCTCGCACGCGTCCTCGCCGGCATCGGCGCGGCAGCGGCGACGGCAACCGGCCAGTCCACCCTCGCCGCGACCTTCGCCGGACCGGCCCGGACCCGGGTGTTCGGCGCGCTCGGCGCGGTCCTCGGTGCCGGCCTCGCGTTCGGACCCACGATCTCCGGCCTGCTCGTGGACGCGCTCGGGTGGCGGGCCGTCTTCGCGGTCCCCGCCGCGCTGGCGGGAGTCGTGCTGCTGTTGTGCCCCTTCCTCCCCGCCCTGCCCGGTGCCGGGAAGGGCGTCGACTGGGGCGGCGGCATCCTGTTCACCGCCGCGCTCGCGCTTCTCATCTGGCTCTTCGTCGAGACACCCACCCTGGGGGCCGCGCATCCGTTGGTGATCGCCGCGCTGCTCGCCCTCGCGGCGTGCGGGATCGGGTTCGTACGGGTCGAGAAGCGCCGTGCCGACCCGATGTTCGACCTCGGCCTCCTGCGCAACCAGCGCTTCGTCGGGTACTCGCTGGTCGCCGCGACCATGATGGGACTGCTCGTGCCCCTTCTGGTCTACCTGCCCTCCTACCTCATCGACGTCGCCGGCCTCGACGCCGGGCGAGCCGGGCTGTGGATGCTCATGCTCACCCTGCCCTCGGTCGCCCTGCCCCTGGTCGGAGCGGCGGTCGCGCGTCGATCACCCCGCCTGCTCTGCGTCGGGGCGATCGCCCTCGGCACGGCCGGCATGTGCGCCCTCATCACCATCGGTCCCGACAGCACGCCGGGTATCCTGCTCCTGCCGCTGCTGCTGATCGGGACCGGTGTCGGCGCCACCACCGGCGTGATCGACGGACTCGCCATCTCCAGCGCGCCCCTCCGTCAGGCCGGTACCGTGGCGGGGCTGTTCAACACCGGCCGGCTCGGCACCGAGACCATCGCGCTCGCGGTCGTCGGCTCCACCCTCGCCGTCGTCAGCGGCGGGCAGCTCGCCGGCGACGGCTTCACCGCCGCCCTGCACGTCGTCGCGATGGCGCTCGGGTGCTTCGGCACCGTCTCCGCCGTCGCCGTCGGCCTCCTCCTGCGGCGACGAGACGCCGGGCGCCCGGCGTCGTGACACCGCCGACGCTCCTCGTCGCCACACGGCCGACGTCGCGGCGCCCGGCGCCCGGCGTGCGTGGCAGGGGCCGCCGCGCTCGCCTCTCAGGACGTGGTGAGGATGACGAGCTGCCGGGTCGCCCGGGTCATCGCGACGTAGCGGTCGACCGCTCCCTCGACGCCTGCGCCGAAGGCCTCCGGGTCGACGAGGACGACCAGGTCGAACTCGAGCCCCTTCGCCAGCTCCGGCGTCAGCAACCGGACCCGGGACGTCGCCCGGAACGTGGGATCGCCGATGACGCACGCGGTCCCCTCGGCGTGCGCGGCGAGCCACGTGTCGAGGATCGGGCCCAGGTCGGCGGCGGATCCGCGTACGACGGGAGCGCCGCCGCCGCGGATGGAGGTCGGCACGTTGGCGTCGGGGAGCACGGCCCGGATGACGGGCTCGGCCTCCGCCATGACCTCTTCCGGCGTCCGGTAGTTGACGGTCAGGGAGGTCAGGGTGATCCGGTCGAGCCCGATGCGCTCCAGCCGTTCCCGCCACGACTCGGTGAACCCGCGCCGGGCCTGGGCGCGGTCCCCGACGATGGTGAAGCTCCCCGACGGGCAGCGCATCAGCAGCATCTGCCACTCGGCGTCGGTCAGCTCCTGAGCCTCGTCCACCACGATGTGGGCGAACGGTCCGGCGAGCAGGTCCGGCTCGACGTGGGGCAGGGCGCTCTCGTCGACCAGGGCGTCCTGGAGGTCCAGCTGGCGCAGGCTCGACAGCACGCCCTCGCCGTCGTCGTAGGTGTCGGCCTCGATCAGGTCGTCGACGACGGCGGCCATGCGCGCGCGTTCGACGGCGACGACGGCCTCCTGCCGGCGCCTGCGCCCGGACGCCTCCGCGTCGCCGAGCCGTTGCCGTGCCGCGTCCAGCAGCGGCAGGTCGGACACCGTCCAGGCCCGGGCGTCGGGGCGCTGCAACGTGCGGATCTCGTCGGGGCCGAGCCAGGGAGCGCACCGGCGCAGATAGGCGGGCACCGACCACAGGTCGCCGACGAGGTCGGTCGCCGCGATCAGCGGCCAGGCCCGGTTGAACGCCGTACGCAGCTCCCGGTTGCGCAGCAGCGAGGCGCGGACCAGGTCGTCGGGCTCGTCGCCGTCGTACTTCTCCACCAGGATCGTGAGCAGTTCCTCCCAGACCTCGTCGCGCGCCTCGTTGTGGGGCGTACCGGGCCCCGGCGCCTCGAACGCCTCGGCCCAGTCGGCGGCGCGCAGCCGGATGTCGGCCTCGTCGGTGCTGACCGTCATCGGTGCGGTCGGCGGCTCCTCGTAGAACCTGACGGCCGACTCGATCGCCTTCACCATCGCCGCCGACGACTTCAGCCGGGCCACCTCCGGATCGGTCTCGACGCTCGCCGAGGCGCCCTCGGGCACGAGGTCGCGCAGGGTGCAGGTCTGCACCTCCTCCTCCCCCAGGCTGGGCAGCACGTCGGAGACGTACGCCAGGTAGGGCTGGTGCGGCCCGACGAACAGCACGCCGCCGCGGCGGTGACCGAGGCGCGGGTCGGCGTAGAGGAGGTACGCGGTGCGGTGCAGGGCGACGACGGTCTTGCCGGTGCCGGGGCCGCCGTCCACGACGAGGGCACCGCTCGATCCCGCGCGGATGATGGCGTCCTGGTCGGCCTGGATCGTGCCGAGCACGTCGCGCATCCGCGGCGACCTGCTGGCGCCCAGGCTGGCGATGAAGGCGGACTGGTCGTCGAGCGTGGCGGTGTGCCCCGCGAGGGCGTCCGGGGTGAACACCTCGTCCCAGTAGTCGGTGATCCGGCCGCGCGTCCAGCGGTACCGGCGGCGGCTCGCCAGGCCCATCGGGTTGGCGTGGGTCGCCGCGAAGAACGGTTCGGCCGCGGGGGAACGCCAGTCGAGCAGCAGTCGTGCGCCCGCGCCGTCGGTGAGGCCGCGTCGTCCGACGTACACGGGCGCGGAATCGTCGGCGCCGACCATGCGGCCGAGGCACAGGTCCACGCCGAAGCGGCGCAGTGTGCGCAGGCGGGCGGCCAGCCGACGGACCTCCATGTCCCGGTCCACCGCCTGCCGGCCCTTGCCACCGGGGGCCCGGCGCTCGGCGTCGAGGCGGTCGGACAACTCGGTGCTCGACTGCTCGATGCTCCGCGCGACGGCCGCGAAGTGCCGCTCGTCGGCGGCGATCAGCGTCGGATCGGCCTTGGCGGCGAGGTGGTCGGGAAGGTCGAACGCGCTGGCCGTCAGAGGATTCACGGCAACTCCGATCTCGTTCAGGATCCTGGCTCGCGATGCCGCGCGGTTCGCGCGGTACCCGCCCCGGGCGCACCACCACCGGCCCGACGTTTCCGCGCGGGCCGCACGACGACGACTCATACATTTCATGGGTTTCCGTTTCCGCAGCTCGCGGCCTCGGCCGGTGATTCTGCGGCACGAACGGGGTCTTGCCGCAAGCCCCCCGGTGCGATATACGTTGAGAAGGGAAAGGGGCGGACGCTCCCTTTCCCTTTATTTCTTCCCGGGGCGGAAAACCCTGCGGGAATGGGTGCCGCGCACGACGGCGCAGCGGCCAGGCGGACATTCCCCGGCCGGCACGTGCGACCGGGCCGCGGCGCGCCTCGGCGGGGCCGTCGGCACGGTGTGGATCTTCCGCCACGCAGGGGTGACCTTCCATCGTGCCCGCCCTCGCCAGGCCGCCCGAGGAACGCTCCGCAAAGCCTGGGAGATGTCACACCCGTCGATTAGAATGTATGTACTAATCGAGGTCCTGACCTGGGAGGACGCCCGTGACCACGCCCGCCTCCGCCCCACCCACCCCCTACGCCACCCTGCTCGGCTTCACCCGCTACGTCGACCGCACCGGCCCGACGAAGGCCACCTTCGTCGGGGGCCTGCGCAAGCAGCGGGCCAGCCGCTCCGGCTTCAACCCGCACGGCCAGTTCGTCAAGGCGCTCAAGGCCGACATCGCCTTCCACACCGGCGGCACCCACCTCGACCAGGTGGTCGACGTGGTCAAGCCGCGTTGGCGCCCGCTCTACCAGGCCCTCGCCCCCGGCGCGACGGCCTGGCTGCGTTCCCTCGGCGAGCCGAGGTCCGTCGACCTCGCCCAGACCCGCGACGCGCTCGCGATGCTCGGCGACCTCCCCGTCAAGGTCAACCCCCAGTTCGGCGTACGGCACGCCGACGGTCGCGTCGAGGCCGTCCGACTGCACTTCGACGAGGCGCCGCCCAGCGAGGAGGCGACGCTCGCCACCCTGCACCTGATGGCCCGGCACATGGACGCGGTGCTCCCGCACGCCGAGCCGGTCCTGGTCGACGTGCGTCGGGGCGAGGCCCACCGCATGCCCGCCGACGCCCGCCCCGAGCAGATCGAGCGCTGGCTGGCCGGGGAGGCGGCGGCCTTCCGGGCCATCTGGGCCACCGCCGCCTGATCCCTTCCCACCACCCGATCCGCCCGCCCGGCCCGACCGACATGGCCGGGCCGGGCGCCTACCGGGGATCCGCGTGGAAGCCCACATCCCGGGCGGCGGATCGACACGGCGCCCAGCATCGTGAATCATCTATCTTCATGACCACCGGGTCCATGGACGCCCGTCCACCCGCCGAGATCGCCGAAGACGAACAGGTGCCCGCCCCCGGGCCCCCCGGCCGGCGGGAGCGGTGGCGATGGCTGTGGCACGAATGGACGCTGGCGGTGCTCGGCGGGCTGCTGCTGGCGGTGGTGCTGACCTGGCCGACGATGCGGCATCCGGCGAGCACGATCCCCGGCGACATCGGCGACCCCACGTTGCAGGCGTGGCAGATGGCCTGGGCCGGGCACGCCCTGCTGAACAACCCGACCGGCCTCTGGCACTCCAACACGTTCTTCCCCGAGACCCACACGTACGCCTACAGCGACACCCTGCTCGGCTACGCCCCGCTCGGCATGCTCGGCTCGGGCTTCGAGGCCGCCCTGGTCCGCTACAACGTGGCGTACGTGCTGGTGCACGCGCTGGCCTTCGTCGGGGCGTACGCGCTGGCCCGGCAGCTCGGCGCGGGCCGGCTGGGCGGGGCGGTCGCCGGCGTCGCGTGGGCGTACGCGCCCTGGCGCCTGGCGCACGCCGGGCACCTCAACATCCTCTCCAGCGGCGGGATCGCGCTGTGCCTGGCGATGCTGGCGCGCGGCCACGGCTGGTCGTTGCGGCACGGGTACCGCCCGGAGCGCCGGCGACCGGGCTGGGCCCTCGCGGGGTGGCTCGTCGCCGCCTGGCAGATCAGCCTGGGCTTCGGCATCGGGCTGCCCCTGGTCTACTTCCTGCTGGCCGCGGTGCTGGTCGGGGCCGGCGGCTACGGCTGGTCGTGGTGGCGGCGGGGGCGACGGCCCGCGTTCGGCCGGCGGCTGCTGGTCGCCGACCTGGCCGGCGGGGCCGTCTTCGGGGCGGTGACGCTGCTGCTGGGCCTGGTCTACCTGCGCGTCGTCGACCTCAATCCGCAGGCCGAACGGTCGCTGGCCTGGACGGAGATGTTCTCGCCGCCGCTGATCGGCTTCGTCACCGCCCCGGCGGACTCGTGGTGGTGGGGCGAGCGGCACGCGGCGGCCCGCGAACAGCTGACCTGGCCGCCGGAGATGGCGCTGCTGCCCGGGATGGTCCTGCTCGCGTTGGCCGCGGCGGGGCTGTTCGTCTCGGTCTACCCGGCCCGGCGTCGGGTCGCGGTGGCGCTCGGCGTGCTCGGCACGGTGCTGCTGGGCCTGGGGGTCACCCTCGGCGGCGACGGCGATCCGGGCTACCTGACGCTGTCGAAGCACCTGCCGGGCTGGGACGCGTTGCGCACGCCGGGGCGGATGATGCACTGGACCAGCCTGCTGCTGGCGGTGCTGGCGGCGGGTGCCGTGACGGTGTTCGCCACGGCGGTGCGCCGGTGGGCGTCCCACGGTCGGGCGAGGTTCCTGGCGCCGGTGCTGCTGCTGGTGCCGCTGGCCCTCGTGGGGCTGGAGGGGGTCAACCGGACGGCGCACCCGGTGGTGCCCACGCCACCGGCGGCGATGCGTACGGCGGCGGAACCGATGCTGGTGCTGCCGGCCGGCGGCGCGCTCGATCTGATCTTCATGTCCTGGACGACGGACGGGTTCCCCCGGGTGACGAACGGGCTCGCCGGGTTCGAGCCGGTCACCCAGGCGCAGACCCGGGCTGCGACGGCCGCCTTCCCCGACGCGGGCAGCGTGGCGTACCTGCGGGGCATCGGGGTGCGCTCCGTGGTGGCCCTGCCGGGCTGGGCCGCCGGCACCCCGTGGGAGGGCATCGCGCAACGGCCGTACGACGGGCTGGGCATCACCCGGGAGGAGATCGATGGTGTGCTGGTCTACCGCCTCTGACCGGGCCGGCGCGAGGCGGCGCGGTGGGCGCCGCCGGGCGTCCTCGGGCGCCGGCCGGACGGGGTGACGGACGTGCGCCTGTCGGTGGTGGTGCCCTGCTTCAACGAGGAGGCCTCGGTGGAGCGGCTGCACGCGGCGGTGAACGCCGCCGTCGCCGAGCTGACCGACGTCGAGATCGAGGTGGTGTACGTCGACGACGGCAGCTCCGACGGCACCCTCGTGGCGCTGCGCCGGCTCGCCGCCGCCGACCCCCGCGTGCGGTACACGTCGCTGAGCCGCAACTTCGGCAAGGAGGCGGCGATGCTGGCCGGGCTGGAGCGGGCCACCGGCGACGCGGTCGTCATCATGGACGCCGACCTCCAGCACCCGCCGTGGCTGCTGCCCGACATGGTGGCGCTGTATCGGCAGGGCTTCGACCAGGTGATCGCCCGCCGGGACCGGCGCGGTGACCGGTTCGTACGGATGCTGGCGTCGCGCTCCTTCTACCGGCTGGTCAACTGGTGGATCGACGTGCGGCTGCTGGACGGGGCGGGCGACTTCCGGCTGCTGTCCCGGCTCGCGGTGGACGCGGTGCTGGCGATGCCCGAGTACAACCGCTTCTCGAAGGGGCTGTTCTCCTGGATCGGGTTCCGCACGGTGGTTGTCGCGCACGGCAACCAGACCCGGCAGGCGGGCCGGAGCAGGTGGACGTTCGGCAAGCTGTTCAACTACGCGTTCGACGGGCTGCTGTCGTTCAACAACCGGCCGCTGCGTCTGGCGATCTACGGCGGCCTGTTCCTCACCCTGATCGCGGTGGTCTACATGGCCTGGGTGGTCGCCGACGCCGTCAGCAAGGGGATCGACGTTCCCGGCTACACCACCATCATCGTCAGCGTGATCGGCCTCGGCGGCATCCAGATGACGATCCTGGGCGTGATCGGGGAGTACATCGGCCGGATCTACTACGAGACCAAACGTCGGCCGCACTACCTGGTCCAGGAGACCGAGGACCTGGTCACGCAGGGCGGGGAGGCACCACGGGTGCCGGACCAGCCGGCGGTGCGGCCGACGGAGCGGATCCGCCGGGACGGGCCGGCCCGCGAGGACCTGCCCCGGTACCGCTCGCTGCGGCGCGCCGCCGGCGAGTCCGTGACGGGTGACGCGCGGCAGCCGTAGGGGGCTGCCGCGCGCGTACCGGTCAGGCGGTGAGGTACTTGGCCAGGTCGTCGAGGATCTTGTTGGCGGCGCCGATGCCGATGCCGGTCATCCAGATCTCGTCGGACACCACGTGCGCCTTGCCCGCCTTGACCGCCGACAGCCCCTTCCAGAGCGTCCCGCCGGTGACCTTGGCCTGCTCGGCGGCGGCCTTCTCGCCGTATGCGGTCACGAAGATGACGTCGCCGTCGACCTCGCCGACGCGCTCCGGGCTGACCCGGTCCATCCGCCGGTCCTCCTTGCCGGTGAGCTGCTGGCGCTCGGGGCGGCCCAGGCCGGTGTCGCCGATGACGATGCCGGAGAACGAGTCCGGCCCGTACACCCGGATCTCGGTCGGCATGAAGCGGACGATGGAGACCTTGCGGGTGGCGGCGTCGCCGAGCTTGCCGCCGAACTCCCTGGCCCGCGTCTCGTACGCGGCCAGCAGGTCCTTGGCCTGCTGCTCCTTGCCGAGCGCCGCGCCGTCGAAGAGGAAGTTCTCCTTCCAGGTGACGCCGACCTTCTCGGTGAAGACGGTCGGCGCGATGGCGGCCAGCTCGTCGTAGAACTTCTCCTGGCGGAACTTGCTGCCCAGGATGAGGTCCGGCTTGAGGGCGTTGATGGCCTCCAGGTCGGGCTCGGTGAGCACCCCGACCTCCTTGATGCCGGCGAGCTTCTCCTCGCCGAAGTAGGTCGGCCAGCTCCTCGCCTCGCCGGCGGTGGCGGCGCCGACCGGTGTGACGCCGAGGGTCAGGGCGGTGTCGATCTTGTCGGTGTCGAGCACGACGACCCGCTTGGGCTCCGTCGGCACCTTGGTGGTGCCCATGGCGTGGGTGATCTCCCGGGTCTGCCCGGTGGTGGTGTCGGCGACCGGGTCGCTCTCACCACAGGCGGTGAGACCGACGCCGAGAGCGAGGGCCGCGGTGAGGGCGGCGGCGAGACGACGCATCAGATTCCTTTCGAGGGGTACGAGCCGGTCAGCGGCGTCGCCGCGTCCCCGGCCGAGGGGCGAGGCAGGGAGGCGCCGGTGAGCGCGGGCACCACCAGGGGCGCCCCGGTCACCGGGCAGGGCACGACCACGCAGTCCAGGCCGAAGACGTCCCGGACCAGGTCGGCGGTGAGGATCTCCCGGGGCGGCCCGGCGGCCACCACGGCGCCGGAGCGCATCGCGATCAGGTGGTCGGCGTACCGGGCGGCCTGGTTGAGGTCGTGCAGCACGGCGACGACGGTGCGGCCCCGCTCGACGCGCAGCCGGTGCAGCAGGTCCAGCACCTCGACCTGGTGGGCGAGGTCGAGGAAGGTTGTGGGCTCGTCCAGCAGCAGCGCCTCGGTGTCCTGCGCGAGGGTCATGGCGATCCAGACGCGCTGCCGCTGGCCCCCGGAGAGGGTGTCCACCGGCCGGTCGGCCAGCCCGGTCACGTCGGCGAGCGCCATGGCCTGCTCGACGGCGACGCCGTCGGACTCCGACCACTGCCGCCACCACCGCTGGTACGGCTGCCGGCCCCGGCCCACCAGGTCGGCCACGGTGACGCCCTCCGGCACCAGCGGGCTCTGCGGCAGCACGCCGAGGCGGCGGGCGACCTCGCGGGTCGGCAGGTCGCGGATGGCGGTGCCGTCCAGCAGCACGGCGCCGCGCCGGGGCGTGAGCAGGCGGGCCATGGTGCGCAGCAGGGTGGACTTGCCGCAGGCGTTCGGACCGACGATCACCGTGAACGCGTCGCCCGGCAGTTCCAGGTCGAGCCCGTCCAGCACGGTCCGTTCGTCGTAACCGGCGACCAGGTCGCGGGTGGAGAGCATCACGCCTCCTTGCCAGGGTCGGACTTCACGAGGACCGCCGCCGGCCGCGCAGCAGCAGGAAGATCAGGTACGGGCCGCCGATGGCGGCGGTCAGCACGCCGGCGGGCAGCTGGGTGGGGGCGAACAGCCGCCGGCCGCCCAGGTCGGCCAGCACCAGCAGCAGCGCCCCGAGCAACGCGGCGCCGACCAGCGGCGGACGCTCGGCGCGGACCAGCCGGCGGGCCAGCTGCGGGGCGACCAGGGCGACGAAGTCCACCGCGCCCACCTGGGCGGTGACCATCGCGGCGGCCAGCACCCCTGTCCCGGCGAGGCCGACCCGACGGGCCGTCGGACGCAGGCCGATCCCCCGGGCGGTGTCGTCGTCCAGGGCGGTGCTGTTCAGCGCCCAGCCGGCCCAGGCCAGCACCGGCAGGAGCGCGACCAGGGTGAGGGCGATCCACAGGCTCTCGGTCCAGCCCCTGCCGGCGAGCGTGCCGATCAGCCAGATCTGCGCGCGCAGCCCGTCGATCGGGTCGGCGGTGAGCATGACCACCTCGGTCAGGGCCCGCAGCGCGAAGGCGACCGCCACGCCGGCGAGCACGAACCGCTGGGCGGCCAGGCCGTGCCGGGCGCCGAGGGCGAACAGCAGCGCGGCGGCGACCAGCCCGCCGACCAGCGCGGCCGGCGCCACGAGCACGGCGGCGACGCCACCGGTCAGGGCCACCGTCGCGGCGAGGCCGGCGCCCTGGGTGATGCCGACGACGTCGGGGCTGGCGAGCGGGTTGCGCGCCACGCTCTGGATCAGGGTGCCCGCCACCCCGAAGGCCGCGCCGGCCACCGCCGCCAGCACCAGCCGGGGCAGCCGCAGGTCCAGGACCACCAGGTCGTACGGGGTGCCGGCGCCGGAGAGGGCGCGCAGCACGTCGACCGGGGCGACGTACGGGGTGCCCAGCGAGAGGCTGAGCAGCCCCGCGGCGAGCAGCAGCACGACCAGCACGGCGGCGACCAGCACCGAGCGGCGGCGGACCTGCACGGCGACCGGACCGATCCGCACCAGCGAACGCCCGGGCAGCGCGGTGACGCCGACGCGGGGCCGCCCCGCCGGCCGTCCGGCGGCCGGGGCGGTGGGGGCGGTCACGCCGTCACGACCTTCGCGCGGCGCACCAGGAAGGCCAGCAGCGGGGCGCCGACCAGGGCGGTCACGATGCCCGCGGGCACCTCCCCGGGCGGCGCGACGAGCCGGCCGACGACGTCGGCGCCCAGCAGCAGCGCGGGTCCCAGCAGCGCGGAGACCGCGAGGGTCCACCGGTGGTCGGCGCCGACCAGGGCGCGGGCCAGGTGCGGCACCGCGAGCCCGACGAACGCGATCGGGCCGGCGGCGGCGACGGCCGCCCCGGTGAGCAGGACCGCGGCGAGACCGCCGCCGAGGCGGACCAGGCCGATCCGGTGCCCGAGGCCCCGGGCCACGTCGTCGCCGAGGGCCAGCGCGTCCAGGCCCCGGGCGACCAGCGCGGCCAGGAACATCCCGGCCAGCACGAACGGCACCACCTGTACGGCCACCGTGAGGTCCCGGCCGGTCAGCCCGCCGACCACCCAGAAGCGGTACTCCTCGAAGGTGCGGGCGTCCATGCTGAGCAGCGCGTACACCACGGAGGCGAGACTGGCGTCGAGGGCCGCGCCGACCAGCGCGAGGGTGACCGGGCTGGCGCCCTCGCGGGCCTTGGCGGCGACGGCGAAGACCAGCACGCCGGCGCCGAGCGCGCCGCCGATGCCGAACCAGACGTACCCGGCCAGGGTGCTCACGCCGAAGACGGAGATGGCCAGCACCACGCCGAACGAGGCGCCGGCGCTGATGCCGAGGATCCGCGGCTCGGCCAGCGGGTTGCGGGTGAGGGCCTGGAAGAGGACCCCGGCGACGGCGAGGGCGAGCCCGACGGCGAGGCCCAGCGCGGTACGCGGCATCCGCAGTTCCCGCACGATGGTGGCGGCCTCGCCGCCGTCGGGGGCGACCAGCGCTCGCCACACCTCGTCGACGGCCAGCGCCCGGCTGCCGAGCGCGAAGCTCGCCAGCACGGCCAGCCCCAGCACCACGGCGGCGGCCACGGTGACTGCGAGCCGACGACCGCCACGCGCCCGGGGCCGGGCGCCGGCAGGCGCCGGTCGGATGGCGAGGCTGGTCACGAGGCTCCTGCACGTTCGGGCTTAGGGTCGCCTTACCGTAGCGGAACGCCCTGGCCGGGCCTAACTCGCCGTCGTCGATCCAAGCGGCGCTGAGCAGGGCGGACGGCGCCGGATCCGGGCGGACGGCGGCCCCGGCCGCCCTAGTGTGTGGGCATGCGATTCGACCAGCACACGGTGGTGCTCCTGCTCCGGCCGGCGGACGCGCCGGACCTGCCGCTGGACGCGGCCGACCGGTTGCAGGACGCCCACCTGGCGCACCAGGCGGGGCTGGTGGAGCAGGGGCTCGTCCTGGCGGCGGGGCCGTTCGTCGACGCCGACGACGAGCGGCTGCGCGGGTTCGTCGTGCTCTCCGTCTCGCCGCAGGAGGCCCGCGAGCTCTACCACAACGACCCGGCCGTGCGGGCCGGGCGGCTCGGCGTGCAGGTGATGAGCTGGATGGTGCCGGAGGGAATCGTGCGCTTCGAGAGCGTGCCGCTGCCCCGGTCGGTCCTGGAAGCCGCCGCCGGCGACTGACGGCCCGGCGGCCGGGCGTCAGCGGGCGCCGTCGGCGGGCCGGGCGTCAGTTAGGCGGCCGGGGGCGTCAGTCGGCCGGCCGTGGCGCGGGGACCGGGCCGGTCGGCCCGTCGAGCTGCTGGTCGGCCCAGACGTACGTCTCCGGCAGCAGCTCGGCGACGTGCACCACGCGCAGCGCGTCCATCGGCCCGACGATGACCCGGACCGTGGGGAAGTAGTCGCGCAGCACCTGCCGGCAGCGCCCGCAGGGCGGGATCACCCCGCGCCCCCGGTCGCCCACCGCGACGATCGTCTCCAGCTCGGTGACGCCCTGCGTGGCGGCGGCGCCGACCGCGACCACCTCGGCGCAGGGACCGCCGGTGAAGTGGTAGACGTTGACCCCGGTGAAGACCCGGCCGTCGGTGGTCCGCGCGGCGGCGGCGACCGTGTGGTTCTCGCTGCGGCAGCGCAGCTTGGCGACCGCCGTGGCGGCCTGCACCAGGGCCCGGTCGGTGTCGCGCATCGTCATCCAGTCCCCCGTGGCCAAGGTCGGTCGACGCCCCACTCTAGTCCGAGGCGGCGCCGCCCGCGCGCCCCTCGTGGGGCGCCGCCGACGGGCGTGGGCGCGGGCGGGCCGGGGCGGTGCGGCGGTAACCCGGGGGCGGTCCGGCCGGCGGCTGCCTATCCTTGGCGACGACATGCAGAATCCAGCCGCACCCGCCGCGACCGACCCCGTCCGCGAGCTGCACCGCCGCCTCCGTCCCCTGATGTTCCGCGACCAGCGCCGCCTGCAACGGCGCCTGGACGGGGTACGCCGGCTGCGCGACCCGCAGCGCCGGGAGTCGGCGCTCGGGGAGATCGCCGCCGACGTGGCGCGGGCCGAGGCCGTGCTCGAGAACCGCCGCGCCGCCGTACCGGTGATCACGTATCCGGCCCAGCTGCCGGTGAGCGAGCGCAAGGACGACATCGCCGCCGCGATCCGCGACCACCAGGTGGTGATCGTGGCCGGCGAGACGGGCTCCGGCAAGACCACCCAGCTGCCGAAGATCTGCCTGGAGCTGGGGCGCGGGATCACCGGCCTGATCGGGCACACCCAGCCGCGCCGGCTGGCCGCGCGTACGGTGGCGGACCGCATCGCCGAGGAGCTCGGCACCGAGCTGGGCGACGTGGTCGGCTACAAGGTGCGCTTCGCCGACCAGGTCAGCGACCGCAGCCTGGTCAAGCTGATGACCGACGGCATCCTGCTCGCCGAGTTGCAGACCGACCGGATGCTGCGCCAGTACGACACGCTGATCATCGACGAGGCGCACGAGCGCAGCCTCAACATCGACTTCATCCTCGGCTACCTGCGCCAGCTCCTCCCCCGCCGACCCGACCTCAAGGTGGTCATCACCTCGGCGACCATCGAGACCGAGCGCTTCGCCCGGCACTTCGCGGGGCCGCCCACCGCCGACGAGCCCGACGGCGTGCCGGCGCCCGTGGTCGAGGTCTCCGGGCGCACGTACCCGGTCGAGGTGCGCTACCGGCCGCTGGTCGAGGTGGCCGAGGGCGAGGACGACGGCGAGGACGAGGAGAACGTCCGCGACCAGGTCCAGGCCATCGGCGACGCCGTCGAGGAACTGGCCGCCGAGGGGCCCGGCGACGTCCTGGTCTTCCTCAGCGGCGAGCGGGAGATCCGCGACACCGCCGACGCGCTGGGCAAGCTGGTGGAGAAGAAACCGGCGCTGCGCGGCACCGAGATCCTGCCGCTGTACGCCCGGCTCTCCACCGCCGAGCAGCACCGGGTCTTCGCCCCGCACGCCGGGCGCCGGGTGGTGCTGGCGACCAACGTGGCGGAGACCTCGCTCACCGTGCCCGGCATCAAGTACGTGGTGGACCCGGGCACGGCCCGCATCTCCCGCTACAGCAGCCGGCTCAAGGTGCAGCGGCTGCCGATCGAGCCGGTCTCACAGGCGTCGGCCAACCAGCGCAAGGGGCGCTGCGGGCGTACCTCGGACGGCATCTGCATCCGCCTCTACGACGAGCAGGACTTCCTGTCCCGCCCGGAGTTCACCGACCCGGAGATCCTGCGTACCAATCTCGCCTCGGTCATCCTCCAGATGACCTCCATCGGGCTGGGCGACATCGCCGCGTTCCCGTTCATCGACCCGCCGGACCGGCGCAACGTCGCCGACGGCGTGAACCTGCTGCACGAGCTCGGGGCGCTCGACCCGGCCGAGGCCGACCCGGCGAAGCGGCTCACCCCGCTGGGCCGGCGGCTTGCGCAGCTCCCCGTCGACCCGCGGCTGGCCCGGATGGTCGTCGAGGGCGAGCGCAACGGCTGCGCCACCGAGGTGATGGTGATCGCCGCCGCGCTGTCGATCCAGGACCCGCGCGAGCGGCCCGCCGAGAAGCAGGCCCAGGCCGACCAGGCGCACGCGCGGTTCACCGACCGCGAGTCGGACTTCGTGACGCTGCTCAACCTGTGGCGGCACCTGCGCGAGCAGCAGCGCGAGCTGTCGTCCAGCGCGTTCCGGCGGATGTGCAAGGCCGAATACCTCAACTACCTGCGGGTACGCGAGTGGCAGGACATCGTCAGCCAGTTGCGACAGGTGAGACGTACGCCCGAAGAAGGGCGACCGACGCGCGACGCAGGCGGCGGGCGCCGGGGCGGCGCGGACCTGCCGGAGGAGATCGACACGCCGAAGGTGCACCAGTCGCTGCTGGCCGGCCTGCTGTCGCACGTCGGGCTCAAGGACGCGCAGAAGCACGAGTATCTCGGCGCCCGGGGCGCGAAGTTCGCGCTCTTCCCCGGCTCGGCGCTTTTCAGGAAGCCGCCGCGCTGGGTGATGGCCGCCGAGCTGGTGGAGACCTCCCGGCTCTGGGGCCGGGTGGCCGGCCGGGTCGAGCCCGAGTGGGTCGAGCCCCTGGCGACGCACCTGGTCAAGCGCAGCTACAGCGAGCCGCACTGGGAGAAGAAGCAGGCGGCCGTGATGGCCTACGAGAAGGTGACCCTCTACGGCGTCCCGCTGGTCACCTCGCGGAAGGTCAACTTCGGCCGGATCGACCCGGCGCTGTCGCGGGAGCTGTTCATCCGGCACGCCCTCGTCGAGGGCGACTGGCAGACCCACCACCACTTCTGGCGGGACAACCAGCGGCTGCTGACGGAGATCGAGGAGCTGGAGCACCGGGCCCGGCGCCGCGACATCCTCGTCGACGACCAGACCGTCTTCGACTTCTACGACGCCCGCATCCCGGCCGACGTGGTCTCCGGGCGGCACTTCGACGCCTGGTGGAAGAAGACCCGACGGGAGCAGCCCGACCTGCTCACCTTCACCCGGGAGCTGCTGGTCAACGCCGGCCGCACCGGCGTGGACGAGGCCGACTACCCCGACGAGTGGTCCGCCGACGGGGTGACCCTGCCGTTGACCTACCGCTTCGAGCCGGGCACCCCCACCGACGGCGTGACCGTCGACATCCCGCTGCCCCTGCTCAACCAGGTGCCGGCGGAGAGCTTCGACTGGCAGGTGCCCGGGCTGCGCGAGGAACTGGTGATCGCGCTGATCCGCTCGCTGCCCAAGGCGGTACGCCGCAACTTCGTACCGGTGCCGGACTTCGCGCGCGCGGCGCTGGCCGCGATGCCGGCCGGCGAGGAGCCGCTGCTGGACGCGCTGACCCGGCAGCTGCGCCGGATGACCGGCGTCACCGTGCCCCGCGACGCGTGGGACACCGAGCGGCTCCCCGCGCACCTGCGGGTCAGCTTCCGGGTGCTCGACGAGGAGAACAAGCCGGTCGCCGAGGGCAAGGACCTACCGGCCCTGCAACGTCGGCTCAAGGCGGAGGTACGCCAGGTCGTGGCCGCCGCCGCGCCGGACGTGGCCCGCACCGGGCTGCGCGAGTGGAGCATCGACGTTCTTCCTCGCACCATCGAGCAGGTGCGCGCCGGGTACGCCGTGACCGCGTACCCGGCCCTGGTCGACGAGGGCGACACCGTCGGGGTGAAGGTCTTCGACTCGCCCGCCGAGCAGGAGGCGGCGCACTGGGCGGGTACGCGGCGGCTGCTGCGGCTCACCGTGCCGTCGCCGGCGAAGTTCCTGCAGGGGCGGCTGAGCAACGAGGCGAAGCTGGCGCTGAGCCGCAATCCGCACGGCGGCGTACAGGAGCTGATCTCGGACGCGGCGGGGGCGGCGATCGACAAGCTGATCGGTGACGCCGGCGGCCCGGCCTGGGACGCCGAGGGCTTCGCCGCCCTGCGGGAGAAGGTCCGGGCCGACCTGGTGGACACCGTGGTCGAGATCATGGACCGGGTCCGCCGGGTGCTCGCCGCCGCGTACGCGGTCGAGCAGCGCCTCGGCGCCACGCGGAACCTGGCGGTGGTGGCCGCGCTGGCCGACATCCGGGCTCAGCTGAACGGCCTGGTGCACAAGGGGTTCGTCACCGAGACCGGGTACGCGCGCCTGCCCGACCTGCTGCGCTACCTCACCGCGATCGAGCGGCGGCTGGACCGGCTGCCGGGCAACCCGCAGCGCGACAAGCAGCAGCAGGACCGGGTCGCGGTGGTACAGAAGGAGTACCAGGAGGTGCTCGCCGCGCTGCCGCAGAGCCGCCGGCAGTCGACGGCGGTGCGGCAGATCCGCTGGATGATCGAGGAGCTGCGGGTGAACGTGTTCGCCCAGGCGCTGGGCACCCCGTACCCGGTGTCGGAGCAGCGGATCTACCGCGCGATGGACGAGGCGGAGGGCAGGTAGGGCGGCACGCCCGCACCCGTCGGACGGCGTCCGCCCGGCTCAGGGTGCCGACGCCGGGACGGTCATGGCGCCGATGCCGGGACGGTCATGGCGCGGACGCCGGGGCACCGCGCAGCACCCGCAGCAGCACCGGCGGGGAGAGCAGCCGCGTCGGCGGGTCGACGAGGTTCACCACCCGCAGGAACGCCGCGCCCAGCGCCGGGTCCCGGGTCGCCGCCGCGTGCAGCCGGCCCACGTACGCGTTGACCAGGCGTACCCGCGGCGAGCGGCGGCCGGGCACCTCGGGGAAGCGCAGGTCGGTGCCGACCGCGATGGACCACGGCCCGTCGATCAGCCGGGCGGCGCCCCGGAAGAACCGCCGGGCGAGCCGGTCGGGCGAGCGCCGCAGCAGCCGGCGCAGCAGCAGGGCCTCCAGCGCGGCCACCGTCATGCCCTGCCCGTAGACCGGGTTGAAGCTGCACACGGCGTCGGCCACCACCAGGTAGCCGGCCGGGAAGCGGCGCAGCCGCTCGTAGCGCCGCCGCACGCTGGCCGGGAACTTCATCGTCGCCGGCGGGCTCTCCGGCTGCGCCGTACGCAGCAGCTCGGCGATCTGCGGGGCGGCGAGGGTCTCGGCGAAGGCGGTCATGCCGTCGTCGTCGGCCGGCGGCTCCTCGCCGAGCATGCCGCTGAGCGCCACCGCGAACCGGCCCTGCTCCTGCACGGCGACGATGCCGCCCCGGGGCTGGCCGGGCACGGCGTTGGTGAGCGCGCCGAGCAGCCCCTCCAGGTGGTGCGGCTCCCGGCGGTAGGTGCGGGTGAGGTAGGTGACGCCGACCTTGACCCGTTCCTCCGGCGCGGGCCGGTAGCCCAGCTCGGCCAGCCACACCGGGCTGCGGGTGCCCCGGCCGCCGGCGTCGACGACGAGGTCGGCGGCGACGGTCGTGGGCTCCCCGTCGCGGGGGTGCAGCCGCACCCCGGTGACCCGCCGCCGGTCGACGGTGGTGGTCAGGCCCGCCACCTCGCAGCCCGAGACGATCCGCACCCCGGGCAGGGCGGCCACCCGCTCCCGGACGACCTGTTCCAGCAGCGGTCGGCTGACCCCGAGGGCGAACAGCGGCGACGGGGCGCGGCGCATCCGGTGGCCGTTGTTGTACCAGTGGACCTGCTCGTGCAGGTCGACCGTGGGCACGCCGCGCGCGGCCAGCTCCGCCGAGATGCCCGGCAGCAGCTCCTCGAACGCCTGCCGGCCCCGGGTCAGCAGGACGTGCAGCTGCCGTCCCTGGGGTACGCCCCGGCGGCTGTCCGCCCGCTCGGGCAGCAGGTCACGGTCCACGAGGGTGACCCGCTCGTACGCCTCGGTGAGAGCGCGCGCCGTCAGCAGGCCGCCCATGCTGGCGCCGATCACCACGGCGCTACCCGTTGCCATGCGGGCAGCGTAGGCACGCCGACGGGGGCCGGTCGTCTTCCGTCGTGCGCACCTGACGGCGGGGAACGGCGCGGCCGGGCGTGCGGCGGCCGACCTCCGCGCGGTTCGCCGGCGGGCCTCAGAGCGGTTCGACGCCCGGCGGCAGGTCCCCGTCGGTGGTGGCGTCGCGGACGTAGTCCAGCAGTATCCTGCGCAGCTCCCGGCCGGCGTGGGTGGGCACCACGTCGCGGCGCCGGGCGACCGCGATGGTGCGCCGGACGCCGGGCGGGGCCAGCCGGGTGACGCGTACGCCCGGCCGGCGGGCCACCACGATGCCGGGGACCAGCGCGACGCCCAGCCCGGCCTCGACGAAGCTCAGCACCGCGTCCATCTCGCCGCCGTCGACGGCGATGGTCGGCTCGAAGCCGGCCTCCCGGCAGGCCTGGAGGGTGGCGTCGCGCAGGTCGTAGCCCTCCCGGAACATGACCATCGGCTGGTCGCGCAGGTCGGCGACGCGCAGTTGCCCGGCCTCCGGGGCCACCGGCAGCTCCTCGACGGAGGCGACCACCAGGCTCTCCCGCAGGATGGGGTCGGCGCGCAGCCCGGGGTCGGTGCCCTGGGCCGGCATGATGATCAGTGCCAGGTCGAGGTCGCCGCGGAGCAGGCCGCGGACCAGGTCCTGCGAGCCGCTCTCCTCCACCCGCAGGTCGATGGTGGGGTGGGCGTCGCGGAAGCGGCGCAGCACGGGCGGGGCGAGCGAGGTGGCGAGGCTGGGGGTGGCGCCGAGCCGGACCCGGCCACGGCGCAGGCCGACCAGCTCCTGCACCTCGCGGGTCGCGGTGTCGACGTCGGCGAGGATCCGCTTGGCCAGCGGCAGCAGCACCTCACCGGCCGCGGTGAGGGTGATGTTGCCCCTTACCCGCTCGAACAGTGGGGCACCGAGGCCCTCCTCCAGGGCGTGAACTTGCTTACTCAACGAAGGCTGGGTGATGCCCACGATGTCGGCGGCTTGGGTGAAATGTCGTACTTCTGCGACCGCTACGAAGTACTTCAGCTGATGGAGCTGCATCTACATAGCCTATAGCTATCAAGACTGCGAGTTCGATGCATTGGACGACTGAATCAAGTGCTCCTAGCGTCGATCGCGTGGTAGTCACGAGAACTCGGTCGCCCATCCGTTCCAGCGTCGGCCTCAAGGCCGTCATGGCGGTGACGGGCATCATCCTGGTGTCATTCCTGATCGCGCACATGCTCGGCAACCTGAAGATCTTCACGGGGGCGACCTCGTTCGACCACTACGCGCACTGGCTACGCGAGATCGGCACCCCGCTGCTGCCGGGCGTGTGGTTCCTGTGGATCATGCGGATCGGCCTGGTGGTGGCGGCAGTCGGCCACATCTGGGCCGCGACCGCCCTCGCCGTGCGCGCCCGCGCCGCCCGCCCGGTGCAGTACGCGCACCGCAAGAAGGTGCAGGGCAGCTACGCCGCCCGCACGATGCGCTGGGGTGGCGTGATCATCCTGCTGTTCGTGATCTACCACCTGCTGGACCTCACCACCGGCACGCTCAACCCCGTCGGCGACCCCGCCCGGCCGTACGCCAACGTGGTGGCCGACTTCGCCCCGGAGCGCTGGTACGTGACGCTCTTCTACACCCTGGCGATCGTCACCCTCGGCTTCCACCTGCGGCACGGCCTGTTCAGCGCGCTGCGCAGCCTCGGCCAGCAGAGCCCGCGCGGCGAGCGGCGGGCCCGGGCCGTGGCCCTCGGCTTCTCCGTGGCGCTCTGCGTCGGCTACCTGGTGGTCCCGTTCGCCGTACTCACCGGATTGGTGTCCTGACATGGATCTCTACACCGAGGGCGACCCGATCGCCGACACCAAGGCTCCCGACGGCCCGATCGAGACCCGGTGGGAACGCCGCCGCTTCGAGGCCAAGCTGGTCAACCCGGCCAACCGCCGCAAGATGACCGTGATCGTGGTCGGCACCGGTCTGGCCGGCGGCTCGGCCGCCGCCACGCTGGGCGAGCAGGGCTACCGGGTCAAGACCTACTGCTACCAGGACAGCCCGCGCCGGGCGCACTCCATCGCCGCGCAGGGCGGCATCAACGCCGCCAAGAACTACCGCAACGACGGCGACTCGGTGCACCGCCTCTTCTACGACACCGTCAAGGGCGGCGACTTCCGCTCCCGCGAGTCGAACGTGCACCGGCTCGCCGAGGTCTCGGTCAACATCATCGACCAGTGCGTCGCGCAGGGCGTCCCGTTCGCCCGCGAGTACGGCGGCCTGCTGGACACCCGCTCCTTCGGCGGCGCGCAGGTGCAGCGCACCTTCTACGCCCGGGGCCAGACGGGCCAGCAGCTGCTGCTCGGCGCGTACCAGGCGCTGGAGCGGCAGATCGGCCTCGGCAACGTGGAGATGAACACCCGGCACGAGATGCTGGAGCTGATCGTCGTCGACGGCAAGGCCCGCGGCATCGTGGTCCGGGACATGGTCACCGGCGAGATCACCACCGAGTTCGCGGACGCGGTCGTGCTCGCCTCCGGCGGCTACGGCAACGTCTTCTACCTCTCCACCAACGCCAAGGGCTGCAACGTCACCGCCACCTGGCGGGCCCACCGCAAGGGCGCGTACTTCGCCAACCCCTGCTACACGCAGATCCACCCGACCTGCATCCCGGTCTCCGGCGACCACCAGTCGAAGCTGACCCTGATGAGCGAGTCGCTGCGCAACGACGGCCGGGTCTGGGTGCCCAAGGCCAAGGGCGACACCCGCAGCCCGCGGGACATCCCCGAGGGCGAGCGGGACTACTACCTGGAGCGGATCTACCCCTCCTTCGGCAACCTGGTCCCCCGCGACATCGCCTCCCGCGCCGCGAAGAACGTCTGCGACGAGGGGCGCGGCGTCGGCCAGACGGGGCTCGGCGTCTACCTGGACTTCGGCGACGCGATCAACCGGCTCGGCCGCAAGGCCATCGAGGCCAAGTACGGCAACCTCTTCGAGATGTACGAACGGATCACCGGCGAGGACCCGTACGAGGTGCCGATGCGCATCTACCCCGCCGTGCACTACACGATGGGCGGCCTCTGGGTCGACTACGACCTCCAGTCGACGATCCCGGGCCTCTTCGTGATCGGCGAGGCGAACTTCTCCGACCACGGCGCGAACCGTCTCGGCGCCTCGGCGCTGATGCAGGGCCTGGCCGACGGCTACTTCGTGCTGCCGAACACCATCGCGCACTACCTGGCGTCCGGCCCGATGGAGAAGGTCGACGCCACGCACCCGGCGGCCGTGCAGGCCCGCGCCGACGTCGAGGACCGGATCCAGCGGCTGCTGGCCGTCGACGGCGACCGGACCGTGGACTCGTTCCACCGCGAGCTGGGCCAGATCATGTGGGAGCACTGCGGCATGGAACGCAGTGAGGCCGGGCTGCGCAAGGCGATCGACGAGATCCGCGCCCTGCGCGAGCAGTTCTGGCAGCGGGTCCGGGTGCCGGGCAGCGGCGAGGGGCTCAACCAGTCGCTGGAGAAGGCCGGCCGGGTGGCCGACTTCTTCGAGCTGGCGGAGCTGATGTGCATCGACGCCCTGCACCGCGAGGAGTCCTGCGGCGGTCACTTCCGGGCCGAGCACCAGACGCCCGACGGCGAGGCGGAGCGCGACGACGACCGCTTCGCGTACGTGGCGGCCTGGGAGTTCACCGCCACCGGCGAGCCCTCGGTGCTGCACAAGGAAGACCTGAACTTCGAATACGTCCACCCCACGCAGCGGAGCTACAAGTGAACCTGACCCTGCGCATCTGGCGCCAGTCCGGCCCCGAGGACAAGGGTCGGATGGTGACCTACAAGGTCGACGACGTCTCCCCCGACATGTCCTTCCTGGAGATGCTCGACGTACTCAACGAGCGGCTGATCCTCGCCGGCGAGGAGCCGGTGGCGTTCGACCACGACTGCCGCGAGGGCATCTGCGGCATGTGCGGCCTGATGATCAACGGCGACGCGCACGGGCCGCAGCGCGGCACCACCGCCTGCCAGCTGCACATGCGGCAGTTCTCCGACGGCGAGACGATCGACATCGAGCCGTGGCGGGCCCGGGCCTTCCCGGTCATCAAGGACCTGGTGGTCAACCGGGGCGCGTTCGACAAGATCATCGCCGCCGGCGGCTACATCACCGCGCCGACCGGCAGCGCCCCCGAGGCGCACTCGACCCCGGTCGCCAAGGCCAACGCGGACGCCGCCTTCGAGGCGGCGGAGTGCATCGGCTGCGGCGCCTGCGTGGCGGCCTGCCCGAACGGCTCCGCGATGCTCTTCACCGCCGCGAAGGTCACCCAGCTCTCGCTGCTGCCGCAGGGCCAGCCGGAGCGCTACACCCGGGTGGTCGGCATGGTCGACGCGCACGACGAGGCCGGCTTCGGCGGCTGCACCAACGCCGGTGAGTGCACCGTGGTCTGCCCCAAGGGCATCCCGCTGAACACCATCGGCCGGCTCAACCGCGACTTCCTGATGGCCACCTCGAAGCGGGGCGACAACACCCCCGGTTCCTGAGCCTCAGCAGGTCACGCCGGCGAGGTCGGCGCAGGGCCGCCGCGTCTTCCGAACGCGGCGGCCCTCGCCGTACCACCCGCCCGGCCGTCGGCCCGCAGTCCCTGCTCCCCCGTCGCGTCGGCCCCGCCCGACGCGGCCCCACGCCGGCCGCACCGGGCGGCCGCGCCTGCCTGCTCGCGCCCTGTCGAGCTGAATCGTCTGCGACATCAGCCGAGTCGTCTACGACATCAGCTCGACAGGCGGCCCAGCCGTCGTCGTCGCCGGACGCGGGATCAGCGCCCGGCTGCCGGAGCCCTTCCGGGAGCCGGCACCCGGCCCCACGCACCCGGCTCGCGCACCGGCTCGCGCATCGTGCCCCCGACATCCGGCCCGCCAGCCGACACCCGGGCACCGGTTCAAGTCGGCAAGGACGGGTAGCACCCCCGGGGACGGCACGAGGAGGGACGAGGGACATGAAGGCGCTGACCTGGCAGGGCAAACGGGACGTACGGGTGGAGGAGGTGCCCGATCCGCGGATCGAGGAGCCGACCGACGCCGTCGTCCGGATCACCTCGACCGCGATCTGCGGCTCGGACCTGCACCTGTACGAGGTGCTCGGGCCGTACCTGAAGCCCGGCGACGTCCTCGGCCACGAGCCGATGGGCATCGTCGAGGAGGTGGGCGCGGGGGTGACCCGGCTCAAGCCGGGCGACCGGGTGGTGGTGCCGTTCAACATCTCCTGCGGCTCCTGCTGGATGTGCGACCGGCAGCTGTACGCGCAGTGCGAGACCACCCAGGTCACCGCCGAGGGCAAGGGCGCCGCGCTGTTCGGCTACACCTCGCTCTACGGCTCGGTGCCCGGCGGGCAGGCAGAGTACCTGCGGGTGCCGCACGCCCAGTTCGGTCCGATCAAGGTGCCCGACGTCGGGCCCGACGAGCGCTGGCTCTACCTGTCCGACATCCTGCCGACCGCCTGGCAGGCGGTGAAGTACGCCGACACCCCGCGCGGCGGCACCCTCGCCGTCTTCGGGCTCGGGCCCGTCGGCCAGTTCTGCGCCCGCATCGGCCGGCACCTCGGCGCGGACCGGGTCATCGGGCTCGACCTGGTGCCGGAGCGGTTGGCGATGGCCCGCCGGCACGGCGTCGAGGTGCTCGACGTCAGCGAACTGGACGACGTGCCCGGCGCGCTGATCGACCTCGTCGACGGACGCGGCCCCGACGCCGTCATCGACGCGGTGGGCATGGAGGCCCACGGCGCGCCCCTCGGCAAGCTCGCCCAGACCGCCGCCGGGCTGCTGCCCGACAAGCTCGCCCAGACCATGACCGACAAGGTTGGCGTCGACCGGCTGGTCGTGCTCAAGGCCGCGATCAAGGCCGTCCGCCGGGGCGGCACCGTCTCCGTCTCCGGCGTCTACGGCGGCGAGGTCGACCCGATGCCCCTGATGGAGATGTTCGACCGGGGCATCCAGCTGCGCATGGGGCAGTGCCATGTACGCCGGTGGACCGACGAGATCATCCCGTTGCTCTCCGGCGACGACGACCCGCTGGGCGTGGCGGACCTGCGTACCCACCGGGTGCCGCTGTCGGAGGCGCCGCAGGCGTACGAGATGTTCCAGAAGAAGGAGGACGGCTGCGTCAAGGTCGTGCTGGCACCGTGACCCGGACGGTGGTCGTGACCGGCGCGACCAGCGGGATCGGCCGGGCGGCGGCCCGGGCCTTCGCCGACCGCGGGGACCGCCTCGTGCTCGCCGCCCGGTCCGCCGCAGCCCTCGCCGCCGTCGGCGACGAGTGCCGGGCCGCCGGCGCGCAGGCGCTGGAGGTGCCCACCGACGTCACCGCCGACGGCGCCCTGGCGGCGCTCGCCAACGCGACCCTCGACCGGTTCGGCGGCATCGACGTCTGGGTGCACACCGCGGCGGTGATGGCGTACGGCCGGTTCGAGGAGACCCCGGAGCGGGTCTTCGAGCAGGTGGTACGCACCGACCTGCTCGCCGCCGCCGCGGTGGCCCGGGTGGCGCTGCGCCGCTTCCGGGCGGACGGCGGGGGCACGCTGATCCTCACCGGGTCGGTGCTGGGGCACATCACGGCGCCGTACATGAGCGGCTACGTGGCGAGCAAGTGGGGGTTGCAGGGGCTGACCCGCACGTTGCAGCAGGAGGCCCGGGAGACCCCGGGGGTGCACGTGTGCATCGTGAACCCCGGCAGCGTGGACACCCCGGTCTACCAGCGGGCCGCGAACTACCTGGGCCGCGTCGGCCGACCCCCGCTGCCGGTCACCACCCCGGAACGGGTGGCCCGGGCCATCGTGGACTGCGCCGACCGGCCCCGCCGGGAGGTGTCGGTGGGCCGGATCAACGTGGTCATGCGGGTCGGCTTCACCCTGCTGCCGGGCGTCTACGACGCCCTCGTCGGGCCGTTGATGCGGCTGCTCGGGCTGACCGACCGGCCGGTCGCGCCGCACGACGGCACGGTGTTCGCGCCGGACCCGGCCGCCGCGTCCGTACGCGGCGGCTGGCTGCCCGACCTCGGGCGGGTGGTGCGGGCCGTCGGGGAACTGCCCGGCCCGGTCGTGGCGGCCGTCCGGCGTCGGCTGCCGTGAACCCCGCGCGGGATCACCGGCGTCGATCGTTTCGCCTAGGGTGGTGGGCCGGCCCACCACGACGGGAGAGACGATTGACTATCCGGGTGAACCGCAGGACCGCGCTGGGACTGGGCACGGTGGCCACGGCGGGAACGGTGCTCGGCGCCGCCGCGCCGGCGTCCGCCGCCCCCGAGGTCGCCGAGCCGGCTCCGACGACGCCCCGGCAGGCGGCCCGCCGGGTGGCCGCGATCTACGAGCGGGAGACGGTGGCAGCGGGGGGCAACTGGCAGGCGTACGTCAGCGTCGCCGACCCGGCCGGCGCCCCGCAGGTGGCGGTGTCCGACGAGCCCGACCGGCGCCTCGAGGCGTACAGCGTCAACAAGATCGCGGTGGCCGTGGCGGTGCTCGACAAGGTCGACCGGGGGCTGCTGACGCTCGACCAGCGGGTCGAGGTGACCGAGGCGATCGTGGTGCCCGGCGGCGACGGCATGTTCAGCCTCGACGGGGCGTACCCGAGCTTCGTGACACTCGGCCACGTGCTGGCCAACCTGCTGACCGTCTCCGACGACACGGCGGTACGGCTCTGCGGCCTGGTCTGCCCCGCCGCCGAACTCAACGACATCCTGCGCGGCAAGGGCTTCCCGAACACCCAGGTGCAGCCCGTGGCCAACCCCAACCGGTTCTTCCTCGGCACCAGCACGCCCCGGGAGACCCACGACCTGCTGCGCGCGCTGGTGGCCGGCACGCTGCTCTCGCCGGCCGGCACGGCGTTCGTGCTGCGGCTGCTGCGCGCCCCCGTCGCGTACACCGACGGGATCCGGCGGGTCATGTCCTCCACCGAGCGGGCCCGGGTCGCCACGAAGGCCGGCTGGTTCGCCGACGCCCGGCACGAGGCCGGGGTGATCTTCGACACGGCCGGCGCGCCCGTGCTCACGTACGCCCTCTTCGCCGACGGCCAGGCCGAGCCGGACGACTACGGCGCCACGCACCCCGCCGTCGCGGCCCGCGCCCGGATGGGCCGGCGCTTCCTCGCCGCGGTCGACCGCCTCACCGGCACCGGCGTCACCCACCGACCGACCGTGCAGCGACCCAGCAACGGCGGCTGAGCCGCCCTCGACGCCCGGGGCCCGCCGCGCGGCGGGCCCCGCCGACCTTCCGGCGCTCCCCCGACCGCCGGGCTACCGTGTACGACGGGACACGGCGGAGGGACGGCGATGGGCGCACCAGCGGAACGCGCGGGACCCGAGGGGACCCTCGGACGGCGGCTGCGCGGGGCGGCCGGGCTGGCCGCGCTGGCCGGGCTCGCGTGGGTGGTCCGGGACGTGCCGGCGGCGCTCGGCGGCCGGCTCACCGGCGCCCGCGCGGAGCGGGCCGCCCGCTCGCCCCGGTTCCACGACGGCGTCTTCCGCAACCCGGGCGGCTCCCGCTCGATGGCCGGCACCCCCGACCGCAACCTGGTCCGTGAGCTGCTCTTCGGCAAGCAGAAGCGCCGGCCGGGCGTCGCGGTGCCGCTGCTGCGTCCCGGCGCCGCACCGGCCGACGACGCGGGGCGTCAGCTGAACGTCGTCTGGTACGGCCACGCCTCCGCCCTGATCGAGATCGAGGGCCGACGGGTGCTGCTCGACCCGGTGTGGAGCGACCGGTGCTCCCCGTCGAGCATGGTCGGCCCGCGCCGCCTGCACCGGCCACCGGTGCGCCTCGACGAACTGCCCCCGGTCGACGCGATCCTGATCTCGCACGACCACTACGACCACCTCGACATGGCGACCGTCCAGGCGCTGACCGCCCTGCAGTCGGCGCCGTTCCTGGTGCCCCTGGGCGTGGGCGCGCACCTGGACCGCTGGGGCGTACCGGCCGGGCGGATCGTCGAGCTGGACTGGGCGGAGAGCCACCGGGTGGCGGGGCTGGAGATCACGGCCACCGCCGCCCAGCACTTCTCCGGCCGGGGGCTGCGCCGCGACGGCACGCTCTGGAGTTCCTGGGTCGTCGCCGGCGCGCACCGGAAGGTCTTCTACACCGGCGACTCCGGCTACTTCGACGGCTACGCCGAGATCGGCGAGCGGCACGGTCCGTTCGACGTGACGCTGATGCAGATCGGCGCGTACGACCGGGCCTGGCCGAGCATCCACATGTTCCCCGAGGAGGCCGTCGCCGCCCACCTCGACCTGCGCGGCGGGCTGCTCGTGCCGGTGCACTGGGCGACGTTCAACCTGGCCCTGCACGCCTGGTCCGAGCCGGTGGACCGGATCTGGGCCGAGGCGAAGGCCAGGGACGTGCGCCTCGCCGTGCCCCGCCCCGGCGAGCGGGTGGTGGTGGACGACCCGCCCGCCGTCGACGGCTGGTGGCAGGCCGTCGCCTGAGCGCCGGGGCACCGCCCCTCAGAGGACGAAGGCGTCGGTCCAGAGCGCCCCGGATCGGCCCGACAGGGCGTCCAGCATGGCGACCGCCTGGCCGTCGGTGAGCTGGGCGACGAAGTCGACGATCGCCCGCCCGCGGGCCTTGCCGATCCGGTCCGGCGTACGCGGGTGCAGCTCCGCCTCTGCCAACTCCACCAGGTCGTGCAGCCGGCGCGGCAGCCGGGACTCCTCCTCGGGGTCGAGCAGCCACTCCAGCAACGCCTCCACCAGGGTGCCCAGCAGCCGGGCCTGCCCGCGCTGGTGCAGGGCCAGGTCGGGCCGGGCCAGCACGAACCGGTGGTGGACGAACTTGAGCACCTGCACCTCGTGCCACTGCGCGGGGGCCAGCAGCACGTGCCCGGAGCGCACCGCCGGCTGTTCGACCACGGTGATCGCGTCGACGAAGCGGGTCGTCCAGCGGGCGGAGAACCGGGCCACGTACTGCTCCGCCTCGATGGAGCCGTCGAAGGGCATGGCCAGCAGCCCCTCCACCAGCTCCTCGCGGACGTGCTCGACAGCGGCGGCGAACGCCTCGTCGTCGGCGATCCAGGCGTCCTTGCGGTGCAGTTGCCGGCGCAGTCGCTCGATCGCCGAGCCGGGTCGGCGGGCGGCGGCGGCCAGGGCCGCGTCGGTGATCGCACGCAGGTGCCCGCTCTCGCGCTGCCAGGCCATCAGTTCGGCGGCCACGGCACCCTGCTGGAGCACCCCGACCCGGTAGAAGTCCTCGACGTCGTGGATCGCGTACGCGATGTCGTCGGCGGTGTCCATGATCGACGCTTCGGGGGTCTGCTGCCAGTCCGGGATGCGCCCCACGAACGGTTCCCGGGCCTGCCGCAGGTCGCCGATCTCCGTGCGGTACGCCCCGAACTTCGACGAGCCGCTGCCCGGGTCGTCCGGCGGCGGGGTGGCGCCGCGCGGCGGCGGGTCCAGCAGCCGGGGGTGCGGGTCGGGATGGTCCAGCCGCGTCCACGGGTACTTCAGCAGCGCGGCCCGCACCGCCGCCGTGAGGTCCAGGCCGGTGGTCGCCGCGCCGCGGATCTCGGTGCTGGTGACGATCCGGTACGACTGGGCGTTGCCCTCGAAGCCGTCGGTCAGCCCGAGGCGCTGGCGGGCCAGCCGGTCCAGCACCCGCTCCCCCAGGTGCCCGAACGGCGGGTGGCCGAGGTCGTGGGCGAGCGCGGCGGCCTCCACCACGTCCGGGTCGCAGCCGCCCAGCTTCTCCAGCAGGTCGCGGTGTCGCTCGTCGGCGGTGAGCCGCTCGGCGATGGCCCGCGCGACCTGCGCCACCTTGAGGCTGTGGGTCAGCCGGTTGTGCACGAGCAGGCCGGAGCCGCCGGGGCTGACGACCTGGGTGACGCCGTTGAGCCGGGCGAAGAACGGCGAGGCCACGATGCGGTCCCGGTCGGCCCGGAACGGGCTGGCGGCCAGGTCGCCGAGCGCCCGGGCGCTGCCGCCGAAGAGCCGCCGGGCGCGCGGGTCCGCGGGAGGTTCCATGATCGCCACGCTAGCGCAGCGCGGGCCGCGGTGCCGACGGTCGCCGCCGGCACGCCGGGCCGGGGGCGGCGACGCGCGTCGGTGCGGGCCGGCAGAATGCACAGCGGAACCCACACCGAAGGCGGATCGAGATCGTGACCCTCTCTGTTCATCAGCGGATCGCCGACGAGCTCGGCGTCGCCGAGCGTCAGGTACGGGCGGCCGTGGAGCTGCTCGACGGCGGCGCCACCGTGCCGTTCATCGCCCGCTACCGCAAGGAGGCCACCGGCCTGCTCGACGACACCCAGCTGCGCACCCTGGAGGAGCGGCTGCGCTACCTGCGCGAGCTGGACGAACGGCGCGCGGCGGTGCTGGAGTCGATCCGCGGTCAGGGCAAGCTCGACGAGGCCCTGGAAGCGCAGATCATGGCGGCCGACTCGAAGTCCCGCCTGGAGGACATCTACCTGCCCTACAAGCCCAAGCGCCGCACGCGGGCGCAGATCGCCCGCGAGGCCGGGCTGGAGCCGCTGGCCGAGTCGCTGCTGACCGACCCGTCGCAGGACCCCCGGGAGGCCGCCGCCGGCTACGTCGACGCGGAGAAGGGCGTGGCCGACCCGGCCGCCGCCCTGGAGGGCGCCCGCGCCATCCTCATCGAGCGCTTCGCCGAGGACGCCGACCTCATCGGCACGCTGCGCGAGCAGATGTGGTCGCGGGGCCGGCTGGTCTCCCGCGTACGCGACGGGCAGGAGGCGGCCGGCGCCAAGTTCGCCGACTACTTCGACTTCGCCGAGCCGTACCCGAAGCTGCCCTCGCACCGGATCCTGGCCATGTTCCGGGGCGAGAAGGAGGGCGTGCTCGACCTGACGATGGAGCCCGAGGAGGCCGGCGACGCCGACGCGGCGCCGACGGGGCCGAGCCGCTACGAGGCGGTGATCGCGGGACGGTTCGGCGTCACCGACAAGGGCCGGCCGGCGGACCGGTGGCTGGCCGACACGGTGCGCTGGGCCTGGCGCACCCGGATCCTCATCCACCTCGGGGCCGACCTGCGGATGCGCCTGTGGCAGGCGGCCGAGGAGGAGGCGGTGCGGGTCTTCGCCACGAACCTGCGGGACCTGCTGCTCGCCGCGCCGGCCGGCACCCGGCCCACCATGGGACTGGACCCGGGCCTGCGTACCGGGGTGAAGGTCGCCGTCGTGGACGCCACCGGCAAGGTGGTCGCCACCGACACGATCTACCCGCACGAGCCGCGCCGGCAGTGGGACGCCTCGATCGAGACCCTCGCCCGGCTGGCCGGGGCGCACGGCGTCGAGCTGGTCGCCATCGGCAACGGCACCGCCAGCCGGGAGACCGACAAGCTCGCCGGTGAGCTGATCAAGCGGTACCCGCAGCTCAACCTGACCAAGGTGGTGGTCTCCGAGGCCGGCGCGTCGGTCTACTCCGCCTCCGCGTACGCCTCGCAGGAGCTGCCCGGGCTGGACGTCTCGCTGCGCGGCGCGGTCTCCATCGCCCGGCGTCTCCAGGACCCGCTCGCCGAGCTGGTGAAGATCGACCCGCGCTCGATCGGGGTCGGCCAGTACCAGCACGACCTGTCGGAGGTGAAGCTCTCCCGGTCGCTGGACGCGGTGGTCGAGGACTGCGTCAACGCGGTGGGCGTCGACGTCAACACCGCCTCCGCGCCGCTGCTGACCCGGGTCTCGGGAATCGGCGCCGGGCTGGCGGAGAACATCGTGCTGCACCGCGACGCGAACGGCCCGTTCCGCACCCGCGCGGAGCTGAAGAAGGTCGCCCGGCTCGGGCCGAAGGCCTTCGAGCAGTGCGCCGGCTTCCTGCGCATCCCCGGCGGCGACGACCCGCTGGACTCCTCCAGCGTGCACCCCGAGGCGTACCCGGTGGTGCGCCGGATCCTGTCCACCACGGGGCAGGACCTGCGGTCGCTGATCGGCAGGAGCAACATCCTGCGGGGGCTGCGGGCCACCGACTTCGTCGACGACACCTTCGGCCTGCCCACCGTCACCGACATCCTGGCCGAGTTGGAGAAGCCGGGCCGCGACCCGCGGCCGGAGTTCCGCACCGCCACCTTCGTCGAGGGGGTGGAGAAGATCAGCGACCTGGTGCCGGGCATGGTGCTGGAGGGCGTGGTGACCAACGTGGCCGCGTTCGGCGCGTTCGTGGACGTCGGCGTGCACCAGGACGGGCTCGTGCACGTCTCGGCGATGTCCCGCACGTTCGTCAAGGACCCGCGCGAGGTGGTCAAGTCCGGCGACGTGGTCCGGGTCAAGGTGCTGGACGTCGACGTACCCCGCAAGCGGATCTCGCTCACCCTCCGGTTGGAGGACGACGCGGAGGCGGGGCGCGGCGAACCGCAGGGCGGTGGCCGGCGGGAGCGCGGCGGCGGGCAGGGCGGTGGCCGTGGCGGCCCGGGCGCCGGTGGTCGCGGTGGACAGGGCGGCAGTCGCGGCGGGCAGGGCGGTGGCCGCGAGGGCCGCGGCGGCGGGCCGCAGCAGCGGCAGGGCCGCGGCGGTGGCGCGGCGGCGCCGGCCAACGACGCGATGGCCGAGGCGCTGCGCCGCGCCGGCCTCGCCTGAGCGCCGGCCGGGCACGGCTCGGCCGTAAGAACGGACGCTATCGCGCTGACGTCGCCGGTGGGTCAGCCCGCCACGTGTGTGCGGCTCAGCGCGCCAGCGTCCTGCGCCACCATCCCGGGGCGCCACGCCGCCGGGCGGCGGGCAGGGCCCGAACCCGCCCCGGCGTTAACGGTGCGACACACCCGCCCGGTGGGAGACAGGACGCCACACCCCCGCCCGGCGGCGCGGGCGTCGCGTACCTTCGAGGTCGTGGCATCCCACGACAACCCGGACTGGCGGGAGCGGCGGCGACAGGCGGTGCGGGCGCACGCGGCGGCCGACGAGCAGCGCCGGGCGGCGGAACGGGCCGAGGCGGCTGAGCTGGTGGCCCGGTTCGTCGCCGAGGCCGTCCGGCGCGGGCTGCCGCCCACGCCCCTGACCGCGCGGTCCTACGACGGGCGGGGCCGGTACCGGACGCGGTTGCGCGGCTGGTACGTCGACCGGGCCCGGAGCCGCGCCGTGGACACCGACGGACGGTTCCATCTGCTGACCGTGCCGGGCGGTCTGCGCGCGCGGCTGTTCGGCGCCGATCCGGAGCCCAGCCCGCCGCCGCTGGTCGTCGGCGCGGGCGGTCGCGACGGCGAGTCGATCCCGCTGGAGGTCCTGCTGGCCCGGCGGCTCGACGGGAACGACGGCCCCTGACGCTGGTCAGCGCGGAGCGACTCCCGCCGGGGCTCCCTGGCGCCTCCCTGCCGGAGACCGATCACCGGAACGGACGTCAGGACTCCGGACCACATCGGTCAGCGGTCGCTCCGCGACCGCCACTGTCCCTCCCCGCCGAGCGCCCCGCTGTCGTCAGTGCCCGCGCCGGATACGAAGGTCGACCAGGTCGAAGCCGTGTCCTCGGCGGGACTTTCGAGGTTGATCCGACGGATTGCGGGGGGAGTGTCGAGGTTGTCGGCTCTCCGAGCGCAATTCACTGATAGGACTGTTTCGTAGTCTTTGACGGTTTTGCCGGGAGGTCGGATCGGTGTCGGTGTCTGGACTCGTGAACGCACCCGAGCGCCCTCTACCCGCCTCGACACGGCCGGAGCGGGGCAAACGGCTCATCGACGTGACCGTGGCGATCGCCCTGCTGGTCCTGACCGCGCCGGTGCTCGCGGTGGTCGCCGCTCTCGTCGCGGTGGGACTCGGCCGACCGGTGCTCTTCCGGCAATGTCGTGCGGGGCGGCACGGTCTCCCGTTCGAGCTGGTCAAGTTCCGGACCATGCGTCCCATGGACGCGCGTCGCGGGCTGGTGACCGACGCCGAACGGCTCACGCCACTCGGGCGTTGGCTGCGGGCCACCAGCCTGGACGAGCTGCCCACGCTGTGGAACGTGCTGCGGGGCGACATGAGCCTGGTCGGCCCCCGGCCACTGCTGCCCGAGTACCTCACCCGGTACTCGCCCACCCAGGCCCGCCGGCACGAGGTCCGTCCCGGTGTCACCGGCCTGGCCCAGGTACGCGGACGCAACAGTCTGAGCTGGGAGGACAAGCTGGAACTCGACGTGGCCTACGTGGACACCCGGAACCTCCGTCTCGACCTGGCGATTCTCGGCGCGACGGTGTGGACCGTCCTGCGCCGCGAGGGGATCTCCGCGAAGGGATCGGCGACCGCACCCGAGTTCCTCGGGAGCCCGCGGTGAGCCGGACCATCTACCTCTCCCCGCCCGACGTCGGGCCACTGGAGGAGTCGTACGTCCTCGCGGCCCTCCGGTCGGGCTGGGTGGCCCCGGTCGGCCCGGACCTCGACGCCTTCGAGAGCGAGGTGGCCCGGCGGGTCGGCACGCAGGGCGCGGTGGCGGTCAGCTCCGGAACCGCCGCGTTGCACCTGGCCCTGCTCGGTGTCGGCGTCGGCCCCGGAGATGTGGTCGTCGTGCCGACGTTGACCTTCGTCGCCACGGCCAACGCGGTCCGCTACATCGGCGCGCGACCCGTCTTCGTCGACTGTGATCCGCACAGTGGCAACATCGACGTCGCCCTGCTGGCCGAACTGCTGGGTCGACTGCGCGACCGGGGTGAACGGGTCGCCGCCGTGGTGCCGGTCGACATGTTCGGCAGCTGCGTCGACTACACGGCGCTGCTGCCGGTGTGCGCCGAGGCGGACGTACCGGTGGTCGAGGACGCCGCAGAGGCGTTGGGCGCGCACCACCACGGTCGGGCCGCCGGCTCGTTCGGTCGGATCGGCGCGCTGTCGTTCAACGGCAACAAGATCATCACGACGTCGGGCGGAGGCATGCTGGTATCCGACGACCCGGCGCTGCTGAGCCGGGCCCGGCACCTCGCGACCCAGGCGCGGGAACCCACGCCGCACTACGAGCATCGTGAGACCGGCTTCAACTACCGCCTGAGCAACCTGCTCGCCGCGCTGGGTCGCGCCCAGCTGGTACGGCTGGACGGGATGATCTGGCGCCGCCGACAGCTCCGCGAGCACTACGCCAAACTGTTCGCGTCGGTGCCGGGCGTCGAGCTCATCGGTGCCGAGGACGCCGAAGCCAACTGCTGGCTCACGTGCATCCGCGTCGACCCGCAGCGGTCCGGTTGGCGTGCCGCCGACCTGGGTGCGCACCTGGCCGGCCGGGACATCGAGACGCGCCCGGTGTGGAAGCCGATGCACCGCCAGCCGGTCTTCGCGGGTGCCGAGAGCCTGCTGACCGGTGCCGCCGACGCGCTCTTCGCCGACGGGCTCACGCTGCCGAGCGGCAGCGCGCTCACCGAGCAGCAGGTGACGTCGGTCCTCGGGGCGATCGACGAGTTTCTGGCCGCCCGAGTGGGCGCGACGACAGCGTGACGATCCCACTGGTGGTCGTCGGCTGTGGCGGCCACGGCCGGGAGGTCCTCACGATCGCCCGCGCGATGGACGTCGACGCGCGCCGGCCGCGCTGGCGACTGCTCGGCTTCGTCGACGACCGCCCCTCGGAGGAGAACCTCAAGCGGGTGCAACGGCTCGATGTGCCCTTCCTCGGCGGAGTCGCCTGGCTACGGGACGCGCCGCCGGACACGCACCACGTGATCGGCATCGGCGATCCCCGCATCCGGCGTGCGGTGGCTCGGCGCGTCGAGGACTACGGCACCGCGGCGGCCAGCGTCGTCCACCCGGCGGCCACGATCGGGCCGGACATCGTGCACGGGCCGGGCTTCGTCGCGTTCCCGGGAGCCCGGGTCACCACCAACGTCACTCTCGGCCGGCACGTGCACCTCAACCAGAACGCCACGGTCGGGCACGACAGCACGCTCGCCGACTTCGTGTCCGTCAACCCGCTGGCCGCCGTCTCCGGTGACTGCCACCTGGCCGAGGGCGCGCTGATCGGTACGACCGCCGCCGTGTTGCAGGGCCTGCGGGTCGGACGGGACAGCACGGTCGGTGCGGGCGCCTGCGTGGTCCGGGACGTCCCCGACGGCGTGGTGGTCAAGGGCGTCCCGGCCCGCTGAGCCGGAAGGCGGGCCCGTTCGTCCCCCGATTCCGTCGCTCTCACGAAAACGCCCAAAAGACCATAAAAAGGTAGTAGAAACCTTTATAGAACGAATTTGCCCCGCCCGTGTGTGCGGGAAGTGGTCGACAGACGCGACAAGGAGCACACATGCCGCTGGACACGGACACCTCGCGACGCACACCGGCCGCCGATCGTCGTGCCCGGGCCCGACGCCGCACCGCCGGATTCCTGGCCACGGACACCGTCGCCTGGCTCGGGGGCTTCCTCGCGGCGGCGTGGACGCGCTACGAATTCCACCTGCCACCGGGCCTGTTGCCCCGGGCCGTCGGCGTCGGCGTCGCCGCCGCGCTGGTGCACATCGCCGTCGCGGCGGTCCGCCGGCTCTACTCCGGACGACACCCGCTGGGCAGCCTCCAGGAGGTGCAGGGTGTCGCCGGAACGGCGATCACGACCTCGGGAATCGTGCTGCTCGCGCTGCTCCCGTCGGCGGACCGGCCGGTCCCGGCGAGCACGCCGCTGGTCGCCGGCGCGCTGGCCCTGCTGTTCATGCTCGCCACGCGGTTCGCGTACCGGCACCGTCGCGACCTCGCCATGCGGCCGGACGTACGCTCCGCGACACCGGTGCTGCTGTTCGGGATGGGTGAAGCGGGACAGGGTCTGCTCCGGGCGATGCTCGGTGACCCGCGCAGCCGGTACCTACCCGTCGGCGCCCTCGACGACGACCCGGACAAGCGAAACCTCCGTATCGGTGGCGTACGCGTCCTCGGTGGGCGGCACCACGTCGCCGACGCCGTACGCCGCACCGGCGCGACGACGGTCATCTTCGCGGTGGCCAACGCCGACGCCGCCCTGATCCGTGAGATCCGCGAGGCGACGCTGGAGACCGGGGCCGCCTTCAAGGTGCTGCCGCCCATGCGGGATCTGGTGGACCACCGGATCACCGTCACGGACGTGCGGGACGTCCGCATCAGCGATCTGCTCGGTCGCCGTCAGGTCGTCGGTGACCTGCCGCTGAGCACCAGCAGCCTCACCGGCCGACGGGTCCTCGTCACCGGCGCCGGCGGCTCGATCGGCTCGGAGCTCTGCCGGCAGGTGATGAAGGCCGATCCGGGCGAGCTGATGATGCTGGACCGCGACGAGTCCGCCCTGCACGGACTCC
This sequence comes from Micromonospora sp. ZG13, assembly GCF_059359355.1. Classification (NCBI taxonomy): domain Bacteria; kingdom Bacillati; phylum Actinomycetota; class Actinomycetes; order Micromonosporales; family Micromonosporaceae; genus Micromonospora; species Micromonospora sp. ZG13. Next base: position 130,257 of record NZ_JCADBQ010000008.1, read on the forward strand.
AGATGTCCCTCGACGGCCGGGCGCTGCTGGACGGGCCCGAACTCATCCTCGCCGACCTACGCGACGACGAGGGGATCCGGCGCATCATCCGGGAACGCCGGCCGGACGTCATCTTCCACGCGGCGGCGCTCAAGCACCTCCCCCTGCTCCAGCGGCACCCCGGCGAAGCGGTCATGACGAACGTCTGGGGCACACTGTCGGTGCTGGACGCCTGCCGCGAGGTGGAACGGTTCGTCAACATCTCCACCGACAAGGCCGCCGACCCGATCAGCGTGCTCGGCTACTCGAAGCGCATCACCGAGCGACTCACCGCGCACGCCGCCTCCCGGTTCCCCGGCACGTTCCTCAGCGTCCGGTTCGGCAACGTGCTCAGCAGCCGCGGCTCGGTGGTCACCGCGTTCCAGCGGCAGATCGAGGCCGGCAACCCCCTCACGGTCACCCACCCTGACGTGACCCGCTACCTGATGACCGTCGAGGAGGCGGTGCACCTGGTGCTCCAGGCCGCCGAGATCGGACGCGACGGCGAGGCGCTCGTGCTGGACATGGGTGAACCGGTCCGGATCCTCGACATGGCCCGACAGCTGATCGAGCAGGCCGCCAGCTCGGTGCCGATCGTCTACACCGGGCTCCGCGTGGGCGAGAAGCTGCACGAGGACCTGCTGGGCACCGGGGAGATCGACACTCGACCGTTCCACCCGCTCGTCTCCCATGTCCCGGTTCCGGCGCTGGACCCGATCGAGATCACCGGGCTGGACCCGTACGACGACCCGGAGAAGGTCATCGAGCAGCTCGCCCTGCTCTGCGTCTCGCCGCTCGACCCGCTCCTCGACCTCGCGCAGGAGACACCGCTGCGCCGCTGACGTGTGAACCGAGCGGCCCGGCGCGTCCAGGAGGCGACCGCCGGGCCGCTGCCGGCGCCCCACCGGTGTGTCGGCGAGCAGGACGAAGGGAGTTGCTCCAGGTGACATCGACCGACGAGAAGCAGGTGCCGGGGCGGGAGCGGCAGCCGGCGAGCAGGCCGCTCCGGATCGCCGTTCTGATCAAGACGAACGACGGCGGGCTCTGGATCCTGCCGCAGGTGGAGGCCATGCGCCAGCGGGGACACGAGGTCGTCGTGGTGCTCCCACCCGGCGCCGGCCGGCTCAGCGACGAGCTGCGCCGGCGCCACTTCGACATGGTCGACTGCCCGTTCCCCTTCCGGCCGGGGCCGTCGATGCTGGCGGGGCTGTGGCGGCTCCGGCGCCTCATCCGCCAACTGCGACCCGACGTGCTGCAATACCACCTGATCGCGTCCGCGTACGTGGCCCGGATGGCGACGGTCGGCCTGCCGGTGCGCCGGGTGCACACCGTGGCGGGGCCGCTCTACCTCGACTCCCCCGTGATCAGGGCGACCGAACGTCTGCTGTGGCGGTTGGACGACACCATCATCTGCGGCTGCGCGAACGCCTCCGAGCGGTACGGCGCCCTGGGATGTCCCGCGCCGCGCCGGGCCGTGGCCACGTACGGGGTGGACACCAGCGCCTTCGACCCCACGAGCGCGGACCCCGGGACCCGGCTGACCGCCCGCGCCGAACTGGGCATACCCCGCGACGCCTTCCTCGCCGTCATGGTCGCCTACGTGTACCCGCCGAAGCGGCTCGTCCACGGCGGGCGCGGCATCAAGGGACACGACGTGCTGCTGGCAGCGTGGCCGGAGTTCCGACGGCGGCACCCGGACGCGCACCTGCTGCTGGTCGGCGGCGGTTGGACGCAGGCGGGAGTGGCGCACCGCCGGGAGCTGATCGAACGGTTCCGGGTCGCCGAGGATCCGACCATCACCTGGTTGGAGACCGTGCCCGACGTCCGTCCCTGCTACCACGCCGCCGACGTGAGCGTGAGCCCGTCGTTGAGCGAGAGCCACGGCGCGGCGGTCGAGGCGGGCGCGATGGGCGTGCCGAGCATCGTCAGCGACGCCGGCGGGCTCCCGGAGACGGTCGACGAGCGGTCCGGCTGGGTGGTTCCCCGCGACGACCCGGCGGCGCTGCTGGCCGCGCTGGAGCACGCCTACGGCGAGTTCGAGGCCGGCACGCTGGCGGGCCGGGGCAAGGCCGCGCGGGACCGGATGGTCGAGCTGTTCGACAACCGGCGGACCGCCCGGACGGTCACCGACGTCTGCGAGCGGGTGGCGACCGTGGCGGGGCACCGGTGAGCGGCCCCGGCGGTGACCTGCCGTCCCGGGTCGTGGTGACAACCGAGTCGCGGTTCAGTCGTACGCCCGATGGGCGGGTCTGGGTCGAGGCCGGACCGGACCACTCGGTCTGGCGGCGCTACCTGGTCGCGTTCGACCGGGTGCGGATAGCCGCCCGCACGCGTGACGTCCCCGAGGCACCCGCCGGCGCCGCCCGGGTGGACGGTGACGGTGTCGAGGTCTGGCCGCTGCCGTACTACGTGGGTCTCGGCCAGTACGTGCGGCAGCGCCGGGCGCTGGCCCGGGCGGCGGCGTCGGCGGCCGGCCCCAACGACGCGGTCATCCTCCGGGTGCCGTCGCCGGTCGGGTCGCTGCTGGCCGTGGCGCGGGAGCGCGCCCGACTGCCGTACGCCCTCGAGGTGATCGGTGACCCGTACGACGTGCTGGCCCCCGGCGTGGTCCGGCATCCGCTACGGCCCGTGCTGCGGGCCACGTCGACGCGGCGGCTGCGGCAGCAGTGCCGCAGCGCCGCCGCGGTGGCGTACGAGACGGAGCGGCACCTGCAGAGCCGCTACCCCTCCCTGCCGACGGTCCCGACGGCCGGCATCTCCAGCGTGGACCTGCCCCCGGCGGCGTACGTCCCCCGGGCGCGGCCGGTCCGCCCGCGGCTACGGGCGGCGACGCTCGTCTCGATCGGCTCGCTGGAGCAGCTCTACAAGGGCATCGACACCCTCATCGAGGCGCTCGCGCTGCTGACCGGCGACGCTCCGGCCGTCCGGCTGGTGCACGTGGGGGTCGGCGCGTACCGTCCGCAGCTCGAACAGCTCGCGGCACGGCTCGGTGTCGCCGACCGGGTCACCTTCACCGGGCTGCTGCCCACCGTCGAGATGGTCCGCGCGCAGTTGGACGCGGCGGATCTGTTCGTGCTGCCGTCGCGGACCGAGGGCCTGCCGCGCGCCCTGATCGAGGCCATGGCCCGTGCCCTGCCGGCGGTCGGATCCACCGTCGGCGGCATCCCGGAGCTGCTCGCCCGGGACGACCTGGTCCGACCGGACGACCCGGCGGCGTTGGCCGACAGGGTCGCCGCCTTTTTGGCCGACCCGGACCGGCTGGCCGCGGCGTCGGCCCGCAACCTGGCGCGGGCCCGCCGGTACGCGGCCGGGGAGCTGGACGTACGGCGCGCCGCCTACTACCGCGCGGTCGCCGAGACGACGCGACGCCGAGCGGGACGGGGTGTCCCGGTGCCGGTCCCCCGCTGAGCGACGCACCCATCACGACGACGTCCCGGCACACCACGAGCGGTGTGCCGGGACGCTGCCGTGCGGCGCCTAGTGGCGACGGCTGGTGGTCGCGGTGCGTGCCCGCGAGCCGGGCACGCCCCGCTCCGCGGCCTCCCGGAGGATCTCCAGGAACCCGCTGAGCTGGTCCTCCCGGTAGAGGCCGTCGAGGGCGGAAGCCGGAACGGCGGGAACCCGCCCGGTGCGGTCCTTCACCGCGAGCCACTCGCGCAGCCGAGCCGCGATCGACTCCCGGTCGTTGCCGACCACCCCGGCACCGCGGGTACGCAGCAGTTCGGCGGCCACGCCGCCCTCGTAGCCGAGCAGCAGGATCGGACGGCCGGCGAGGAGATAGTCGAAGATCTTGCCGGTGTAGGTGCCGGCGTCGCGCGGATCGTTCCACATCAGCAGGACGAGCACGTCCGCCTCGACCTGGATACGCCAGGACTTCTCGGCGGAGACGTGGCCGAGGAGCGTGACGGAGTCGACGACGCCGGCCCGCTCGGCTGCCGCCCGGACGATGCCGTGGTCGTCACCGGCGAAGACCACGTGCACCCGGGCCGCGTCCGGGCCGAGCAGCGCGATGGCGTCCAGGAGCGGCCCGGGGTCACGTTTGCCGGGATAGACGTAGCCGGTGTGGGCCAGGGTCAGCGTGGCCGCCGACGGGATCGTGGGGCCCCCGGCCGGCGGCGGGGCCGGACGTCGGTCGATCCCGTTCATCACCACGCGGGCGTCGACGCCGAAGGTGCTCCGCAACGCGTCCGCCAGCGGCTCCGAGACGGTCACGCAGGTGGTGACCGTCCGCAGCACCCGCTGCTCCAACCGCCGGTCGAGGGCGCGGCGGGGCCCGGACCGGACCCAGTACTCGTTGCCGACCGACCAGAGATCCCGGTAGTCGGCCACCCAGGGAACGCCGAACCGCCGGGCCAGGGACGCCGCCACGACGAACCCGGAGAACGGTGGGCCGGACGCGACGACCACGTCCGGGCGCCACCGGTCCGGCCCGCGCAGGAATCCCCGGACGGCCGCTCTGATCCAGTTGACCTGCGGGTCGGGAACGAGCAGTTCCATGCCGGCCTTCCAGACCCAGCCCTTCGCGACGGCGCGGACCGACGCCAGTGTCGCCGGCGCCGGTGCCGCGCCGCTGGTCGCCGACGCGCCCGTACCGGCCGACCGGTTCAGCCGGGGCAGCCGCGGCGTCGGTTCCGCCCGGACGATCGACGCCTCCGCCAGGCCGGCGTCGACCCCCTCGGGGGACGGCGCGATGGCGGTGAGGACGCGGACGTCCCAGCCGTGGTCCCGGGCGAACCGGGCGAGGGCGGCCGGCCGGCGAGCGCCGACCGTCTCCGCCGGCGGGAAGTGGTACGACACGAGGAGCAGCCGCGGCGCGTCGCGGCCGTCGGACGGCACGGGCGTCGGCAGGTCGGCGGGCTGGGCGTCGCCCGTACCGGCCCCGTCCGAGGGGTCACGTCTCATCGACGGCACCCCGCACCGGTGGTGACTGGCGTCTCGCCGTGGCGGTACGCATAGCTTCGGGCTCCTCTCCACTTCGACAACTGATCAACGAGTCGCCCGGCGGCCAGGACGCGCCGGAATCCGCCGGTCGTCCTCGCCGCCGGCATCCTCACCCTCTCGGGAGGAGTTCCCGCTCGGGCGGGACGGCCGGCACCACGCGGCCGGCGTCCGTGACCGCGCGCAGCGCCATCCACCACGACACCACGTACGCGAGGGCACCCGTGACGCTCATGGACCAGATCGCGGCCAGCGGCGGCAGACCGCCCACGGCGACCACGGTCACCGCGCCCGGGACGAGCAGGGTCCGGCCCACGTCCCAGCCGAGTTGTCGGCCGTGACGCTCGAAGACGACCAGTGTCTGGGACAGCGGTGCGGCGACGAACTGGGCGGCCATGAAGAGGGCCAGGGCCTGCGCGTACGTGCCGCTGGTCCGCCACTGCGCGCCGAAGAGGAAACCGAACGCGGTGGGTGCCACGACGACGACGGCCGTGGCGCTGGCCACGCCGATGAGCACGAGCTTCCTGGTCGCCCGAACGAAGATCAGCCGGGCCGAGCCGGGGTCCTCCCGGACCGCCCGGGACATCTCCGCGAGGTAGACCTGCGCGACGGCGGACGCTATCAGAGCGGCGGGTACGGCGATGATGCGCTGGGTCATGCCCAGCCACCCGGCGACGGCACCGCCGTACCAGGCGGCGACGAGGAGGACGGGAAGCTGTGTCCCGAGGACGTTCAGCAGCCCCGAAGGCGCGAGCAGGAGCGGGAAACGCCGGTAGCGGCGCGCGACCCGCAGCAGATCACGCCGTCCGGCGCGCGCCTGGCCGGCACGCAGGCCCGCGCCGCGCAGCAGCACCAGCGCCGAGGCGATCTGTCCGACCCCGAGGCCGAGCGCCAGCCCACCGGGGCGCAGCCCGGCCAGGCCCGCCGCGAGCTGGGTGGCCACGATGGCGGTGGACTGCGCCAGGTTCCGGCGGCCGATCGCGCCGTAGCGCCGGCGACGCACCGCGAGCTGGTTCAGCACCAGGACCACACCCATCGCCGCCGCCGTGGGCGGCACCACCCACAACCAGTGCTCCAGCGTGGGCTGGCCGAACAGGACCGCGAGCCGGTCGCCCCAGACCCCGACGACCACCGCACCCACCACGGCCGTGCCGCAGGCGGCGACGCAGCCCAGCGTGACCAGGGCGTGTGCGTCACGCTCCCGCTCGGGAAGCGGGACGGCCATCTCGAAGCGGAGGGCCGCGACCGTACCGATGATCGCCACCAGGGCCGCGACGACGGCGAACGTTCCGAAGTCGGTCGGGCGGTAGAGCCGGGCCAACAGAGGCACGGCCGCCAGCGCGAGCAGTTGCCCCCCGGCCGAGCCGGCGGCGATCGCGAGGACACCTCGCCGGCTCGCCGACATCCGCGCCGCTGGCAGGCCCCTCACCAGCGGACGGGCTCCCGGTCCTCGCGTCGGTGCGCCGCGGGACGGGTGCGCCACGGCGGAGCCGCCCCGATCGGGGCGGTGTCCGCCGCACTCCGCACCCGCAGCAGCACCAGCAGACCGAGGGCCAGCGACACGAAGAGCCCGCGGCTGGCGTTGACGTCCCCCGACGTCGACACGGCGACCGCGTTGAACGCCAGCATCGCGAGGACGAACCCGGCGAGGGCGTCCGACCGCGCCGCGCCCCACAGCCGCACCGCCATCACCAGGCAGAGGAGGATGAAGGCCCCGCCCACCAGCCAGCCCGCCTCGGCGAGCAGTTCCAGCCAGATGTTGTGCGGGTAGTGGTGCTCGAGCATCCAGGAGTGGCTGGTCCAGTTGCCGTAGCCGACGCCCCCCGGGTGCTCGGCGATGATCGACATCGTGCGGTCGCGCATCTCCGTCCGCGCGGTCCCGGCCAGTTCGTTCGACGGATCCACGACGAAGGCGTACATCCGCGGCGGAAGCAGCGACGGCAGCGCCAGCACCACGACGACCAACGCGCCCAACAGGCCGACGCCGACCCACTCGCGGCGTCCGTGGCGGATCTTCCGCCGCAGCCCGGACAGGACGAGGACGAATAACGCGACGACCGTCGCCACCAGCGGCCCACGGGATCCGGTGGCGAACAGCCCCAGCGCGAGCAGCACGACGAGGCCGGAGGCGACTGCCATGGACAGTCGCCGACAGAAGTAGAGCCAGATGCAGGCGACGACCGCGATGCCGATGGCCCGGGCCAACCAGATGGGATTGGAGCCGAATCCGGCCGCCCGATCTTCACCCGAACCGCTGGCCAGCGCGGCGACGGCCAGTACGCCGCCGCAGCCGACCAGGGCCAGGGCGAACGCCTCGATGTCCCGCTGGCTCCGGATGACCGCGACGGCCGCCGTGGCGAGCAGGGTCACGGTGACGAGCAGGAAGAACTTGAGCTGGCCGTACTCCGTCTCCGGCCGGTGCAGGACGCCGGGCAGGGCGAGGACACCGAACACCACCACGGCCCAGAGGACGACGACCCGGGCCCGCGACTCCGGCCGCAGGATCTCGTTGAAGACGATCAGCACGGCGAGCGCCGCGGCGGTGAGCAGGAAGGCCCGGCCGAGCTGGCGTGGAAACTGGTCGAAGTTCAGCAGGAGCATCACGGTGACCGCACGCAGCAGCGTGGACCAGGCGCCCGTGCGGCGTTCGGGTCGTGTCGTCGGGAGCGGGCCGGCCGCCACCGGCATGGCGAGCCGGCTCACACCGCGCGCTCCGCCCGGTACCGGGCCAGGTTGGCCGGGTCGAGGAACCACTCCACGGTCGCCTTCAGCCCGTCGTCGAGCGTGGCGACAGGCTGCCACCCGGTGGCCGTACGCAGCTGACGGTTGTCGCCGACCAGCCGCTCCACCTCGGAGTCGGCCGGGCGCAGCCGCGCCTCGGAGACCCGGATCTGCGGTTCGCTGCCGAACATCGCCGCGATCCGGCGCACGAGTTCCCCGATGGCCGTCTCCTGACCGGTGGCCGCCTGGAAGACCCGACCCACCACGGCCGACTCCGGCGCCATGCCGACGGCGCGGAACGCGGCCACGGTGTCGGTGACGTAGAGCAGGTCCCGGGTGGTACGCAGCGCGCCCAGCTCCACCGCACCGGTCCCCCGGGCCAACTGGCTGACGATGGTCGGGATGACCGCCCGGGTGGACTGCCGGGGACCGTACGTGTTGAAGGGCCGCAGGGTGACCACCGGCAACCCGAAGCTGAGGTGGTAGCTCTCGGCCAGCTTGTCGGCGCCGATCTTCGTGGCGGCGTACGGGGACTGCCCACGCAGCCGGTGTTCCTCGGTCATCGGTACCGTCGTCGCGGTGCCGTACACCTCGCTGGTGGAGGTGACCACGACCCGGCCGGTGCCGGCGGACCGGGCGCTCTCCAGCACGTTCAGGGTGCCGGTGATGTTGGTGTCGACGTAGGACTGCGGCGCGAGGTAGGAGTACGGGATGCCGCCCAACGCGGCCAGGTGGTAGACGACGGAGGCGCCGTCGACCAGGCGTTGGACCATGCCGCGGTCCCGGATGTCCCCGGCGACCACCTCGACGTCGGCGAGCTGCTCGGGGCTGAACGTGTCCAGCCAGCCGTGCGTGCCGGCACCGTTGTAGTGCACGAAGGCGCGCACCCGGTGACCGGCGGCGGCGAGGGCCTCCACCAGGTGCGAGCCGATGAAGCCGCCCGCACCGGTGACCACCACCGGATCCGCGACGGGGTGTGCCGTCATGTCCTCTGCTCCTTCTTCTACTGGCGGCCCGCAGGGGCCGGGGTGGCGTCAGCCAGCCGGTGCGAACGGGCGGATCTCGGACGCGGCGGCCGCCGCGTGCCAGACGGCCCTGATCGAGTCGGCCAGGTCGTGTCGCGGCGCCCAGTCCAACGTGGAGCGGGCACGGCGGATGTCGGCGCGGATCCAGTCGACCGCCGCCGACCGGGTTGGCGGGGTGCGGTCCTCGGTGAGACGTACCGTCGCGCCCGCCGTCTCGACCAGCAGCCGCACCGCGTCGCGGACCCCGACGGCACGGCCGCTGCCGACGTTGACGAGCCGGACCGGGAGGGCGGGGGCGTGCACGGCGGCGCGCACCGCCGCCGCCACGTCGCGGACGTCGACGAAGTCGCGGCGGGCGTCCAGTGGACCGGTGCGCAGCTCGGCGCCGGGTGTGGGCCGGCTGAGCAGCGCGGCGACCCGCCCGAGCAGCGTCGTCGCCGGGAGCCCCGGACCGATCGGGTTGAAGACCCGCAGCACCACGGCGTCGACCCGGCCTGCGCGGGCCGCCAGCTCGGTCAGCCGGGTGGCCGCGGCCTGGCTGACGCCGTAGTCGCTGACCGGTTCCGCCGGGTCGTCCTCGCTCACCGAGGACCCGAACGGCGTCGGACCGTACTCGGCCGCCGAGCCGAGGCGCACCAGGCGGGCCGTCGGCGCCGCGACCGCGACCGCCTCCACCAGGCGCGCGGCGACGACCGTGTTCGCCAGGACGAGGTCGGCCGCGGTGCCGCTGACGGCGCCCGCGCAGGTGACCACCGCGTCGGGGCGTACGGAGCTGAGCAGCGCCCGCAGCTCCTCGGTGTCGCAGCGGGTGAGGTCGCACTCGGCGCGCGTGGGGCAGACCAGGTCGCCGTCGACCTCCAGGGCCCGCCGGACGTGTGTCCCGAGGAAGCCCGAGGCGCCGAGGACGAGGATCCTCCTCATACCGCGGAGGGTGCCCACGCGGGCAGCAGCATCGGCTCCACCTCGGCGAAGCAGCGGTTGGCCTCGTCGTAGTCCTCGGGGCGGCCGATGTCGAGCCAGTAGCCGTCGAACGCGTAGCCGGCCGGCGGCTCACCCCGGCGCAGCAGGTCCAGCACCAGTTCGTCGAACCCGAAGGGCATGCCGGCCGGGTACCCGGCGATGGTGCTGCGGGAGAGCCCGTAGACGCCCATGCTGACCCGGTAGTCCAGGACCGGCTTCTCCGAGAAGGAGGAGATCTTGTCACCCTCCAGCTCGAGCACACCGAAATCGATCTTCACCGTCCGGCGGTAGGTGGCGACGGTCAGCGGCGCCCCGGAGAGTCGGTGCGTGGCGAGCAGGTCGGCGTAGTCGAGGTCGGTGAGGACGTCGCCGTTCATGACGAGGAAGTGCTCGGGAAGTTCGTCGCGCAGGTTGAACAGCGGGCCGATGGTGGACAGTGGCACTAGCTCCTCGGCGTACCGCACAACGAGCCCGAAGCGCGAGCCGTCGCCGACGAACGCCCGGATCAGCGAACCGAGGTGATTGATGGCCAGCGTGACATGGGTGAAGCCGCGTGCCGCCAACTGCCGGAGGATGATCTCCAGGATGGCGTAGTTCTCGCCGATCGGCACCAGCGGCTTCGGCAGGGTCGACGTGTAGGGGCGCAGTCGTACGCCCGCACCGCCGGCCATGATCACGACATGCATCGCCCCTCCGCTCGTCGCGCGACGCCTTTCATTGCCTGGTCAACGAGCAGGGCAGACGCAAGGTACGCATAACGCCCGTTCTTGTCACCCCGGCTGGGGACGGCCGACAAGCCGATCGGTCCCGCGGAGCACCGCCGCACCTGTGCGTTCCGGCCACCCGGCAGGCCCGGCGTGTGGTGAGCTGTAGCCATGGAACGGATCCGGCTCGGGCTGGTGCTGCACCCGACCCGGGACGTGACCGAGGTGGTGGAGATCATCGAACGCTGGGCGGACCGGCAGGGGATGACCCTCGCGGTCCGCGCCGAGGACAGCCACCGGGTGCCGGCGAGCGTCGAGCCACTGCCCGTCGACCAGGTGCCGGTGGTGTGCGACGCGCTGATCAGCATCGGCGGGGACGGCACGATGCTCGGTGCGCTGCGCTCGGCCGTACACGACCCGAAGCCGGTGCTCGGCGTGCACCTGGGCCGGCTGGGGTTCCTGGTGGAGGTCGAGCCGCCGGAGCTGCCGGCGGCGCTGGACCGGTTGGCCGCTCGGGACTTCACGGTGGAGCGGCACAGCTGCCTCGTCTGCGACGTGTGCGGCGACGACGTCGTGGCCTTCAACGACATCGCGCTGGTGCGGCAGCCCGGCGCCGGCTTCGTGTCCGCCACCCTCGCCGTGGACGGTCAGCGGTACGGCTTCTACCGCTGCGACGCGCTGGTGGTGAGCACCCCGAGCGGCTCGACCGCCTACAGCTACGCCGCCGGCGGCCCCCTGGTCTCGCCCGCCAGTGATGCCGTGGTGGTGACCCCGTCGGCGCCGATGGCGGGCATCTCGAGGGCGGTGGTGCTCTCCCCCGAGGAGGCCATCCAGTTGGAGCTGACGCCGGGCTCCGCCCCGGTCGCGGTCGAGATGGACGGCCGGATCTTCCGGGAGGCCGCCACCTCCGGCGCGTTGCAGGTGCGCTACCGCCGCGACGCCGGCCTGGTGGTACGCCTCGACCCGCGCCGCTACCAGGAGCGCAACCAGCTCAAGCTCAGCCTGCTGGACCTGCCGCTACTGCCCGAGCAGTTGCGCGAACTGCTCCCCGAGAACCTGCGCGAGCAGCTCAACCGTCGCCAGCTCCCGCCGCCCCGCTGATTGGTGGTGGTCAGGACTTGGCCAGGACGTCGGACACCAGGTCCTTCGCCTCCTGCTGGATCCGGGCCAGGTGCTCCGGGCCCTGGAAGGACTCGGCGTAGATCTTGTAGACGTCCTCGGTGCCCGACGGCCGGGCGGCGAACCAGCCGGACTCCGTGGTCACCTTCAGGCCGCCGATCGGCGCGTCGTTGCCCGGCGCGGTGGTGAGGGTCGCGGTGATCGGCTCGCCGGCCAGTTCGGTGGCGGTCACCTGCTCCGGTGAGAGCCTGCCGAGCACGGCCTTCTCCTCCCGGGTCGCGGGCGCGTCGATGCGGGCGTACGCGGGCGCGCCGAAGCGCTCGGCCAGCTCCGTCCAGTGCTGGCTGGGGGTGCGTCCCGTGGTCGCGATGATCTCGGCGGCGAGCAGGCAGAGCAGGAGGCCGTCCTTGTCGGTGGTCCACGTGCCGCCGTCGCGGCGCAGGAAGGACGCCCCCGCGCTCTCCTCGCCGCCGAAGCCCACCGCGCCGTCGAGCAGCCCCGGCACGAACCACTTGAAGCCGACCGGCACCTCCAGCAGCGGGCGGCCCAGGTCGGCGGCGACCCGGTCGATCATCGAGGAGGAGACGAGCGTCTTGCCGACCGCTGCGGCCGGGCCCCACCCCGTCCGCGTGCGGAACAGGTGGGCGATCGCCACCGCGAGGTAGTGGTTGGGGTTCATCAGGCCGCCGTCGGGGGTGACGATGCCGTGCCGGTCGGCGTCGGCGTCGTTGCCGGTGGAGACCTGGTAGTCGGCGCGGGCGGCGATCAGCGAGGCCATCGCGTTCGGCGAGGAGCAGTCCATCCGGATCTTGCCGTCGCCGTCCAGCGTCATGAACCGCCAGGTCGGGTCGACCGTCGGGTTGACCACGGTCAGGTCCAGGCGGTGCCGCTCGGCGATCTCGCCCCAGTAGGCCACGCTCGCGCCACCGAGCGGGTCAGCGCCGATGCGCACCCCGGCGTCGCGGATCGCGTCGACGTCGATCGCCGCCGGCAGGTCGTCGACGTAGCGGGCGAGGAAGTCGTACGACCCGGTGGTGTCGGCGGCGCGGGCCCGGGCGTACGGGATCCGCCGGACCTCCTTCAGGCCGTCGGCGAGGATCGCGTTGGCGCGGTCCTGGATCCACCTCGTGACGTCGGAGTCCGCCGGGCCGCCGTGGGTGGGGTTGTACTTGAAGCCGCCGTCGTCGGGCGGGTTGTGCGACGGGGTGATGACGATGCCGTCGGCGAGCCCGCTGGTGCGTCCCCGGTTGTGGGTGAGGATGGCGTGCGACACCGCCGGGGTGGGCGTGTAGCCGTCGCGGCTGTCCAGCAGCACGGTCACCTCGTTGGCGGCGAGCACCTCGAGCGCGTCCACGGCGGCCGGAGCCGAGAGCGCGTGGGTGTCGCGGCCGAGGAAGAGCGGCCCGTCCAGGCCCCGCTCCCGCCGGTAGTCGCAGAGCGCCTGGGTGACCGCGAGGATGTGGTCGGAGTTGAACGCGTTGCGCAGGCTCGACCCGCGGTGCCCGGACGTGCCGAAGGAGACCTGCTGCGCCGGGTCCTGCGGGTCGGGGTGCTCGGCGTAGTAGGCGGTCACCAGCCGCGGCACGTCGACCAGGTCGGCGGGCTGGGCGGGCTTGCCGGCCCGGGGATGACTGCTCACGGTTCCACCTTCTGTCCCTTGCCGATGACCACGATGCCGTTGTCGGAGACGGTGTAGCGCTGCCGGTCCTTCTCCAGGTCGACGCCGATCTCCGCGCCCTCGGGCACGACCACGTTCTTGTCGAGGATCGCCCGGCGGACGACCGCGTGCCGGCCGATGTCGACCCCCTCCATGAGCACCGCGCCGTCCACGTGCGCCCAGGAGTGCACCTTCACCTTGGGCGAGACGACCGAGTTCTCCACCAGGGAGCCGGAGATCACCGCGCCGGGCGAGACCATCGAGGCGACCGCCCGGCCGACCCGCTCGCCCCACTGGTGCACGAACTTGGCGGGCGGGTAGGTGAGCTGCCCGGTGTAGATGGGCCACTCGAAGTTGTAGAGGTTGAACACGGGGTGCACGTTGATCAGGTCCATGTGGGCGTCGTAGAAGGAGTCGAGCGTCCCCACGTCGCGCCAGTAGCCGCGGTCCCGGTCGGTGCTGCCCGGCACCTCGTTGTCGCGGAAGTCGTAGACGTTGGCCTCGCCGCGCTCCACGAGCATCGGGATGATGCTGCCGCCCATGTCGTGCTTGCTGGTCTTGTCCTCCGCGTCGCGCTCGACCGCCTCGCACAGCGCCTTCGTGCTGAACACGTAGTTGCCCATCGACGCGTAGATCTGGTCGGGCGCGTCGGGCAGGCCGACCGCGTCCGTCGGCTTCTCGCGGAACGCCCGGATCCGCCGGCCGTCCTCGCCGACCTCGATCACGCCGAACTGGTCGGCCATCGACAGCGGCTGCCGGATGCCGGCCACGGTGACGCCGGCGCCGGAGGCGATGTGGTCCTCCACCATCTGGCGCGGGTCCATCCGGTAGATGTGGTCGGCGCCGAAGACGATCACGTGGTCCGGCTGCTCGTCGTGGATCAGGTTGAAGCTCTGGTAGATGGCGTCGGCGGAGCCGGCGAACCACCACGGGCCGCGCCGCTGCTGCGCCGGCACGGGCGTGACGTAGTTGCCGAGCAGGGTCGACATCCGCCACGTCTTGGTGATGTGCCGGTCCAGCGAGTGGGACTTGTACTGGGTCAGCACGACGATCTTCAGATAGCCGGCGTTCGCCAGGTTGGACAGGACGAAGTCGACCATGCGGTACATCCCGCCGAACGGGACGGCCGGCTTGGCCCGGTCCGTGGTGAGCGGCATGAGGCGCTTGCCTTCTCCGCCGGCCAGGACGATCGCGAGCACCTTGGCAGCCATGTCCAGACGCTATCCATCCCCGTGGGACTTCACCACTCGTACGGGCACACTTCTGCACTAGGGTGCGGGGGATGACGGACTCCACACCACTTCGCGTCGATCTGCTGACCCGGGAGTACCCGCCGGAGGTGTACGGCGGGGCCGGCGTGCACGTGGAGTACCTGTCCCGTGAGCTGCGTGGACTCGCCGAGGTGCGGGTGCACTGCTTCGGCGCGGCGCGCACCGAGCCGGGCGTCACCGCGTACGCCGAGCCGGCGGGCCTGACCGGCGCGAACGCCGCGCTGCGGACGATGGGTGTGGACCTGGAGATGGCGGCGGCGTGCGCCGGCACCGACGTGGTGCACAGCCACACCTGGTACGCAAACTTCGCCGGGCACACGGCGAAGCTGCTGCACGGCGTGCCGCACGTGGTGACCGCGCACAGCCTGGAGCCGCTGCGGCCGTGGAAGGCCGAGCAGCTCGGCGGCGGCTACGCGCTCTCCTCCTGGTGCGAGCGCACGGCGTTCGAGGCGGCCGACGCGATCATCGCGGTCAGCGAGGGGATGCGCCGCGACGTGCTGACCGCCTACCCGGCGGTCAACCCGGACCGGGTGCGGGTGGTGCACAACGGCATCGACACGGCGCAGTACGCCCCGGACCACGGCACGGACGTCGTGGACCGGCTCGGGATCGACCCGGCCCGGCCCAGCGTCGTGTACGTGGGGCGGATCACCCGGCAGAAGGGCCTGCCCTACCTGCTGCGGGCGGCGCGCGACCTGCCGGCGGACACCCAGCTGGTGCTGCTCGCCGGCGCGCCGGACACCCCGGAGATCGCCGCCGAGGTGGAGGGCCTGGTGGGCGAGCTGCGGGCGAACCGCTCCGGCGTGGTGTGGGTGGCCGAGATGCTGCCGAAGCACGAGGTGATCCAGGTGCTCACCCACGCCACCGTCTTCGTCTGCCCCTCCGTCTACGAGCCGATGGGCATCGTGAACCTGGAGGCGATGGCGTGCGAGACGGCGGTGGTGGCCACCGCCACCGGCGGCATCCCGGAGGTGGTCGCCGACGGCGAGACCGGGCTGCTGGTCCCCATCGAGCAGGCCACCGACGGCTCCGGCCGGCCGCTGGACCCGGGCCGGTTCGTCGCCGACCTCGCGGCCCGGATGAACGAGGTGCTCGCCGACCCGGGCCGCACCAAGGAACTCGGCCTCGCAGGCCGGCGCCGGGCGGTCGAGCACTTCTCCTGGGACGCCCTTGCCCGGCGGACCCTGGAGGTGTACCGGTCGGTGGGCGCCACGGGCTGAGCCGGCGAGGTCGCCGGATCCGGCCGCTGACCGTCGATGACGTGTCTTGCCGACGGCGGGCAGGATGGCGGCATGGGCTGGCGGAGAAGACGCGCGCCGCTCCGGCTGCGCAGCCGGTGGCTGCCCGGATACTGGCTGCGCCACCCCCTGCTCAGCCTCGTGGTCCTGCTGCTCGGAGCCGTGGTGTTCGTGCTGCTCGGGATCGACTCGGCACACCGCGCGCACCGGTTGGACGCGTACGGCGTGCGCGCCGCGGCGACGGTGCTGGAGGTGCACGACCTTCAGCGGGACTCGTACGTGGTGGCCGCCTTCACCACGGCCGACGGCCACCACGTCGTCACGCAGGTCAGCGACTACTACTGGCGTCCACGGCCCCGGGTGGGCGACGCGGCAACCGTGCTCTACGACCCCGCCGACCCCGCCGGGATCGTGCGCGACGTACGCATCGGCGACGACTCCGTCATGGCGTGGCTCGGCGTCGGCCTGGGTGTGGCGTTGGGTCTGGGCGGTGGTGTGTTCCTGTGGCGCACCTGGTCGATGTGGCGCGAGAACGCCGAAGACTGGCGGTCCGGACGCCACTTCGCCTGACGGCCGACTCTGGACCCTGGATGAGCGGGGCTGGATCGAGGTGCACCAGGGCAAGGGCTCGTTCGTGACGCCCGAGCCGCCCGCCTGAACCCCGATCTTCCACCGGCTGGGCATGGCGTTCCGAATCTCGGGACAGCAGTAGATCTTGGCAGGAACGGCCCTTCAAGGGGCCACTTCGTACCAAGACCTACGCCGCCACTACCCACGCCCGCCACCGGCCGCCAGGGCGATGGGGTGCTTGGCCGCGCGCGAAAGGATCTCGCGCAGTAGGTTGAACCGGTGACTGGACGGTTCCCGATCGAAGACGTCTCCCCCGTCGTCTCCTGCGGTCGCTACCCGGCCAAGGCGGTGGTCGACGAGCCGGTGCCGGTGTCGGCCCGCGCCTACCGCGAGGGGCACGACGCGCTCGGCTGCAACGTGGTCTGGCGCGGCCCCGACGGGCGGGCGCGGCCGTTCACCCGGATGCGCCCCGGCGAGCCGGGGCAGGACCGCTGGCACGCCGTGATCCGCCCCGACGCGGTCGGCGAGTGGACCTTCACGGTGGAGGCGTTCCAGGACCCGTACCTGACCTGGCAGAACGCGGTCACCAAGAAGATCGCCGCCGGGCAGGGGCCACAGGAGCTGGCCAACGACCTCGCCGAGGGCGTACGGGTGCTGACCGCCGCCGTCGAGCTGGTGCCGGCCGGCGACGCGAAGCGGGTCCGCGCGGCGGTGGCGGCGCTGGGTGACGCCGGGAAGGAGCTGCCCCGGCGGGTGGCCCCGGCGCTGGAGCTGGCCACCCTGCTCTGGGAGCACCCCGTCCGCGAGCTGGTCACCACCGGCGAGGAGCACCGGCTCTGGGTGGACCGGTGGCGGGCGCTCTTCTCGGCCTGGTACGAGTTCTTCCCCCGCTCCGAGGGGGCCGTCCCGGCGACCGTCGACGCCCCGGCGCGCTCCGGCACGTTCACCACCGCCGTCGAGCGCCTGCCGGGCGTCGCCGCGATGGGCTTCGACGTGCTCTACCTGCCGCCGATCCACCCGATCGGCCGGGTCAACCGCAAGGGCCGCAACAACGCGCTCACCGCCGGGCCGGACGACGTCGGCTCGCCGTGGGCGATCGGCGCCGCCGAGGGCGGCCACGACGCCATCCACCCCGATCTGGGTACGCCGGAGGACTTCCGGGACTTCGTGGCTGCCGCCGCCGAGCAGGGCCTCGAGGTGGCGATGGACCTGGCGTTGCAGTGCGCGCCGGACCACCCGTGGGTGACCGAGCATCCGGAGTGGTTCACCACCCGGGCCGACGGCAGCATCGCGTACGCGGAGAACCCGCCGAAGAAGTACCAGGACATCTACCCGCTGAACTTCGACAACGATCCGGAGGGAATCCGGGCGGAGGTCCTGCGGGTGGTGCTGCACTGGGTCGGCGAGGGCATCCGGATCTTCCGGGTCGACAACCCGCACACCAAGCCGTTCGACTTCTGGCACTGGCTGATCGTCGAGGTGAAGAAGGTCGACCCGGGCGTGCTCTTCCTCGCCGAGGCGTTCACCCGGCCGGCGATCATGCACGGGCTGGGCAAGATCGGCTTCACCCAGTCGTACACCTACTTCACCTGGCGCACGTCGGCGGCGGAGATGCGGGCGTACTGCGAGGAGCTGGTCGAGGCGGCCGACTACATGCGGCCCAACTTCTGGCCCAACACGCCGGACATCCTGCACGAGTCGTTGCAGCACGGCGGCCCGCCGATGTTCAAGATCCGGGCGGTGCTGGCCGCGCTGCTCTCCCCCTCCTGGGGCATGTACGCCGGCTACGAGCTGTTCGAGCACACCGCCCGCCCCGGCGCGGAGGAGTACCTCGACAACGAGAAGTACGAGCTGCGCCCCCGCGACTGGGCCGGCGCGCAGGCCCAGGGCCGCTCGCTGGCCCCGTTCATCGCCGTGCTGAACCGGGTGCGCCGGGAGAACCCGGCCCTGCACCAGCTGCGCAACCTGGTCTTCCACGAGATCGACAACCCGGCGCTGCTCTGCTGGTCGAAGCACGACCCGGGCATGGGCAACACGGTCCTCGTCGTCTGCTCGTTCGACCCGCAGGCCGTGCAGTGGGGCAACACCACGCTGGACATGCCCGCGCTCGGGCTGGACTGGCACGACCGGTTCACGGTGCGCGACGAGCTGACCGGCGCCAGCTACGACTGGGGCCAGCGCAACGCCGTACGCCTCGACCCGTACCTGCAACCGGCGCACGTGCTGACCGTGCGCCGGGCGGCCCCCGATCCCGCCGCCGGCCCGGCGGCGGCCACCGGCGCGCCGGACCTGACCGTCGAAGACGTTCCCGACGACCTCTCGGGCGGCACCGCGCCCACCGCTCCCGCCCAGAAGGACGACGCCCGATGGACAAGCTGATCGCCGGCGCAACGCACGACCCGCACGCCGTCCTCGGCGCGCACCCGGCCGACGGGCGGACCCTCGTCCGGACGCTGCGCCGGGGTGCCGCCGACGTCGTCCTCGTCGTCGACGGCGAGCGGCACCCGATGCGGCGGGTGCACGACGTCGGGGTGTTCGAGGCGACGGTGGCGGGCGAGGTGCTCGACTACCGCGTCGAGGTCGACGGCCGGCTCCACGACGACCCGTACCGCTACCCGCCCACCCTGGGCGAGCTGGACCTGCACCTCATCGGCGAGGGCCGCCACGAGCGGCTCTGGGAGGCGCTCGGCGCCCGGGTCTTCGACGAGGGCGTCGCGTTCTCCGTCTGGGCGCCGAACGCGCGCGGGGTCCGGGTGGTCGGCGACTTCGCGGGCTGGGCGCCGGACGACGGCTGGCCGATGCGCTCGCTCGGCGGCAGCGGCGTGTGGGAGCTGTTCGTCCCCGGCGTCGGGGCGGGCGCCCGCTACAAGTACCGGATCCTGGGCGCCGACGGGCAGTGGCGGGACAAGGCCGACCCCCTGGCGGCGTACGCGGAGGTGCCGCCGGCCACCGCGTCGGTGGTGCACCACTCGACGTACGAGTGGGGCGACGCCGACTGGCTGGCGCGGCGGGGCCGGCGGCAGCCGCACCAGGAGCCGATGAGCGTCTACGAGGTGCACCTCGGCTCGTGGCGTCCCGGGCTGGGCTACCGGGAGCTGGCCGAGCAGCTGACCGCGTACGTCACCGAGCTGGGCTTCACGCACGTGGAGTTCATGCCCGTGATGGAGCACCCGTTCGGCGGCTCCTGGGGTTACCAGGTCACCGGCTACTACGCGCCCACGTCCCGCTTCGGCGACCCCGACGAGTTCCGGCACCTCGTGGACGCCCTGCACGCCGCCGGGATCGGCGTGATCCTGGACTGGGTGCCCGCGCACTTCCCCAAGGACGAGTGGGCGCTGGCCCGCTTCGACGGCACCGCCCTCTACGAGCACCCCGACCCGCGCCGGGGCGAGCACCCCGACTGGGGCACGTACGTCTTCGACTTCGGCCGCCCGGAGGTGCGCAACTTCCTGGTCGCCAACGCGCTCTACTGGTGCGAGCAGTTCCACGTCGACGGGCTGCGGGTGGACGCGGTGGCCTCGATGCTCTACCTGGACTACTCCCGGCAGGAGGGGCAGTGGCTGCCCAACCGCTACGGCGGCCGGGAGAATCTGGAGGCCATCGCGCTCATGCAGGAGGTGAACGCGACGGTCTACAAGCACCACGCCGGGGTGGTGCTGATCGCCGAGGAGTCCACCGCCTGGCCGGGCGTCACCCGCGCCACGGCCGACGGCGGGCTCGGTTTCGGTTTCAAGTGGAACATGGGCTGGATGCACGACACCCTGCTCTACACCTCCAAGGACCCGGTCTACCGGCAGCACCACCACCATCAGCTCACGTTCTCCCTGGCGTACGCCTGGAGCGAGAACTACGTGCTGCCGATCAGCCACGACGAGGTGGTGCACGGCAAGGGCTCCCTCGCGGGCAAGATGCCCGGCGACACCTGGCAGCGGTTGGCCAACGTACGCGCCCTGCTGGCGTACATGTGGGCGCACCCGGGCAAGCAACTGCTCTTCATGGGCTGCGAGCTGGCCGACGACCGGGAGTGGAGCGAGGAGCGGGGCCTCGACTGGTACCTGCTGCACGACCCGGCCCGCGCCGGCGTACAACGCCTCGTCGCCGACCTGAACCGCGTCTACCGGGACACCCCGGCGCTGTGGGCGCAGGACACCGAGCCGGCCGGCTTCCGCTGGATCGCCGGCGACGACGTCGCCAACAACACCGTCTCGTTCGTCCGGATCGCCCCCGACGGCGCGACCCTGGTCTGCGTGGCGAACTTCTCCGCCCGACCGCTGGAGGACTACCGGGTGGGGTTGCCGGCCGGCGGCACCTGGGCGGAGGTGCTCAACACCGACGCCCACCACTACGGCGGCTCGGGGGTGGGCAACCTGGGCGCGGTGCGGGCCGAGGACGTGCCGTGGCACGGGCTGCCCGCCTCAGCGGCGCTGCGGGTGCCGCCCCTCGGCGTCCTCTGGCTGCGCCGCGACTGAACGGGCGGCAGCCCGCACGCGCCCACCACCGGTCACCGGCCCCGACCCGCGCCGTTCGACCCCACGGAAGATCTTGGTAGGAACCGGCCCCTGGAGGGGTCAGTTCCTACCAAGATCTCCGGTCATCCCAAGAAGCCGAGCGGACCGGCACGGCTTCGACCGTACGACAGATTCTCCGTCGGCTCGGCTCAGAGTCGGGTGATCCGGACCGCGTCGGCGACTACGTACCCCTGGGTGCTGGTCCAGCGGCTGACCCCGACGACCTGGCGCGTCCCCGCGGCGAGGTCGTAGGTGCCCAGCACCCGCCACTGACCGCCGCCGGTGCGCTGGTCGACCCTGGCCGTCACGGTCCCGCTCGCCGTCGTCACCAGGTACGGCGTGGCGCTGTTGTAGCCGGGGTCGGCCGGATACCAGACCTCGACCCGGTAGCTGCCCGTGGCGGGCAGCGTCGCGCTGAACCAGGCCGGGTCGCTGACCGCCTCCGGGCTGGCGAAGCGGTAGTTGGCGCCGTAGCGCGCCGGGAGGTACGACGACGTGCCCCAGGTGGCGGCTGCGGTGAAGCCGCCGGCGGTGGCGTTGTCCACGATCACGCTGAACGTGCCTCCGGTGCCGGTGACGACCCGCGCGTTGCTGGCGGCGCTCTCGTGGTGCAGCCGGTCCAGGGCCGTCACCAGATAGCGGTACGTCGAGCCGGCCGCCGCGGTGGCGTCGGTGAACGTCCCGGTCGTACCCGAGGCGCGGACCGTGCCGAGCAGGTGACGGGCGTCGGCCAGGTCGCAGGCGTCGACCGCGCCGTCGCCGGGCAGCCGGTAGACCGCGTACGCGGCGGTGCTGCCGGTGGCGCCGCGCTGCCAGGTGAGGGTCACGCCGCCGGTGCCGCGTACCGCCGAGGTGAGGTTGGGTGCGGCGGGCGCGACGCCGCCCACCCCGGCCGGTGCCAGCGCGGGCCGGCGGTAGTGGTCGGTCGCCACCCGGGAGACGGCGCCGATCCGGTCGGCGCGGACGTCCTTGGCGCTGAAGTGGATGTCGCCGACGATCCTCGGGTGGCTGCGGTTGAGCGTCAGGTGGTCGGTCAGCTCGGCCGGGTCCTGCCAGGCGGCGTCCTGCCCCGTTGCGCCGGCCCGGTAGGTGGCCTGCCCGACGAGCAACTGCACGTCGGTGCCGGTCACCGTCTCGGACCACCAGCGCACCAGCTCCGCGTAGTCGGCCGCCGGGTGGCCGATGTGCCAGTAGATCTGCGGGGCGATGTAGTCGACCCAACCCTGCCGCACCCAGCGCCGGGTGTCGGCGTAGATCGCGTCGTACGACTGGAGCCCGGTGGTACGCGAGCCGAGCGGATCGGTGCCGGCGTTGCGCCAGATGCCGAACGGGCTGACGCCCAGCTTCACCCACGGCTTGGCCGCCCGGATCCTGTCGCGCATCTCCCGCACCAGCAGGTTGACGTTGTTGCGCCGCCAGTCGCCGATGCTGCTGAAGCCTGAGCCGTACTGGGCGTAGGTGGCCTGGTCGGGGAAGGCCATCCCGCTGACCGGGTACGGGTAGAAGTAGTCGTCCCAGTGCACCGCGTCGATGTCGTAGCGCTTGACGGCGTCCATCATCGCGTCCTGCACGAAGGCGCGGACGGCCGGGATGCCGGGGTTGTAGTAGATGTGTCCGCCGTAGGTGACGGTCCAGCCCGGGTTCTTGCGGGCCGGGTGGCTGGCCGCCAGCTTGCTGAGGTCGGTGTGGTTCGCCACCCGGTACGGGTTGAACCAGGCGTGGAACTCCAGGTTGCGGGCGTGCGCCTCGGCGACCATGAAGGCCAGCGGGTCGTAGCCGGGGTTGGTGCCCTGGGTGCCGGTGAGCCACTGCGACCACGGCTCGTACGTCGACGGCCAGAACGCGTCGGCGGCGGGCCGGATCTGCACGACGACGGCGTTCATCCGCCGCTGCTGGGCCAGGTCGAGCCAGCCCCGGTACTCCGCCTGCTGGGCGGCCGGGGTGAGCCCGGTGCGGCTGGGCCAGTCGATGTTGGCCACGCTGGCGATCCACATGCCGCGCAGCTGCCGCTTCGGGGTGGCCGGGTCGGTCACGCAGGCCGCCTGGGCGGCGACCGGCACGGCGTCCGTCGCGGCGACCGGGACTGCGGGCCGGGAGGCGGGGGCGCCCGTGGGGACGGCCACGCCGAGCGCCAGCGCCGCAACGAGGGCAAGCCCGGACAGGTATCGACCATAATCTCTACGCACGAAAAGATGTTCAATGTTGCCGGCTTGTTGCGCAAGTATCCTTCACAACTTTTCGTCCGGCGAGCTCCACCACTGGCTGGAACGAGAGACTCCGACCCGCACACCGCTCACGGTGCGTCACCCCGAGCTGGACGGCCCCAGTTATCACTCTGCGTAATTAGTTTCCGCCCTGCGAGAAGCTCGGAATTCGACAATCCACGTCAAGGAACGGCACGACCAGGCAATTCACGGCACCCCGGCCGGAACGCCCCCATGCCCCCGCGCTGCGCTTTGCTCTGCAGCCATATCAGCACCACGCACGCTGCGTTAGTGGTGCCTATTTGGCTGCAGAGCAAAGCGACGGAGCAGGCACGGCCCGAAGCAGGAGTCAACCACTCCGCGTAACGCGAGCATCTGTTGCGGCTCCACTGCACGCGCACCCGAGGGGCGCCCCGTGCAGGTCGAACCAGCGTCCCCCGAGGGCATGCCGGGGAGGTGAGAGCGTGACGGGGCCGTGGGGTGCGGGTCAGACCAGGCCGACGTCGCGTAGGAGCTTCCAGAGGCCGGCGCCGTCGGGCGCGGAGAGCCACTTCTGCCCCACCGGCCCCGCCGACGACTCACCGCCCGGGGTGGGCAGGCTACCGGCCAGCACCGCCTGCGTGGGCGAGAGCCGACGGATCGCCACCCCGGCCACGTTCTCCGGGTGGGCTGCGGCGAACTCGCGGTAGATCTCCGGGTCGTGCTGCCCGTCGTCGCCGACCAGCAGCCACTTGACGTCGGGGAACTCGCGGGCCAGCCGGGCCAGGGTGACCCGCTTGTGCTCCCGCCCGCTGCGGAACCAGCGGTCGGCGGTCGGCCCCCAGTCGGTCAGCAGCAGCGGCCCGGCCGGGTAGAGGTGCCGGGACAGGAACCGGGTCAGCGTCGGCGCCACGTTCCAGGCGCCCGTGGAGAGGTAGAAGACCGGCGCGCCGGGGTGCGCGGTGACCAGCCGCTCGTAGAGCACCGCCATGCCGGGCACCGCGTTGCGGGCGTGCTCGTCGAGCACGAACGTGTTCCATGCGGCGAGCAGCGGTCGGGGCAGCGCGGTGACCATGACCGTGTCGTCGATGTCGGAGAGGATGCCGAAGCGCACCTCCGGGTCGAGGATGCGCACCGGCGCCTCCACCGGCTCGGCGTCCGGCAGGCTGATCCGCACCGAGCCCCAGCCGGGCGGCAGGTCCGCCTCGACCACCGCGTCGACGAAGCCGCTGCGGTCGGCGCGCGCCTCGTGCCGTTCTCCCCCGGCCTCGATGGTGACCGTGACGTGCTTGGCCGGCAGCGTGGTGAAGCTGCGCCAACCGCGTACCTTCTCCAGCCGGCCGCGCTGGCGGGTGTCCGGCCGGCCCAGCAGCACCCGGCACATCACCCGCACCCAGCCGGGCGCGCCGTAGCCGGTGTACGCGATGACGTTCGTGCGCCAGCCGGTGCGCCGCAGCCGGCGCTCGACCAGTGAGTGCACGGCGTCCTCGATCCGCGCGGCCCGGTGCAGGTTCGGTACGGCCAACTGGCCGGCGGGAGTGGGTGGCACGTCAGCAACCCTGCCACAACCCGGCCACCTCGGCCACGCGAGGCGATCTTCCCCGGCCACCGCGGACCTCGACGCCACCCCCGCCACAGTCCAGCAGCCGGCGGCCCTGAAGGTCGACGCCGCACCCGCGCGGATCGTCCGCGCTGCGCCGATCCGCCCCGCCCGGCCCCGGCGGCGTGAAACACTCCGGTCGGGACGACGACGGGGGCGTTGGTCGTGTCGCAACCAGTGCGCAAGCGTGGGCGGTGGCGCCCGCAGCTCGACCGGCCGGCGCTCGTCGCGCTCCTGTTCGGGCTGGCCGGGGTCGGCTACCGGCTGGTGCTGACCCTGTACACGGTGCCCGTCTCCAACAGCGACGAGGCGACGTTCGGGTTGGCCGCGCTGCACATCGCGCAGGGCCGTGAGCTGCCGGTCTTCCTCTACGGGCAGCGCTACATGGGAATGCTGGAGTCCTACCTGGCGGCGCCGCTGATCGCGGTGGCCGGGCCGAGCTGGCCGCTGCTGCGCCTGCCGCTGCTCGTGCTCTACGCCCTCTTCCTGTGGCTGATCCACCGGCTGACAAGGCGGATCTGCTCGCCCTGGTTCGCCGCCGGGATCGTCGGCCTGCTGGCGCTCGGCGGGGAACGGGTGGTGCGCGACCAACTGACCGTGGTCGGCGGCCGTCCCGAGGTCAAGGTCGCGGTGCTGCTGATGCTGCTGATCGCGGTGGGGCTCGCCCGGGGCACGGTGCGGCACCGCCGGCTGGCCGTCGGGCTCTTCGGCCTGCTCGCCGGGGTGGCCGCCTGGTCGGACTGGCTGATCCTGCCGTATCTGGGGGTGGCCGCGCTGGCGCTGCTCTGGGTGGCCCGCCGGGAGCTGCTCGGCCTGGCCGGGGTGCTGCTGCTGGCCGGGTTCGCCGTCGGAATCGCGCCGATGATCCGGGACAACCTCCTCGCCCCGCCGGGCGAGGACTCGCTGTCGGTGTTCCGCGAGATCAGCACCAAGGCCGGGCCGTCGCCGCCGTGGTCGCGGCGGCTCGACGGCGGGCTGCTGGAGGGGGTACCGCTCGCCGCCGGCCTCTGCCCGGTGGACGGCTGCGCCCGCTGGCAGGGGTGGTTCGGGCTGATCTATCCCGTACTGCTGGTGGTCGCCGCCGCGCTCGCCGTCGTCGCGTACCGCCGGGCCCCGGGCGCCCCCCGCGGCGAGCGGGTCGGCCCGGTGGTGCACCTCGCGCTGGTCGTCGGCGCGGTGCTGACCCTGCTGTCGTACGTGCGCAGCCCGCTCGCCGCCACCAGCCCCCTGGACAACGCCCGCTACCTGTCGGTGCTCCAGCTCTCCCTGCCGGCGGTGCTCTGGCCGCTCTGGCTGGCGGCGGTCGCCTGCTGGCGGGGCACCGTCGGGGCGCTCGGCCGGCTGGCGGGGGCGCTCGCCACCGCCGTGCTCGCCGCGCTGACCGCGACGACGCTGGTGGTCACCGTGCTGTTCGCCGTCACCGGCGCCGGGGCGTCCCGGATCGAGGAGCGGCAGGCACGCGAGCTGGCCGACCGGCTGCGCGCGGACGGCCCCCGCGAGGTGTACGGGGACTACTGGACCTGCAACCGGCTGATCTTCAACACCGCCGAGTCGGTGGTGTGCGGGGTGCTCGACGGCGACCTAACCCCCGGGCAGAACCGCTACCCGGCGTACTGGCGGCAGGTGGGGCGGGCCGACCGGCCCGGGTACGCGCTGGAGGCCGGATCGGCGGCGGAGCGGCGCCTGCGCGGGCTGCTGGGCGACCGGGCCGACGCCGCGCTCGTCGCCGAGGTCGGCGGGTATCGCGTGTACCACCCGCAGACGCCGGTGCGGCCGTGGCGGTAGGGCCGGCCCGTACGCTGGCCGCACCGGCGCGCGGATGCCGCGCCGAGCCGAGGAGTCCACCGATGCTCATCCTGCTGCCGCCCTCCGAGGGGAAGGCCGACGCCGGCACCGGCCGGCGGCTGGACCTCGCCCGGCTCTCCCTGCCGGAGTTGACCGGCGCGCGGGAGGAGGTGCTGACCGCCCTGGTGGCGCTCAGCGCCGACGGCGACGAGGAAGCGGCCCGGGCGGCGCTGGGGCTCAGCGAGGGCCAGCGCGGCGAGTTGCGCCGCAACGCGCGGCTGCGGGCGGCGGCCACCGCGCCTGCCGCGCGCGTCTACACGGGGGTGCTCTACGAGGCGCTCGACCTCGCCTCGCTGCCGGCGACCGCGCAGCGGGCGGCCCGCCGGTCGGTGCTGATCAGCTCGGGCCTCTGGGGGGCGGTACGCCTCACCGACCGGATCCCGCCCTACCGGTGCCCCGTCGGGGCGCGGCTGCCGGGGGTCGGCGCGCTGTCGGCGTACTGGCGGCGGGCGCTCGCGCCGGCGATGGCCGCTGCGGCCGGCGACGGGCCCGTGCTCGACCTGCGCTCCGGCGCGTACGCGGCCACCTGGGCGCCGCGGGGCGAAGTGGCCGAGCGCACGGTGACCGTCCGGGTGCTGCACGAGCGGGAGGTCGACGGGGTGCCCGTCCGCTCGGTGGTGAGCCACTTCAACAAGGCGACCAAGGGCCGGCTGGTCCGCGACCTGCTGACCGTCGGCGTCCGGCCGCGTACGGTCGGCGGGCTGCTGACCGCGTTGCGCGACCTGAAGTATCCGGTGCTGGAGCAGCCGGGCGTGGCGGGTCGGCCACGCCAGGTCGACGTGATCGTCACGGAGTTGTAGGGCAGCCGCAAGATTTCCTCAAGGCTGGGGCCGATCGGTTTCCCCCTCGGCGTCGACGGGCCACGGTATGAGGACCCCCGACGCCGACAAGGAGTGCCTGAGTTGGCTCCCGAACAGATCCTGCTCGACCGGCCGCGCCTGCCCTCGACCCCGCCGCCGCTGGACTGGTCGACCCTGGCCGACGCGTTCGAGGCCGCCTGCCTGCTGCGCTGCACGCCCCCGCCGGCCGTCGCCGGCACCCGCCGGCCGGTGCCGGAGCACCGTCCCCCGTTGGTGGAGTTCAACCGGGCGGAGGCGGCGCACCGGATGAGGCAGTTGCTCGGCCGGCTGGACGTCCCCATCGCGCACGAGGTGACCGTCGGCGGGCTACGCCGCCGCTTCGAACTGCACCGGCTCTCCGTGGCGCCGGAGCACCGGCCGGCGTACGCCCGGACCTTGGAGACCGGCTGGCGGCAGGGCCGGCGCGAACTGCTGGGCGGGCCGGTTCCGGGCGCGTCGACCGTACGGCGGGCGTGGCGGCCCCGGCTGGCCGCGGCGGCCTGGCGGGCCGCCCTGCTCGCCGGGGGACGCCACGTCCGCCGGCACATCCTCGGCATCCGGATCACCGACCGGGAGTTGGCCGCCATCCTGGTACGCGGTGCCGCCCTGCTGGACGTGCCGGCGCTGCTGCGTCCCGGCACCGGGTGCTACCTGGTCTGCGTCGCGGACGGCCCGGACCGCGAGCGGATCCTGCACAGCACCGCCCTGGATCCCGCCCACCTGCGCGAGCGGTCATGACGGCCGGATGAGCACGCCCGGTGTCGTCCGCGAGTACCACTCCGAGGAGGGGTGGGGGGTGACCGCCGCCGACACGGTGCCCTAGCCCGACGGAGGGGGGCGGGTTGCGGCGGCGGCCCGCACGGCGCAGAGTGCAGCCCGTGAGTCGCACCCGGTCCCGCGGTGTCCGCCCGCGCCCCGTCCGTATGCCGGCACTGCTGGCGTTGCTGCTGCTGGTGACGTCGCCCGGCCTGACCGGCTGTCAGGACGCCCCCGACGCGCCGGTGCGGATCCGGATCGCGACCGGCAGCCCGACGGCGGTCTACCACGCCTTCGGGCAGTCGCTGGCCACCGTCCTCAACCGGGAGCTGCCGGGCGTGCGGGCCAGCGTGGTGGTGACCGCCGCCTCGGCGGAGAACGTCCGACTGGTCGGCTCCGGCGAGGCCGAGCTGGGTTTCACCCAGGCCGACGTGCTGCCGGCGGCACCGGCGGCGCACCCCTCGGTGGTCGCGGTCGCCCGGGTCTACGACGACCTGCTGCACCTGGTCACCACCGCCGGCGGGCCCGTCCGCACCCTGGCCGACCTGCGCGGCCGGCGGGTGTCCGTGGGCGCGCCCGGCTCCGGCACCGAGATCACCGCCATCCGGCTGCTGGAGGTGGCGCGCCTGGGCGGCGACCGGGTACGCCAGGAGCGGCTCGGCCTCGACGACTCGGTGGCGGCGCTGCGGGCCGGCACGATCGACGCGTTCTTCTTCTCCGGCGGGCTGCCGGTCCGGGCGGTGGAGCAGCTCACGGACGACAGCGCGACCCGGATCGTCGACCTGGGTGAGTGGACGGGGCCGCTGCGCGCGAGCAACCCGGAGGTCTACGTGTCCCGGGACATCCCCCGCTCGGTGTACGGGACGGATCCGGTGACCACGGTGGCCAACCCGAACTTCCTGATCGTCCGGGCCGACCTGCCGACGCCGCTGATCCGGGAGGTGACCCGGCTGCTGATGGAACGCCGCCAGGAGTTGGCCGCCGCGCACCCGGCCGCCGGCCGGATGAGCCCCCGGTCGGCCATCGCCACCGCCCCGCTGCCGCTGCATCCCGGCGCCGCCGACTGGTACCGCAACGCCAAGCCCTGACCCGCCACCCCCGACTGCCACCGCGCACAGGGCCCGGACCGCCCCACCCCGGCGTCGCCGACGTCGGCCTGACCGAGCACATCGGGGTGCGCGACTGCCACCGCACCCTCGAACCCCTGACCGGCCCCCCTCTGGCGTCGCTGCCGAGCTGCCCCGTCGGGCGGGGCAGGTCTCATGGACGGGGCAGCTCGACAGGCCCGACGGCCTCAGCGCTCGACCGCCCCCGCCGGGAGCGACTCGGCAGCGTCGTCACGGGCCGACGCGGCGGGAGCACCGGACACGGTGTCGGCGGGAGCGGCGTCGCCGCGCGCGGGGTCAGTGGGGGCGGAAGCATCGGGGGCGGGGAACCAGAGGCCCGCGACCAGCCCCCGTGGCTCGCCGCCGCGCATGGTCAGCCGCCCGTCCGAGGCGTCGACCAGCACGGCGACGATGGTGAGGCCCAGCCCGGCTCCGTCGACGTTCTGCACCTCCGGGGCCCGCCAGAACCGCTCGGTCGCCTGGCCGAGCTGGCTCGCCGTCATGCCCGGCCCGGTGTCGCGGACCTCCAACGCGGTGCCGTCGCCGTCGTGCCGGACGGTCACCGTCACCTCGCCACCGGCGTCGCTGAACTTCACCGCGTTGTCGATCAACGCGTCCAGGGCCTGGTCGATGGCGGTCGGCACGGTGCGCGCGTACGCCGGAGCGTCCTCGACCACCAGCCGCAGGGCGATGCGGCGGTGCCGGGCCAGCGGGTCCCAGGCGGCGACCCGGGACGCGGCGACGGCCGCCGCGTCGACGGTGACCCGCTGGTTCTCCCGCCGTTCGGCGCGGGCCAGGGTCAGCAGCGCGTCCAGCACGAGCGCCAGCCGGTCGGTCTCCTCCAGGGCCAGTTGGTGCTCGGCGCGCCCGTCGGCGTCGGTCAGGCTCGGCCCCAGCTCCTCCACCCGCAGCCGCAGCGCGGTCAGCGGGTTGCGCAGCTGGTGGCTGGCGTGCGCGACGAACGCCCGCTGCCGGTCCATCACGTCGGAGACGACGTCGGCCATGTGGTTGAAGCTGGCCGCCAGGCGGCGCAGTTCCGGCGGGCCGAGCCGGTGCTGCACCCGCGCGCCCCGGTCCCCCTCGGCGATCTCGTGGGTGACCGCGTCCAGCTCGGTGACCGGGCGCAGCACCCATCCGGCCAGCCCGAACGCGGTCAGCACGCAGGCCAGCACGGCGAGCAGCCCCGTGCCGGCCAGCGCCAACCACCACACCGTCACGGCCCGCCGGACCGCGTCCGCGGGCGTGGTGATGACCACCGCCCCGAGCACCTCGCCGCCGTCGTTGATCGGCACCGCCACCACGATCGGCCCGTCGACCCAGGGCCAGACCGACTCCGGCCCGCTGGCCTGCTGGCCGGAGAGCGCGGTGTCCAGCGCCTCGTGCGAGCCGGGGGCCGGCTGCCAGCTCTCCGAGGCCGCCACCGTCCGGCGGTCCCGGTCGACCACCGCCGCGCCGATGCCGTACAGGGCGTCGTAGCTGCGCAGCTCGTTGTCGAGCGGGCCCGGGGTGCCGCCCCGCAGCGCCGGCCCGGCCAGCGAGGCGAACCGGGTGGCGTCGGCGAGCCGGTCGGCGCGTACCCGGTCGGTCTCCCGGGTCGCCAGGGTTACCGCCAGCGGGGTCTCCAGCGCGATCAGCACCAGCACCATGAGCAGCAGGTAGCTGATCACCAGTCGACGTCGCACGGCGTCACCTCACTCGCCGCGCAGCCGGTAGCCGACCCCGCGTACGGTCTCCACCAGGCCGGGGTCGCCCAGCTTGCCGCGCAGCGACCCGACGTGCACCTCGACCGTGTGCCCGTCGCCCCAGGTGGTGCCCCAGGCGTCGAGCAGGATCCGGTCCCGGGCGACCGCCACCCCGGGCTGCCGGGCCAGGGAGAGCAGGACGTCGAACTCCTTGCGGGTCAGCGCCACCGCCCGGCCCTCGACGGTGACCGTACGGGCGGCGACGTCGACGCGTACGGGCCCCACCTCGATCAGGTTGCGCTCCGGCACGGCGTGCGCCGCCCGGCGCAGCACCGCCTCGATGCGCGCCTGGAGCTCGGTCATGGAGAAGGGCTTGACCACGTAGTCGTCCGCGCCGAGCCGCAACCCGAGCACCCGGTCCCGTTCCTCGCCCCGGGCGGTGACCGCGATGATGCCGAGCTGGCTGCTGCGCCGCCGCAGCTCCCGGCACAGGTCGGTGCCGTCACCGTCGGGCAGGGTCAGGTCAAGCAGCACGAGGTCGCAGGGGGCCGCGCAGAGGGCGGCGGCGACGGTCGCGGCGTGCTCCACCTCGTACCCCCGGCGGGTGAGGGCGGCGGAGAGCGCGGCGGCCACCCGGCGGTCGTCCTCGACCAGCAGGATGCGCACCCGGGGCCCCCATTCGTCGGTCTGTCGAACCGAATGGTGGCAGAAGTACGCCCGCGACGGGAGAGCCGGCCCCGCACGGACCGCTCCCGGGGCGGGCCGGGTGAGCGGTCGGGGCGGCCGGGTGGGGCGGCCGGGGGCGCGCCGGCGGCGGGCCGGCCGGCAGGTCAGAGGCCGAAGACCTCGTCGGCCGTGGCGTCGTGGACCCCGTCGACGAAGCCCCGGAAGCCGGGGTCGTCGTGGCTGGCGGGCACGCTGGTGACGAGCTCGCCGGTGGCCTGGGTGACGGCGTCGACCAGGGGCGGGTAGTCGATCTCGGCGTCCGCGAGGGTGTCGTCGTCGGCCTGGCCGAGGTTGATCACGTGCTGCACGTCCTCGGCCGGCGTGTCCGGGTCGGCCGCCCACTCGCCGCCCGCCCGGTGGCACTCGTCGTACAGCGCCCGCTGGCTGTCGGTCCAGTCCTCGTCGTAGCTCTCCATCGCCATCCCTCCGCGACCCGCTGCCCCGAGCATGCCCGTAGGCGGCGGCCACCCGGGGCGGTACCGGGAAACCGGGACGGCCGCGGGCGGGACCGGCCGCGCGTAGGCTGCCCGGGTGATCTACAAGCTGCTCACCACCACCGAGTGGGACGACGCGCTGGCCGCGGGCCACTTCGAGGGTACGGCGGCGGACCGCCAGTCCGGGTTCGTCCACCTCTCCGGCGCCGACCAGGTGGTCGAGACCGCCCGGCGGCACTACGCCGGCGCCACCGGGCTGACCCTGCTGACCGTCGACCCGGACCGGCTGGGCGTCGCGCTGCGCTGGGAGCCGTCGCGCGACGGCGCGCTCTTCCCGCACCTGTACGGCCCGCTGCCGGTGCCCGCCGTCGTGGCCGCCGACGCGCTGCCCGCCGACCGGCCGGCCGCCGACGCGGTGGCGGCGCTGCTCGGCTGAGGGGTCGCTATGCTACGCCGAGTCCGCTCCCCCGGCCTCGCCTCCGCGCCCCGGGGCGGGTGTGGCAGAACCGATCCGCGCGATCGACGCCCGCCCGGCGTACGCCGACGTGGATCACCGACGGCGCGACGCCGCGCCCCGAGCCATGCGAGTTGAAGGATGACTGACAGCAGTTCCCTGTCCCCCTCCGTCTTCGTCCACCCGACGGCCGACGTCGAGGAGGGTGCCCGCGTCGGCGACGGCACGAAGGTCTGGCACCTGGCCCACGTCCGGTCCTCGGCGCAGGTCGGCGCCGGCTGCGTCATCGGCCGCAACGTGTACGTCGACGCCGGCGTCACGGTCGGCGACCTGGTGAAGATCCAGAACAACGTCTCGGTGTACCAGGGCGTCACCATCGAGGACGAGGTCTTCGTGGGTCCGTGCGCGGTCTTCACCAACGACTTCCGGCCCCGGGCGCAGAACCCGGACTGGACGATCACCCCGACCCTGGTCCGCAGGGGCGCGTCGATCGGCGCCAACGCCACTCTCGTCTGCGGCATCGAGGTCGGCGAGTACGCGATGATCGCGGCCGGGTCCGTGGTGACCCGGGACGTGGCGCCGTACCAGCTGGTCGCCGGCAACCCGGCGCGCCCGAAGGGCTGGGTCGACGAGCGCGGCGAGGTCGTCTCGCGGGACGTGGAGAACCCGCCGCAGCGGGGCTGAACGGACGACGCGGGGGCGGTGACCGGCACCACCGGTCACCGCCCCCGCGTCGACGCGTCAGCCGCAGAGCCGGTCGACCTCCGTCCGGAACCGGTCCATCGCGTTCGGCTCGTCCGGGCCCAGCAGGTACGTCTTCAGCTCCCGGCGCGCCTCGGTCATCGGGTCGTCACCGGCCCGGGTCACCGCGACGATCTTCGGCAGCTCCCCGCAGTCCGCACCGAGCAGGTACGCGGCCCGCGCGGTGGGGTACCGGCGGCGGAACTCGTCCTCGGGCAGTCCGGCCGGGTTCGCCACGACGTACGGCCGCTGGCTCTGCATGAAGTCCGAGACGACGCTGGAGATGTCGCTGACCAGCAGGTCGGTCTGGTTGAAGCAGTCGAACAGCCCCGGCGCCCGGCCGGTGACCACGAGGTGCGCGTCGCCGGCCAGCGAGGTCGCGTCGCTCTGCCCGCCAGCGGCCCGGATCCGACGGACGATCCGGTCGTTGGCCGACCGGGCCTTCGCCGACCGGCTGCCGGTGAGCGGGTGCGGCTTGTAGATCACCCGCACCCCGGGGGTCGCCAGCAGGCCGGCGACGATCCGCTCGCCCATCAGCACGACGGAGGTGTGGTAGACCTCCTCCTCCAGCCAGCCCTCCCACGTCGGGGCGTACAGCACGGTGAACGGCCGGCCGGTGGCCGTCGAGCCGAAGGTGTGCACGCCGGCCAGCTGCGGCCGGCCGATCTCGATGATGTCGCGGTCGAGCACGCCGACGCCGCTGAGGGCGTAGCGTTCCCGCCCCGCCGGACCGGCCACCCAGACCTCGTCGTACACCTTGCTGTAGGGGTTGACGCTGGCCTGCTTGTCGCTGTCGCCGTGGCCGACGAAGACGTGCTTCACGCCGGGCTCGCGCAGCAGGTGGATGTTGGCGCCAACGTTCGCCACGTAGAGGGCGGCCCGGAGGCTGCCCAGTTCGAGGTTCATGAAGTCGGTGCCGGCGGGTACGCAGACGACCGGCAGGCGGGTGTCCGCGAGCGCCCGGAACGCCTCCTCCTGGCGCATCAGCACCACCGCCCGGCGGCCCGTCGCCTCGACCGGGGCGAGCCACATGTTGGCCTGGTAGACGTCCTTGACCGGGCCGGCGAAGTAGAGGGCGAGGTCCGGCTGTTCCCGGGCGAGCCAGCTCTGCACGACCGGCAGCGCCGAGGTGGCCCGGCCCCGCCCGCGCAGCCACGTCAGCGCGAGCACGGCGGCGACCAGCGCCCCCGCCACCAGCGTCACCGCCGCGGTGAGCACCACCGGCGCCACCTCGTCGGCCAGCACCGCGACCACGGCGGCCGGTACCAGCAGCAGGTTCAGCAGGGGCAGTCGCTCCCCCTCGACGGCGACGGCCCAGGCCGGCGGTCGGGACGCCCCGGAGGACCGCCCGAGGTCGATGTTGCGGACGAAGGCGACGGCGGCGGCGCCCCGATCGCCGAGGCGCGCCAGCACCCCCGTACCGAGGGCGAGCGCCAGCAGCACCGCGGGCAGCAGCAGGACCAGGACCAGCGCCGTCGGGCCGGGGCGCAGCGTCGTCACGATCAGCAGGACGACCGCCAGGTCCCGGGCCAGGTGCCGGTGGAGCTGCCCGATCCCGGCCTTCTCCAGCAGTTCCCCGCCGGCCGGCCGGCGCAGCAGGGTGAGTTCGCCACCGATGGCGACCAGGCCGGCGAGCGCGAAGGGGACCACCCAGCCGAGGGCCCCGGCCAGCACCATGACGGCGTACGACAGCAGCAGCGCGCCGATGAGCCCGGCGTCCGGCTGCCTGCGCAGTTTGCTGAACAAAGACACTCTCCCCTGTCGATCACCGGCGAATCCGGGCAGGTGCGACCTTAACGTGGCATGTCCTTCGAGTATTGCCGGGGTGTCGCGTGGCCCACCGGCGGGCGGCGCGCCGGCCCACGGCGGCACCCCGCTCGACGCGACGGGGCCCCGGCCGTTGTCGACCGGGGCCCCGTGACGCGACGGCGGATCAGCCGCCGATGACCACCCGCCGTACGCCCGCCCAGCGGGCCGGGTCGGTGACCCGGCGGCCGTCCACCAGGACGGTCACGCCGGGCAGGTCGGACGGGCTGAGGGTGCGGTACTCCGCGTGGTCGGCCTGCACCACGGCCGCGCCGAGGGACTCCCCGGCGTACGGCGGCAGGCCGTGCGCGGTGAGCTCCTCGGCGGTGTACATCGGGTCCGAGACGTACGGGCGGGCGCCCCGCTGCCGCAGCGCCTCCACGGTCGGGAAGACACCGGAGAAGGCGGTCTCCTTGACCCCGCCCCGGTAGGCGGCGCCCAGCACCAGCACCCCGACGTCGGTCAGGTCGCCGTACGCGGCGGCGAGCAGGTCCACCGCGTACTCCGGCATGGCCGCGTTGGCCTCGCGGGCGGAGCGGACGACGGTGGCCGCCGGGTCGTTCCACAGGTACATGCGGGGGTAGATCGGGATGCAGTGCCCGCCGACCGCGATGCCCGGCTGGTGGATGTGGCTGTACGGCTGGGTGTTGCACGCCGCGATGACCTTCGTGACGTCCACGCCGACGGTGTCGGCGAAGCGGGCGAACTGGTTGGCCAGCCCGATGTTGACGTCCCGGTAGGTCGTCTCGGCCAGCTTCGCCAGCTCGGACGCCTCGGCGGAGCCGAGGTCCCACACGCCGTTGGGGTGCTCCAGGTCGGGCCGCTCGTCGAAGTCCAGCACCGCCTCGTAGAAGCGCACGCCGTGCGCCGCCGACGCCTCGTCGATGCCGCCGACGAGCTTCGGGTAGCGGCGCAGGTCGGCGAAGACCCGACCGGTGAGCACCCGCTCGGGGCTGAACACCAGGTGGAAGTCCTTGCCCGCGGTCAGCCCGGAGCCCTGCTCGAGCATCGGCGCCCAGCGGTTGCGGGTGGTGCCGACCGGCAGGGTGGTCTCGTAGCTGACGAGGGTGCCCGGCTTCAGGCCGGCGGCGATGGCGCGGGTCGCGTCGTCCATCCAACCGAAGTCCGGCACGCCCTCGGCGTCCACGAAGAGCGGGACGACCACCACGACCGCCTCGGACTCGGCGACCGCGGCGGCGGTGTCGGTGGTGGCGGTCAGCAGCCCGGCGGCCACCGTCTCCTTGAGCTTGACGTCCAGGTCGGTCTCGCCCGGGAAGGGCACGGCCCCGTCGTTGACCAGCCCGACGACCCGCTCGGAGACGTCGGCACCGATCACCCGGTGGCCCTTCGTGGCGAACTGCACGGCGAGCGGCAGGCCGATCTTCCCCAGCGCGACGACGCAGATGTTCATGGAACTACTTTCCTCCTAGTGGAAGCCTGCGCCGCAGGCGGGCCACCACCCGGCGCAGCGTCACCGGCGAGACGGCGATCACCAGGTGGCCCTTGTGGTTCGTGGTCGTGGTGAACACGTACAGCTGTCCGCCGTGTCGGTGGAGCACCCGCTGCCGGACCGGCGGACGTGGCCCGCGCAGCGGGGTGGAACCGCTCTCCCCGGCCGCCACGGCGGTGACCCGGACGGTCCGGGTCCGCCCTCCCGGCGGGAGGCCGGCGAGCAGGTCGACGGCCCGGAACGTGACCCGGACGGTGGTCCCCAGCGGGTCCTCCGTCAGGCCGGTGACCGTGCCGGCGGCCGACCCCACCTTGAAGGTGAGCCCGCCGTCGGCGAGCTCGGCGAGCTCCGGCCAGGGGCTGCGCGCGACGACCGTCAACGTCCTCTCCCCGCCCCGGTCGGGGGACCAGGTCGCGGAGACCGCCTCCAGCCGGGCGAGCCACTTGGGGTCGGACCGGCTGACCTCGAACCACTCCTCGGACAGGGCGGATCGGGGGTCGCCGAAGCCAGGGTACAGGGCGTACCAGCGCTCGTCCTGCACCACCGTGGGCGGCAGGCCCTCTTCGACGTCCTGCCTGATCACCGCGCGAAGGTCGGCGAGCGACCCGAGCCAGGCGGCGCCGATACGGACCCGGGCGGTGACGCCCAGCCGGTTCCGGATGGAGTCCGTGAGGTGCTTGCGGGCCAGGTTGGCCACGCCCGCGCGGACCTGCTCCTGGACGTCGGGCTCCAGCGTGAGGAAGTCGTCCTGGAGCAGCTTGGCGATCTCCCAGGTGAAGTGGCGGTACAGGATCGCGTCGCGCCGCTCACCGGGCTCGATCAGCTCCGCCACCACCTCGACGACGCGCTCGACGCCGCGCAGCCGCGCCAGGTGGTTGCTGCGGTAGGTGATGTTGCCGGCGTTGAGCCGCTTGACCGCGTAGTAGTAGTCGTAGTCGGCGAGCACCGAGATGCGACCGGCCCGCAGGCAGGCCTCCAGGGTGAAGGGCTGGTCGCTGCCGACCGGCATGTCCTCCGGGAAACGCAGCCCGTGCTTCTCGATCAGGTCGCGCCGGAACAGCTTGGTGTTCGACAGGGCGAACGGCAGCGCGGAGGCGAAGAGGTCCACCTCGTCGCGGGTGCTCTCGAAGATCGCCTGGTGGACGTAGCGCTCGTTGACCCCGACCATCCGGCCGAGCAGCACGTCGGAGCCCCACTCGTCGGCGGCGGCCACCATCCGGGCCAGCGCCTCCGGCCCGAGGTGGTCGTCGGCGCCGATGAACAGGACGTACCGGCCGGTGGCGTGCTCCAGCGCCCGGTTGCTGGGGGCGGCCGGGCCGCCCGAGTTGGCCTGGTGCAGCACCTTCACCGTGCCCGGGTACGCCGCCGCGAAGCGGTCCAACTCGGCGCCGCTGCCGTCGGTGGAGCCGTCGTCGACCGCGACGACCTCCAACCGGTCCAGCCCGATGGTCTGCTCCACCAGGGAGGTCAGGCACCGGGTGAGGTCCGGCATCGTGTTGTAGACGGCCGTCACCACCGTCACGTCGGGCGTGGTCACGCGCCGACCCGCAGGGCTGGCGGCTCGGCGCCCGGGGTGGTGTCGTCGCCGCCGGCGCCGCGACCGGCGGGCAGCAGCCGGGAGTAGACGCCGTCCAACACCCGCGCCTGCGCCTCCCACGTCCACGACTCCAACAACCCCGGACGCTCGTACGCCTCCCGATAACGCCCCGGATCCGCCAACACACCCCGCACCACCCGCACGAAGTCCCCCACATCCTCCGCCCGGAACACCTCACCCTGACCCGTCGACCGCACCGTCTCCGCCATCGTCCGCACATCACTGACCACCAACGGCAACCGCGCATGCGAATACTCGAAGAACTTCGTAATCAACGCGATCTCATGATTCGGCCAATGATGAATCGGAATGACCCCCACCGAAGCCCCCGACAAGAACGGCACCACCTGATGATGCGGCACGTACGACAACACGTGCACCCGCCCCGCCACACCCAACTCCCCCGCCCGCACCACCAACCCCTTCACGTACGCGGAGTCGGGCTTGTTGACCACGAAGGCGACGTGCGTGTCGGGCAGCTGCGGCAGCGCCTCGACCATGACGTCGAGGCCCCGCCGCGCGGCGGCCACGCCGCTGTAGACCAGCAGCGGCACGTCCGGCCCGATCCCGCACAGTTCGCGGATGTCCGGGGCCGGCTCGTCGCCGGGGCCGGGCAGCTCGGCCAGCGCGGGGGCGTTGAGCACCACCTCGGGGCGTTCGGCCAGGCGGTGCTCCTGCTGCAACAGGTCGGCCAGCCCGCCGGAGACGGTCATCGCCGCGTCGGCGTACGGCACGAACTCCCGCTCGTGCGCCATGTTGCCGGGCAGCCAGCGGACGTTGTCGCGCCACGCCTGCACGCCGGGCAGGTACTCGTGGGCGTCCCAGACGACCGCGATCCGGCGGCCCTGGGCGGCGGCGCGCAGCTTGGCCCGCGCGGCCACCCCCAGCATCCGGAAGTCGTTGGCGTGGATCAGGTCCGGCCGCAGTTCGTCGACCGTCGGGCCGTAGGCCAGCTCGTAGTCCCACAGCCCCGGCTCCAGCCGCCGCCAGGCGCCGTCGCCCTGCACGGTCTGCCAGAACTTCGTGTACGCCCGGTCCAGCGGGCCGTCGAGCTTCTTGCGGCCCTGCCGGGACCGGGTGAGCTGCCAGTGGCGCAACGAGACCCAGCGGCGGGCCACCCCGGCGGCCAGCTCCTCGGCGCGCAGCGCGTGCCACCGCAGCGGTGACGGGCGGCGGGCGCCACCGTCGCGCGCGGCCACCGTCAGCGCGGCCCGCCGAAAGGTCAGGTCCGCCCGCCAGGCCTTCATCGCCTGGCTGCGGTGCGCGGCGATCCCGGTGGGCGGGTACGCCAGCGGCCAGCGCAGCCAGCCGCGGCGGAACTCGTGCCGGCGCTTGGCCAGCGGCTCGGGCATCGGCAGCAGGCGCACCTCGGCGTCGCCGAGCCGCCAGCTCTGGGAACGCCCGGCGGCTGTGCGACCGAGCAGGACGACCTCCCAGCCGGCGTCGGCGGCCGAACGGGCGGCCTTCTGGACCCGGGAGTCACCGTTGACCCCGTTGTCGACCAGCATGACAACACGCCCCCGGGCGCCGGCGCCGCCGTTCAGCCCCATCGTCTGCTTCTCCGCCTCTGCCCGGTGCCGTCCGGCCG
Organism: Micromonospora sp. ZG13; assembly: GCF_059359355.1. Lineage (NCBI taxonomy): Bacteria > Bacillati > Actinomycetota > Actinomycetes > Micromonosporales > Micromonosporaceae > Micromonospora > Micromonospora sp. ZG13. The sequence goes on from NZ_JCADBQ010000008.1 coordinate 169,793, forward strand.
GGTCACCCGGCCCGGATCCCGAGCGATTGTACGAAACCGCCGGCCGGCGGTCTCGCACCATGGATTGTGGGAAAGCGCGGGTCGGCATCGCCTCCGCGCGCCCCGGAGCGTACCCTCCCCGCTGTCCGTCCCGGCGCCGACCGCGTCGTTGCGCACCCCGCGCGAGGAAACTGTCAGCCGGATACGTTCCGCCGGAAGTAGGGCGAGATGTCGAGTAACCAAACACGCGGTGCCGCGCCGGCGGACGGTCGGCCCGCCGCGCCCGACGCCCGGCGGGCCCGCGTCCGGCTGGTGCTCGGCCTGCTCGCCGCGGCCGCGCTCGGCAGCCTGCTGTGGTGGGGCCGCTGGGAAACCGCGCCACAGCACGCCTATCCGGACACCTACTGGTACGCCCGGCAGGCGGCCACCATGACCGGCACGCCCTCCGCCGAGGCGGACCGGTTCGCCGCCCGGCTGGTCTGCCGTAAGGGCATGCCGAGTCCGCGCCCGGGTGTCTCCTGCGTCGCCGCGACCCGGCAGTGGGCGGCCGACATGCCCCCGCGCTACCAGCGGATCTTCACCACCCGACCCGGCTACTCGCTGACCACGGCACCGTTCGTACTGGTCTTCGGGGAACGGGGCATGGTGCTGGCCACCGCCGCGCTCGCCGTACTGGCCGGCGTGTTGGCGGCCCTGGCGGTGCGGCTGCTCGGTGGAGGCCTGGTCAGCTCGCTCGCGGCCACCGCGCTGCTCTTCCTGCTGCCCACCGGCTTCTGGCTGAGCCGGCTGCTGGCCGAGGCCGGCGCGACGGCGTTCGCCCTGGCCGCGCTCTGCGCCGCCGTACCCCTGCTCCGGCCGGGCGGGACGGCGCGCGGCCGGCTGCTGCTCGGCGGCGCGGTGCTGGCGGGGCTGCTCGCCTCGACCGTCACCCGGCCGGCCACCGGCCTGCTGCTGTCGGCGGCGCTGACGGCGGTGTTCGCCGCGCTGACCCTGCTCCGCCGCCGCCGGGCCGGCTGGGAGCCGGGGCTGGTCGTGCTCACCGCCGCGTGTGGCGTGGCCACGGCGGTCTGGCTCGGCCTCAGCGCCGCGCTGGACATCCCCGGCGCGGCGGAGACGCTTCAGGACAAGTTCACCGTGCACTTCACCCGGCCGGACGTGCCCGACCCGTGGCCGCGCCTGGTGGAGCTGAACCGGGACTTCTGGCCCGCCCAGCTCAACGCCTGGTGGAACGGGGGCGCGCCGCTGGCCGCCTCGCCGTTCCTCGCCCTGCTGCTGGTCGGCTTCGCCGCCCTGTTCCGGGCGCTGCCCGGGCGGGCCGCGCTGCTCTTCGCCACGACCGGAGCGACCGGGCTGCTCACGCTGGTGGCCCACCCGAAGGAGTCCGAGGCCGACCGGCTGGTCCTGGTCATCTGGCTGCCGGTGGTGGTGGGCCTCGCCATGCTGCTGGGCAGACCCGCCCGGCCCACCTCGGACTCCGCCGGCGAACCGGGGCAGCCCCCGGCGTAGGAACCGCCCGTCCGGTCAGCGGGTCAGCGGGCGGACGTCCCAGAGCCAGACGTCGTCGACGCGCCGGCCCGGACCGAAACAGGCGTCCAGCGCCGAACGGAGCGCCTCGGCGCGGGGATGCCGCGGCAGCGCCACGGCGTCCGCCCGCCAGTGCCGCACGTCCAGCTCCGCCTGCGCCCGTTCCGCGGGGGTGATGGTGACCGGTGCCGGTCGTCTGCCGGTGGCCACCTCCGTCAGCAGGGCCGCGGTGGGCCGGGGATCCACCCCCCACCGGCCGGTGTCGTCGGTGGGCGAGGTCGGTCCGAGGAAGTAGCCCTGCGGTACGGCGAAGCCGACGCCCCCGGCGGCGCCCCAACGCACCGAGGTCATGTTCTCCACCGGCACCGGCACGAGCGTCCGCCCGGGCGCCACGTGGTCGCGCCATCCGCCGGCCGTGACGAACCGGGGCACCTCCGGGCGTCCCACGGCCGGCAGCGGGGTCGGCAGCAGCGGCACCAGGGCCACGGCCAGCGCCACCGCGACCAGCGGCCGGAGCGGTACGACGCCCACCCGGGCCGGGATCCGACCGGAGAGCAACCGGTCCACCACGATCGCGACGAGCACCCCGAGTGCGGCCGTGGTGATCAGCGCGAAGCGGGCCACCACCATCGCGTCGACCACCGGCAGGCCGTTCAACAGGCGGAACGGGCCGGGAACCCCGGGGCCGCGGACCGCCCAGTTGATCGTGTTGCCCAGCGAGAAGAGCGCGGCCAGCACCGCCGTGAAGCCCAGCACCCGGACCAGGTGCTCCCGGCGCAGCCACGCCACCGCGGCGACCGCCAGCAGCACGAGCGGCCAACCGTAGAAGCTGGCCTCCTCGGTCACGTTGGCGGCCAGCCGGCGGTCACCCTGCGGGCCGCCGGCCAGCGATTCCGTCGCGTAGCTGAAGTAGGAGGCGAGCCGCAGCGCGTACTTGTCCGGGTCGGTGGGGTGGCCGCTGCGGTGCTGCGGGCCGAGGAACTGCATCCAGAGCGGGTACGCCGTCACCAGCAGGGTCAGCGCGCCGGCCACCCCCAGCACGGCCAGCGCCCGGGGGGCCGCCGCCAACGCCGCCCGGGGTCGGAACAGCACGTGCCCCAGCAGCGCCATCGCGCAGGCCAGGGCGAGGATGAAGAGGATCTCGACGCTGACGAAGAACTGCGCGGAGACCAGGCCGCCGAGGATGAGCCCGTCGCGCAGCGGACGCCCACCCCGGGTCAGCCGGGCCACCCGCCACACGATGAAGGGGATCAGCCACTGCGCGGTGATGTGCGGGTGACCGTTGCTGTGCGAGACCAGGGCCGGCGCGAAGGCGCAGCAGGCGGCGCCGACCAGCGCCGCCGCCCGGTTGCCGACCACGTGCCGGGAGAGCACCCAGTACCAGGCGAGGCCGGTGCCGGCCAGGTTGAGGGTCATCAGCACCAGGTACGACAGCGCGGCGCCGCCGAGCAGGGTGACGGGCGCGAGCAGCACGCCGGGCAGCTGGATGCCGACGTTGGTCATCAGGTTCACGCCGTCGGGCGCGTTCTGCAACCGGGTGAAGAAGGGGTTCTCCAGGTTGGCCACCGCGTGCGCCGCGTGGGCCAGCATCCACTCGTTGAAGTCCTGGTCCGCCGGCTGCGCGCCGAGCACCCGGCCGCGCACGTCCCGCCAGCCCCGACCGGTCACCCAGAGCGCGCCGGCGAGGAGGACGAGCACGGCGACGAGGTCCGGCCGGCGTCGGCGCGGCTCCCGGGGCGGATCAGCCGGCGCGCGCTCCTCGGCGGCGTCGGTGGACAGGTCGGTCGCCGGGGGTTGCGCTGCGGTCACGGTGCCCGATCCTACTCATGGCGACGTGCTCCACAGTGCCCCCGCTCCGGCCGCGTCGCCGCCCGCTGCGCGCCCCGTCGCCGCAGGCGGCCGGACCGTGCGGTCAGACCCCCACCTGCCGGGACGGGTCGGCGGCGGAGCCGTGCGTCGGGGCGGGCGGGTGGTCCGGCAGCAGCCGGGAGTAGACCCCGTCCAACACCCGCGCCTGCGCCTCCCACGTCCACGACTCCAACAACCCCGGACGCTCGTACACCTCCCGATAACGCCCCGGATCCGCCAACACACCCCGCACCACCCGCACGAAGTCCCCCACATCCTCCGCCCGGAACACCTCACCCTGACCCGTCGACCGCACCGTCTCCGCCATCGTCCGCACATCACTGACCACCAACGGCAACCGCGCATGCGAATACTCGAAGAACTTCGTAATCAACGCGATCTCATGATTCGGCCAATGATGAATCGGAATGACCCCCACCGAAGCCCCCGACAAGAACGGCACCACCTGATGATGCGGCACGTACGACAACACGTGCACCCGCCCCGCCACACCCAACTCCCCCGCCCGCACCACCAACCCCTTCACGTACGGGGCGGCCGGGCGGGGCACGACCAGCGCCACGTGGGCGTCGGGCAGTTCGGTGAGCGCCTCGACCATGATGCCGAGGCCCCGCTGCTCGGCGGCGGCGCCGCTGTAGACCAGCAGCGGCACGTCCGGCCCGATCCCGCACAGCTCGCGGATGTCGGGCACCCCGGCGCCGGCGCCCGCCGCGTCCGCGCTGCTCGGGGTGTTCAGCACGACGGTGGGCTGCTCGGGCAGGTGGTGCCGCTCGCGCAGCAGGTCGGCCAGCCCGTCGGAGACGGTGAGCACCGCGTCGGCGTACGGGGCGTACTCCCGCTCGTGCGCGGTGTTGGCCGGCAGCCACCGGGGGCTGTCGTTCCAGCGCCGGATGCCGGGCAGGAACTCGTGGGCGTCCCAGACCAGCGCGACGCGCCGGCCCTTGGCGGCGGCCCGCAGCTTGGCCCGCGCGCCGACCCCGAGCATCCGGAAGTCGTTGGCGTGGATCAGGTCCGGCCGCAGCTTGTCGACCACCGGCCCGTAGGCCAACTCGAAGTCCCACAGTGCCGGGTCGAGCCGTCGCCAGGCGCGGTCGCCGGCCACCGTCTGCCAGAACCGCGTGTAGAGCTGGTCCACCGGCGTGGCCAGGCCCTTGCGTGCCTCCTGGGCCCGGCTGAGCTGACGGCGCCGCAGCGACACCCAGCGGCGTGACACCTTCGTCGCCAGCAGCTCACCGCGCAGCAACTGCCGGCTCAGCGTCAGCCCGGCGGAGGAACGCCCCTCCCCGCGGGCCTGGCTCAGCGCGCCGAGCCGCGCCTCCAGGTCGGCGCGGCGGGCGCGTACCTCCTGCTCGCGGCGGGCCGCGATCCCGGTGGGCGGGTAGGCCAGCGGGCCGCGCACCCAGTGGCGGCGGAACTCGTGCGGTGGCCGCGCGAGCGAGGTGGTCATCGGCAGCAGCCGGACCTCGGCCCCGCCGAGCTGCCAGGTCTGCACCTTGCCGGTGGCCGAGCGGCCCAGCAGGACCACGTCCCAGCCGGCCTCGGCGGCCGAGGCTGCGGTCTTCTGCACCCGGGAGTCGCCCTCGACGCCGTTGTCCACGAGCATGACCACCCGGCCACGGGTGGCGGGGGCGGCCGGTCCGGCGGCGCCGTCGGTCATGGTGCCTCCTCGTTCTGTGCGGCCCCGTCGGGCCCCGGCGAGTGTACGGCAGCGGCAGTTGCCCGGAACGCCACGACTGCCGGTGCGTCGGGGGCGACCGACGGCTGTCGACCCACCGGCCGCAGCATCGTCGGCGGACGCGACCGGCCGGGGCACTAGCATGGCCCGGTGACCGCCTCCCACCCTGTCAACGTCGCGCCGGCCGCCGGGTCCGGCCCCGCTCCGTCGCCGGCGCCGCACCGGCCGGACGCAGCCACCGTCACCACGGACCCGGGCCCGCAGCGCCCCGCCGGCGGACCACCGCCACGCGAGTACGGGCTGGACGCGCTGCGGGTCGTGGCGATCTGCGGCGTGGTGGCGATCCACGTCTTCGGCGTCATCGTGGGCCAGGACGACCTGCGCGGCAACCTCGGCTGGTGGGTGGCCACCGCGATCGACATCGGGGCGATCTGGACCGTACCCGCGTTCATCATGATCAGCGGGGCGTTCGTGCTCGACCCCCGGGCACACCGGGCCGGCCCGGCGGCGTTCTACCGCAAGCGGTTCGCCCGGATCCTCCCCGCCATGATCGTGTGGCACGTGGTGTACGTGGTCGTGGTGCGGATGGCGATGCGCGGCGAGGAGATGAGCCTCACCCTGCTGACCCGCCTGCTGATCGACGGCAAGGTCTTCACCGCGCTGTACTTCCTCTGGCTGATCGCCGGGCTCTACGTGCTCGCGCCCGTCCTCGCGCCGTTCCTGCACGCCGGTGGGCGGCACCGGGCGCTGGTCACCGCCGGCGTCGCGCTGGGCTGGACGATGGTCGCCTACATGATCCCGGGCATCGCCCTCATCCTCGGCGACTCCCGTCCCAACATCCTGACCAGCTGGAACCGGTGGTGGCCGTACGTCGGCTTCTTCATCGCCGGCTGGGCCCTGCGCCGGGTCGTGCTCAACCGGCTCTGGACGGCGCTCGCCCTGCTCGGCGCCGGCCTGCTGCTGGCCGAGGCGATCTGGCAGTTCGGGGTGGCGCCCCAGCACCGGCTGCTCCAGGCCACCTTCCCGGTGATGGCGACCGGCACGCTGGTCGCCGCCGCCACCCTGCTGATCTTCATGGCCTCGGTGAGCATCGGGTCCCGGGTCACCTGGCGCCCCGCGGTGGGCCGCCTGGTGACGCGCCTCTCCGACGCCTCGTTCGGGGTGTTCCTGATCCACCTGCTGGTCTTCGAGGTCTTCCGGCAGCTCATCCCCGACGTGGAGGCGGGGCGGTCACTGGAGGTCATCGGGTTGACCTACCCGGCCGTGCTGGTGATCTCCTTCGCCGTCTCCATGCTGGCGTCGAAGATCCCGTACGTCCGCGCGGTCTTCTGACCGCCCCCACCGCGAGCGCCGACGGCGGCCCGGACGATCGGAATCGTCCGGGCCGCCGTCGCTCGTGGGCCCGGGCCTGACGGCCGACGGCCGCCCGCCTCCCGCCTCAGCGGGGGGACGGACGGCCGCCGGCGCGTCGTCTCAGCGAAGGAACGAGGTGAGCTGACGGGCCGTCCAGGTGCCGTCGTGATAGGTGCGGGCGTACTCGGCGGAGGCCAGGCCGATCTTGGCGGTCGCCTCCCGGTCGTCGAGCAGGGACTCCACGACCGAGGTGAGGTTGGTCGGGGTGGCGTTGACGATCGGCAGGTCGCCGCCGACGGTCTTCGTGACCTGCTCGCTGAGGTAGGCCACCACCGGCTTGCCGGCGGCCATCGCCTCGACCGCGAAGGTGCCGAAGCTGCCCGTGGTGAACTGGTCGAGCACCAGGTCGCAGTCGCGGACCAGCTCACGCATCTCGGCCCAGGCGACCCCCTCGGCCAGCCGCAGCTCGATGACGCCCCGGTCGTGCAGGGCCTGCATCGCCGGCAGGATCCGGTCGGTGCCCTTGGTCCACCGCTTGGACGGCGCGTGCAGCACCAGCGGCCGGGGGCGCTGCATCACCGGCCGGTCGCAGGCCCAGGCGTCGACGTCCACCACCAGCGGGGCCCACGTCGCCCAGGGCAGGTCCTCGAGCAGGTCCGGCGTGGTCACGAAGGCCGGCAGCCCGGACTCCTCCGCCACCCGGCGGTTGCGCTCGGCCTTCTTGCGCAGCTTCGCGGCGATCCCGTCGGGCGCGTCGCTGAACAGGGAGAACTCGTGGCGCTGCTGGTGGCGGTCCGGGTGCCGGATCTCGCTGCCGTGCGCCAGCAGCGCGACCTTGATCCCGGCCTTGCGCAGCGCCGGCAGGTCGCCCTCGATGTTGTCGCCGTTGAGCTGGCCGAACAGCGGCATGAACGCGTCCACCAGCACGTGGGTGTACTGGCTGAGCACCCGGTTGAGCTGCTCCAGCTGGAAGTCGAGTTCCGGCTGCCGCAGCGAGTCGAGGTAGATGTCCGCCGGGTAGTCGAACGAGCCGGGCAGCTTGTTCATCACCACCTGCACCGACACGTCGGTGTTGTCGCGGCAGATGGCCCGGGCGAAGGCGGCGGCCTGGCCGGCGTAGTTGGCCGGACCGAGACCGAGGCGGATCGGCGTGTCACCGAGCTCGCGCCAGCCGCCCAGGGGACGCGGCTCGGCGGTGCCCGTCGACGGCGCGGTGACCGGGCGCTCCTGCACCGTCCACGGCACGTCGCGCGGGCCGGCGGGCGCGACGCCGGAGAGGTCCCGGTAGAGCTGGAGCAGCTTGCTGCTCTGCCGCTCCCAGGACAGGTCGTCGAGGATCGGCTCGCTGATGTGCGCGGCCAGCTCGGCCCGGCGGGCGGTGGCCCGGCGTACCGCCTCCGTGAAGCCCGCCACGTCGCCGGAGGTGAAGGTCTCCCCGATGTCGTGCCCCTCGACGAACGCCCGGACCACCTGCACGTCGCTCGTGACCAGGGGAAGGCCGGCGTGCAGGTACTCGGAGACCTTCGTCGGCAGGGACAGCTCGCAGTTCGGGGTCCGCTGGAACGGGATGAGGCCGAGGTCGGCGGAGCTGAGGTAGTCGGCGACCTCGTACGGGGCGACGTAGGGAACCACGTGCACCCGGTCGCGCGTGCCGTTCGCCTCGGCCCGGGCGAGCAGCTCCTCCAGCAGCGGGGTCATCCGGCCGCTGACCAGGGCCAGGTGGTGCTCCGGCAGCTGCGGCAGCGCCGCGATGACGGTGTCCAGCCCGCGTTCCTTGCCGATCCAGCCCGCGTACACCATCAGCGGCACGCCCTCGGCGATGCCGGCACGCTCCCGTACGGAGGCGGTCACGGCGCCGCTGCGGATGCCCTCGCGCACCGGCGAGTTTCCCACCACCATCGGGGTCTTCGGCAGCCCGTACTCGGTCTGGAGCTTCTCCGCGATCTGCTCGGAGACGGTGACCACCGCGTCGGCCCGGCCGATGAACTCCCGCTCGGCGGCCCGCACGCCGCTGGCCTGCTGCGGCTTGGGCCAGGCGACGCCCTGCACGTACTCGTGGGCGTCGTAGAGCCAGACGCAGCCGCGCCCACGCGCCCGCAGCCGCGCGGCGCTCATCGCCGCGGTCGGGATCGTGTTGATGTCGTTGGCGTGGATGACGTCCGGCTCCAGCTCCTCCAGCACCGGCCCGAACGCCAGGTCGATGTCGAGCAGCGTCGGCCAGTCGGTCCGCCAGTCGCCGGTCGGCGGCAGCGGCTGGGTGCTGTGGAACTGTTCCCAGCCCCAGGCCCGCAGCCGGAACTGGTGGACCGCCTCGTGCGCCCGTAGCCAGGCGCGCGGCGGAGGGTTGCGCTTCGCCGTCTGCGACCGCAGCCAGGCCTGGTGCGAGGCGCGGTAGCGCGCCAGCGCGGACTTGTCCGGGATGCCGAACTGCGTCAGCGTACGGCGGACCCGGTGCTCGCGGGCCGGCCGGCGCGACAGGGTCTGCGGCACCGGCACCCGGATGACCTGGATCGGCCCCATGGCGGAGCGCTCCGGCTCGCCCTTCTTGCGGCTGCTCCGGCCCACCAGGACCACGTCCCACCCGTCCCGGGCGGCGGCGATGGCGGTCTTCTGTACGCGGGAGTCGCCGGTGATGCCGTTGGCGACCAGTACGACGAGCCGCGGCGCTCGGCGGGGCGTTGACATGCGCTGTCCTTCGTGGAGGAGGGCTGGCGGTGGAGGGTGCCCGACCGCGGTCCGCCGGACGCGGACCGCGGTCGCCCGGGGTCAGCGGGTGGAGAGGGTGTCCCCCGCCGGGGACGCGGTGCCCGTGCCCACGGCGATCGTGCTGCCGTCGGTCGCGGAGCGCAGGACGGCGCCGGCCACCTCGACCGTTCGCAGGCCCTGGCGCAGGGTCACGATGTCGCTCTCCTTGCCCTCGACCGCGTCGCGGAAGCGCTCGTGCTCGACCAGCAGCGGCTCCCGCTTCGGGATCGCGTAGCGCACCATGTCGCCCTCGGCGACGCCCCGGAACGCGCGCAGCGCCTCCCACTCGGTGTCGATGGCGCCGTTGGCGTAGAAGGTGAGGTCGGCGGTGAGGGTGTCGGCGACGAAGCAGCCCCGGTCACCGGTGATCACCGTGGACCGCTCCTTGAGCGGGCTCAGCCAGTTGACGAGGTGGTTGACCATGGTGCCGTCGGCGAGCTGCCCCACCACGGCGACCATGTCCTCGTGCAGCCGGCCGCTGCGCGAGACCGTCCGGGCCGACACCGAGGTGTATTCCTGGCCGGTCACCCAGCTGGTCAGGTCGATGTCGTGGGTGGCCAGGTCCATCACCACGCCGACGTCGGCGATGCGGTGCGGGAACGGGCCCTGCCGGCGGGTGACGACCTGGTAGACCTCGCCCAGCTCGCCCGCCTCCAGCCGGGTGCGCAGGTTCTGCAGGGCGGGGTTGTAACGCTCGATGTGCCCCACCCCGGCCACCAGGCCGGCGGCCTCGAACGCCTCGACGAGCCGCATCGCCGCGTCCACGCTCTGCGCGAGGGGCTTCTCGATCAGGGCGCTGACGCCGTTGGCGGCCAGTTCCATGCCGACCTGCTCGTGCAGCGCCGTCGGGCAGGCCACCACCGCGTAGTCGACGCCGAGGGCGAGCAGGTCGCCGAGCTCGGGTACGACCGGTGCGCGCAGCGTGCCGGTGGTGTCGCCGGCCGGGTCGACGATGCCGACCAGCTCGACGCCGTCCAGGCCGGCGAGGACGCGGGCGTGGTTGCGGCCCATCGCGCCGAGGCCGATCAGGCCGGCGCGCAGCTTGCGGCCGGCGCTCATCGGGCACCCCCGGCGAGGTTCGCGCCCTCGGCGATGCGCTCCAGCTCGGCCTCGGTCAGCGAGGGGTGCACCGGCAGGGAGACGACCTCGGCGGCGGCCCGCTCGGTCTCCGGCAGGTCCCAGGGGCCGGGCTTGCCGTCCTCGGTCAGGTAGGGCTTGAGCCGGTGGATCGGGGTCGGGTAGTAGACGGCGTTGCCGATGCCCAGCTCGGTGAGGCGCTGCTGGGCGGCGTCCCGGTCGCCCTGCACCCGCACCGTGTACTGGTGGTAGACGTGCCGGGCGGCGTCGGCGACCGGCGGGGTGACCATGCCGGTGATCTTCGAGTCGAGGAACTTGGCGTTGGCCCGGCGCTGCTCGGTCCACTCGCCCAGCTGGCCCAGCTGGACCCGGCCGATGGCCGCCGCGACGTCGGTCATCCGCATGTTCGCGCCGACGATCTCGTTGGCGTACCGCTGCTCCATGCCCTGGTTGCGCAGCAGCCGCAGGGTGCGGGCCAGCTCGGCGTCGCCGGTGCTGACCATGCCGCCCTCCAGGGCGTGCATGTTCTTGGTCGGGTAGAAGCTGAAGCAGCCGGCGGTGCCGAAGGCGCCGACCGGGGTGCCGTTCAGCGCGGCGCTGTGGGCCTGGGCGGCGTCCTCGACGACGGCCAGGCCGTGCCGCTCGGCGATCGCCATGATCCGGTCCATCGCGGCGGGGTGGCCGTAGAGGTGGACCGGCATGATCGCCACGGTGCGCGGGGTGACCGCGGCGGCGACCGCCTCGGGGTCGAGGCAGAAGCTGCCCGCCTCGATGTCCACGAAGACCGGCTCGGCGCCGACCAGCCGGACGGCGTTCGCGCTGGCCGCGAAGGAGAACGACGGCACGATGACCTCGTCACCCGGGCCGAAGCCGAGGGCCATGAGGGTGAGCTGCAGGGCGGAGGTGCCCGAGTTCACCGCGACGCAGTGCCGCCCGGCGACCAGCTCGCCGAACTCCTCCTCGAAGGCCGCGACCTCGGGACCCTGCACCACCCGGCCGCTGCGGAGCACCCGAACAGCCGCTTCGATCTCGGCGTCACCGATGATCGGCCGCGCTGGGGGAATGAACTCTGGGTGCGGCCCAGCCATGGGGCATCCTCCTGTGTCAGATGGTGCTCGGGTGGGGTTCGGGGTGCGATACTAGCCCGTTGCAGATCGGGTCGAGACCGACGAGGTCAACGTTCACGCACCGGCCCGGTGGGGTTCAGAAGCGGTCAGGGACCGGGTGTCCCACACCGCCGGTTCGTCGAGGGACGGACCGGTACATGCTACCCGTAGGGCCGCGACGATCGCGGCGGCCATGCGGGCGATCTCCGGCGTGTCAAGAGGTGTCCGCGAAATCGCCAGCCGCCAGTAGACCGGCCCGACGATCAGATCCGCCGCGCCGCGCCGGTCGGCTCCCGCCGGCAGCTCGCCCCGCTCGACCGCCCGGCCGATGACGAGTTCGCCGACCCGGTCCTGGTAGCCGGTCAGCGTCCGCTGGAGGGTCTCGGCGATCTGCGGGTTGCGCGCCGCCTCGGCGAGCAGGTCCGGGATGATCTGCGAGGCCAGCGGGTGGCGTAGCGCACCGGCGGCGACGAGCAGCAGCAGCTCCACGTCGCCGTGCAGGCTGCCGGCGTCCACCATCGGCAGCTTGCGCCCGGCGACCGCGGAGACCATGTCCAGCACCAGCTCGAGCTTGGAGCGCCACCGGCGGTAGATCGCCGTCTTGCTGACCCCGGCCCGCCGGGCCACCGCCTCTATCGACAACCGCCCGTAGCCGACCTCCGCCAGCTCCTGGGTGACCGCGCGGCGGATGGCCGTGGTGATGTCGTCACGGAGCACCGCCGCACCGGCCGGCACCCGCCTCTTATCGGTCTTCACGTGCAACAATGTAGCGCAGCGACGGTACGGTTGCGTCCCGACGTGTTTTCCACTACGGTTCGCCCGGCGACGAGGCGGCGCTCCGCACCGGCCACGCTCTCCCGTCGTCGCGCACAACCCGTTGGCACGAAAGAGATCGGAGCGCCTAACCATGGCCAACACCACGGTGGCGGACCCGGATTCCGGGCTCACCGGGGCCCAGCTCGCCCAGCGCTACGGTCTCCGGTTCGCCGGCGAACGGCCGTCCCTGGGCGAATACGCGGGGCAGCTCTGGCACTACCGGCACTTCATCGCCGCGTACGCCAACGCCAAGCTGGTGGCGTCGTTCAGCAACGCCCGGCTGGGGCAGCTGTGGCAGGTGCTCACCCCGCTGACCAACGCGGCGGTCTACTACCTGATCTTCGGCGTGGTGCTGGAGCAGGACAGGACCCCGAACTTCATCGCCTACCTCTGCACCGGTCTGTTCATCTTCAACTTCACCCAGACCGCGGTGCAGAACGGCACGCAGTCGATCACCAGCAACCTGGGCCTGATCCGGGCCCTGCACTTCCCCCGGGCCTGCCTGCCGCTGGCCGTGACGATCACCCAGTTCCAGCAGCTGCTCGGCTCGATGGTGGTGCTCGTCCTCATCGTGCTGGTGACCGGCGAGCCGATCACCCTGGCCTGGCTGATGCTGCCGCCGGCGATCCTGCTCCAGACGGTCTTCAACGCCGGGCTGACCATGGCGATGGCCCGGTTGGGCTCGAAGCTGGCGGACCTCAAGCAGGTCATGCCCTTCGTCATGCGCGCCTGGATGTACGGCTCCGGGGTGCTCTACAGCGTGGACCTCTTCAGCGAGCAGCTGCCCTCCTGGGCCTCCAGGCTGGTCGAGCTCAACCCGGCGCTGGTCTACATCGAGCTGGCCCGGGTCTCGCTGCTGGAGAACACCCCGACGCTCAGCTCCTCCCTGCCCCAGCTCTGGGTGACGGCGCTGGGCTGGGCGATCGTGATGGGCGTCGGAGGTTTCATCTACTTCTGGCGAGGCGAACAGGAGTACGGCCGTGGTTGAGCACTTCGAGTCGTCCAACGACGTGACGGTGACGCTGCCCAAGGTGCGGGAGCGCATCCCCACCGTGGTGGTGGACGACGCACACGTCATCTACCGGATCCACAAGGGCGCCGGTGGGGGCGGCGGCCCGGTCGGCGCGCTCAAGCGGATCATGAGCCGCACCTCGGCGCCGAACATCCGGGAGGTGCACGCGGTCAAGGGGGTCAGCTTCACCGCGTACCGGGGCGAGGCGATCGGGCTGATCGGCAGCAACGGCTCCGGCAAGTCGACCATGCTGCGCGCCATCGCCGGCCTGCTGCCGGTCAACCGCGGCGCGGTCTACACGCAGGGGCAGCCCTCGCTGCTCGGGGTCAACGCGGCCCTGCTCAACGACCTCTCCGGCGAGCGCAACGTCGTGCTGGGCTGCCTGGCCATGGGCATGTCGCCCGAGGAGGTGCAGCGGCGGACCCCGGAGATCATCGACTTCTCCGGCATCAACCAGCGGGGCGACTTCGCCTCGCTGCCGATGCGCACCTACTCCTCCGGCATGGGGGCCCGGCTGCGGTTCTCCATCGCCGCGGCCAAGAAGCACGACGTGCTGCTCATCGACGAGGCCCTCGCCACCGGCGACAAGATCTTCCGCAAGCGCAGCGAGCGGCGGGTACGGGAGCTGCGGGAGGGCGCCGGCACGGTGTTCCTCGTCAGCCACCAGCTCTCCTCGATCCGGGACACCTGCGAGCGGACGATCTGGCTGGAATCGGGCGTCCTGCGCATGGACGGCCCGACCGACGAGGTCGTCCGGGAGTACGAGGCGTTCAGCGGCAAGTAGCGCCCCGGCGCACGTACGGCATCCGCCCGGTGCCGGCCGACCGCGTCGCCCCGTGGGGGCGGCGCGGTCCGCGCGTTAAGGTTCATCCGGTCGCCGCCCGGGCGGAACCTTCTGTTCACGCACCCTGAGAGTGAGGCTTCGGCAATGACGCAGGACCACACCGCTGGCCCGACCGCCGCACCGGAGAACCCGGTACCGTGGCGGCCCTCGCGGACGGTGGCGGTGGTGCTGGCCGGCGGCACCGGGACCCGGCTGGGCCTCGGCATCCCGAAGCAGCTGCTCAAGATCGCCGGTAAGCCGATCATCGAGCACACCCTGGCGGTCTTCGAGGCGGCGCCCGAGATCGACGAGATCGTCGTGCTGATGGCCACGGGGCACGTCGCCGACGCCCAGCAGATCGTCGACAAGGCCGGGTTCCGCAAGGTCACCAAGGTGATCGAGGGCGGCGACACCCGCAACGCCACCACCCGGATCGCGCTCGACGCCGTCGGCGAGGACGACTGCAACATCCTCTTCCACGACGCGGTGCGGCCCCTGGTGAGCGGCCGGATCGTCCGCGAGTGCGTGAACGCGCTCTGGACGTACTCGGCGGTCGACGTGGCGATCCCGTCGGCCGACACGATCGTCCAGGTCGACGAGGACGACTGCATCACCGACATCCCGGTGCGTTCCTCGCTGCGCCGGGGCCAGACGCCGCAGGCGTTCCGCTCGGGCACCATCCGCGAGGCCTACCGGCTCGCCGAGGGCGACCCGCACTTCGCCGCCACCGACGACTGCGGGGTGGTGCTGCGCTACCTGCCCGGCACGCCGATCAAGGTCATCGACGGCTCCGACGAGAACATCAAGGTCACCCACCCGGTCGACGTACATCTGGCGGACAAGCTGTTCCAGCTCGCCGCCGCGCAGGCGCCCCGGGTGACCGACGAGCGCAGCTACACCGAGGAGCTGACCGGCCGGACCATCGTGATCTTCGGCGGCAGCTACGGCATCGGCCACGACCTCGCCGAGCTGGCCCGCCGCTACGGCGCGCAGGTCTTCCCGTTCAGCCGCTCCAGCACCGGCACCCACGTCGAGCGCGCCGAGGACGTCGAGGCGGCGCTGAAGACCGCCTTCGAGGCCACCGGCCGGATCGACCACGTGGTGGTCACCGCCGGCATCCTGGAGAAGGGCGCCCTCGCCGAGATGGACCAGGAGACCATGGACCGGGTGCTCCAGGTCAACTTCGTGGGACCGGTCATCGTGGCCCGCCAGTCGCTGCCCTACCTCCAGCAGACCAAGGGTCAGCTGCTGCTCTACACCTCCAGCTCCTACACCCGGGGCCGGGCCCGCTACGCGCTCTACTCCTCCACCAAGGCGGCCCTGGTCAACCTCACGCAGGCGCTCTCCGACGAGTGGGCGGAGTTCGGCGTACGGGTCAACTGCGTCAACCCCGAGCGGACCGCGACCCCGATGCGCACCAAGGCGTTCGGCGAGGAGCCGGAGCACACCCTGCTCGCCGCCGAGACCGTCGCCCGGTCGTCGCTGGACGTGCTGATCTCGGACCTGACCGGTCAGGTCATCGACGTGCGTCGCGCCCCCGGCGAGGTGCCGGCCCAGCCGGGGCCCGCGCGGGCCGAGCGGGACGCGAGCCTCGCCGACGCCGGCTGACGGCGGATTCGGACCACGGCGGGAAACGGAGCCGACATGCGTGGTGACCTGGTTCGGAAGCTGCTCGCCCGCGCGCTGGCCACCGGCCTGGCGGTGCTGGCGTTCCTCGTCGTCGCGCTGACCGGCGCGACCGGCTGGGGGCTGGGGCTGGCCGTGGGCGCCCTCGCGGCGGCCGCCTGGGAGCGGCGGGTACGCCCGGGCGCCGACAACGCGGCGGAGACCGCGCTGGTCGCGGCGGCGATCCTGGTCGGCTACGCCCGCCGCCTCGACGCCGGCTTCGATCCCGCGCTGGCCGCGACCGCCCTGGTCCTGCTGGGGCTGGTGCTGCTGGTCAATCCGCTGCGGGACGCGGGCGGCCTGGAGGTGCGCGCCGCGAACCTGCCGGTGCGCTCCTGGACGCCGCTGGTCGCCGCCCGCCTCGGCGACGCCCTGTCGGGGCTGCTGGCCCTGCTGGCGCTGGCGGCCGTCGCGGGCCTGCCGGCCGGCGTCGCGCTGGCGGCCGTACTGCTGGTGGCCGCCGGCGCCGGGGCGGTCGGGCTGGACCTGGCCCGGCGCCGGTTCCGCCCGGGGGCCGGCGGTTCGGCGGTGTCCCGCGCGCTGCGCCGGCACCAGCCTGAGTTCCTGCTGCACTTCTCCGCGCCGCCGGGCTCGGAGTACCAGGTCACCATGTGGCTGCCGTACCTGGAGCGGATCGGCCGGCCGTTCCTGGTGATGGTGCGCGAGCCGGAGTTCCTGCCGTTGATCGCGGCGGCCACCAGCGCTCCCGTGGTCTACTGCCCCACCACCAGGGCGATGGACGAGGCGCTGGTGCCCAGCCTGCGGGTGGCCTTCTACGTCAACCACGGCGCGAAGAACAGCCACTGCATCCGCTTCACCCAGCTGACCCACGTCCAACTGCACCACGGCGACAGCGACAAGGCGCCCAGCGCCAACCCCGTCTCGGCGATCTTCGACCGGATCTTCGTCGCCGGCCAGGCCGCCATCGACCGGTACGCCCGCGCCGGGGTGGACATCCCGGCGGAGAAGTTCGTCGTCGTCGGCCGCCCGCAGGTCGAGTCGATCGAGGTACGCCCCGAGCCGGCGCACGGCCGGGCCGACCCGACCGTGCTCTACACGCCGACCTGGACCGGGCACAACGCGGACGCGAACTACTGCTCCCTGCCGGTGGCCGAGACGCTGCTGCGCCGGCTGCTCGACCGGGGCGCGACGGTGATCCTGCGGGCCCACCCGTACACCTCGCAGAACCCGGCGTCCGCCCGGCAGCTGGGCCGGCTCACCGAACTGCTGGCCGCCGACCGGGCGCGCAGCGGCCGGCAGCACGTCTTCGGCGCCGCCGCCAGCCGGGAGCTGACCCTGACCGAGTGCGTGAACCGCTCGGACGCGTTGATCTCCGACGTGTCCGGGGTGATCTCCGACTACCTCTACTCCGGCAAGCCGTACGCGGTGACCGACATGGTGGGCTCCGGCGACCGGTTCTGCGAGCAGTTCCCGCTCGCCGGATCGGGCTACGTGCTGCGGCGCGACATGTCCAACGCGGACGAGGTGCTGACCGCGCTGCTGGACACCGATCCGCTGGCCTCCGCCCGCTGGGTCACCCGGAGCCGCTACCTGGGCGACTTCCCCGCCGAGTCGTACGCCGAGGCGTTCCTGACGGCCGCGCGGCGGCAGCTCGACGAGGGCTGGAACCCGCCGGCCCCGCGTACCGCCGGCGGGCCCGGCCTGCCGGTCGACCCGGACGAGGCGACGCTCTCCCCCGCCACCTGACCCGCCCCGGCGGGGACGGTCAGCGGTACGGCTCGACGAGGTCCAGGACCGTCCCGGGGGCCTCCACGTGGGCGTTGTGCCCGAGGCCGGGCAGGGTGGCGACCGGCACGCCCAGCTCCTTGAGCTGAGCGTCGGTGACCATGGGGTCGTGCTCGCCACGGGCCAGCAGCACCGGCACGTCGGTCGCCGCCAGCAGCGCGGGCAGCTCCGGCTCGCCCACGTCGAACGCGGCGGGGTCCATCGCCAGCCGCCAGCGGCCGTCGACCTGCCGCAGCCCGGCCTCCACGACGGGATGGTCCGGTGCGAAGAGCCCGGTCAGGCCGGCCACCCGCAGGTAGCGGCGGGCCGCCTCGTCCCGGCTCGCGAACCAGGTCACCGGACGGGCCGCCAGCTCACCCGCCTTCGCCAGCTCGGCCGGCGACCAGACCGCCTTGATGCCGACGCCGACCACGGCCTCGACCGGAACCCCGGCGCCGCGGGCGGCGAGCGCCAGCCCGACCACCCCGCCGAGGGAGTGCCCCAGCACGACGAGCCGGTCGCCCGCCGTCAGCCCGGCGGCGATCCGCCCGGCCAGCCCCGCGAACGAGTACTCCGGCAGCGGCGGCGACCAGCCGTGGCCGGCGAGGTCCGGCGCCAGCCACCGTCCCGCCCAGCGACGCTCCAGCAGCGACGCGCAGGGCAGCCACACGTCGCCGGTCGCACCCATGCCGTGCAGCAGCAGAAGCACGCGCCGGCCGTCGCGGTCACCCGATTCATCGACCATGCCGCGCAGTCTGTCACCGACCGGGGCGCCGGGCGAGGGCCGTGACCCGGACACGACAGCGGGCGCCGGCCCCCGGGGTGGGGGGCCGACGCCCGTCGGGATCGCTCAGGCGGAGTAGCCGCGGGTGGCAGCCCAGTTCGCCAGGGCGATGGTGCTCATCCAGTACGACGCGGTCGCCGGGTTCGCCGAGTCGGCGATCTTCACGAGCCGTCCCTCGTCCTGGTAGCCGACCACGGCGATGTAGTGGCCGCCGGGGAACGAGTGCCAGCCGCCGTCGGTGTCCGTGGCGCTTCCCGCGACGTTCACCACGACGCCCCGCCCGTCACCGATGGCCGCGACGACGTCGGCCTGGAGCCGGTCCATCTGCGCCGGGGTGGCGGCGCCGCCGGGGATCATCCGGGTCCGGTACGGCTCGCCCTTCACCGTCGCGTTCAGCACGCGGGTGGTGTCCTGGGCCGAGTCGGTGCCCATCTGGTCGGTGCCCAGCTGGGCACCGAGGGCGTCCTGGCTGCGCGCGATGCCGGCGGCGCTGAGGGCGTGCCGGACGGCCGCCGGACCGCAGTTGTAGAACGTGGTCTGGGCCTGGTAGTCGTAGTCCAGGCTCTTCGCGGCCGGGGGCTTCGGCGGCTCCGGCTTGCGCGTCAGGTCCGGGTCCGGGGCGGTGCTGGTGGCGCTGGCCGAGGGGGCGGCGGTGGCGGTGGCGGTGGCCGGGGCCGCGCTGGACGGGGCCGTCGCGATCCGGGCCTGGCCGCGCGAGGCCGCGGTGTCCTCGCGTGGCTCGCTCGCGGCGACCGGGGCCTGCGCGGCGGCGGGGGCCTCGTCGGCTCCGGCCAGCAGCGCGCCCGTGCCCGACGCCAGCACGAGCGCCGCGGCGGACGCGGCGGCCAACTGGTACGAACGCTCGGACGTGAGGCGACGTAGCTGTCGCCTGAGGTGGTGCTTCACGATTTCCTCCACGGGCTCGGGGGGCGAGCGGCCGGCGGTCCGCGCCGAGGGCAGGGCGGACCGACCGCGCGGACGGGCGTCCGTGCGGGTCGTGGGCCACTCAGGGAATGCGCCCGGGATGCCGGGCGACGGACGGTGACCGGTCGGTCAGCTCGCGACCTGCGAAGGGGCGAGCGCGGGCACCGCGGCGCCGTGGAGACGGCGGAACAACCGAGGGGTGGGTGGGTGCTGCACGGGGATGGAACTCCTTCCGACGCCGCCGACCGGGTTAGCTGACGGATTCGGGCGGGAAGAACGCCCTACCACAGGCCTGCGGCCCACGGATTCACCCCACGAAGCACTGGGTCCCCGGCTCGTCGTTCACGATTAGGCGGGTCGGTGCGGCGTCGCCTCTGGACGATCGGGTACCGCACCGGACGCGCCGACATTACTGGCCGGTCCGCCCCCTGCCAACCCCACCCCACCTGCTTAAACCTTGATGGGGACGCAATTTTTGCGGGCACCTCACCACTGACGTGACTCAATGGGACGACCGTTTCTGCCGGCGCCCGAGGGTGACAACGGGACGAGTGGCGGGCATCGACCCCGAAACCCCGGCGGGAAACGACCCGGCCGCGCCCGATGACCGGTTCGGCGTCGCGGTGACCGGCGTCACGGAAACGGTCGGGCTTTCTCGACGGGTGGGATTCCGCCCCGGGGCGCTGGCCGCGCGGGCGGGTCGGCCCGCGCCGGGGCGGTCAGCGCGAGTCGACGTACGCCGCGGGGTGGTCGGCGGGCCGGGGACGCGGCACGGCGTCGCCCCGCTGCCCCGGCGGCGGCCCGGAGGCGCCGGGGTCCTTCCCGCCGTCGTCCCCGTCCCGCGGCGTCGGGCGGGCCGCCCTGCGCGGGGTGAGCAGCCGCATCATGGGCGTCTCGACGAAGCGGTGCAGCAGGGCGGCCAGGGCCAGGTTGACCAGCAGGAAGCCGAGCACCACCGCCAGCCCCCACCAGCCGGGGAACCCGACGCCCCAGTCGCCGGTGAACCGCAGGACGCTGATCATCACCAGGACGTGCACCAGGTAGAAGGCGAAGGAGACCTCGCCGAGCCAGACCATCGGGCGGGACCGCCACGGCGAGCGCCGCCCGCGCACGTCGGCGTCCGCCGCCGCCGCGATGACCAGGATGTACGCCACCGAGAGCAGCGCCGCCCACAGTTCGGCACGGACCCACTGCGCCGCGAGCACCCAGGTCGCCACGAAGACCAGGCTGGCCACCGGCAGGCCCGGGCCCCGCCACCGGCCGCGCCGCATCAGCTCGGCGGCGGCCACGCCCATCCAGAACTCCAGCGACCGCACCGGCGGGAAGACCTGCGTGAACCACCAGCGGCTCTCCTCCGGCACCAGGGACTGGGCCGGCCAGAGCGCCAGGATCAGCAGCGGCACCGCGACCACGACGGCCCACAGCGCCCACGGCCGGGCCCGGCGGATGAACGGCAGGGCCAACGGCAGGCAGAGGTAGAAGAAGAACTCGCAGGACAGCGACCAGCTGACCGTGTTGATGCTGTAGAAGTGGCCCGGCCGGGGGTCCCAAGCCTGGAGGAGGAAGAGGTTCTCCACCGCGACGACCCGGTCCACGGGGTCGGCGAACCAGGCCGCGACCGCCAGGGCCGCCACCCACAGCACCACGTGGCTCGGCCAGATCTTGGCCACCCGGCGGCGCCAGAACGCCCGGCGGGTGTCGCTGGGCCGGGCCGACCAGACCAGCACGAAGCCGCTGAGGATGAAGAAGAACTGCACGCCGGAGAGGCCGAGGGCGAAGGCCCAGTCCACGACGGCCTTGTGGCCGGGCTCGGCGATGATGCCCATCGTCGCGACGTGGAAACCGAAGACGAGCAGGGCGGCGACCCAGCGCAGCCCGGTCAGCGACGGCAGGCGGCTGGCCGGGGACGCGGGCCGGACGGCCGGCGCGTCGGTCGCGGTCCCCGTCATGCCGGCATCCCGAAGATCCCCAGGGTCACCAGCACGTACGTCTCCTCCTCGGCCCCGTCGGGCACCTGCGCGGGGCCCGTCGGCGGCCCACCGGTCGGCGCCGCCCCGCCGGGCACCCTACCCGGCGCCCCTGAGACTCTTTTCCGTCCCGTCCGTGAGTGTCCGTTCCGTCCCACCAGGCGGCGCGCGTTCCTCCCGCCCCTCGGTGACCGTTGCGTCCCGAACCGTGACGGGCGGCGACAGCCTCCGGATCCGCGCCGACCGGTGGCTAGTATTCCGGGACCCGGAGGCCACGAGAGGCGGGGACGGATGCACCAGCGGATCCTGATGCGGGCGAAGAAGGGCCCCTTCGACGTCTACTCCCCGGAGGAGACGCACGAACGGAACTGGATCGGCGACAACAACGGCAACCTGGTCTTCAGCCACGCCGCCCACAAGCTCCTGCGTACCGCCACCGCCGAGATCACCTCGACGGAGTTCAGGATCGACCCGCGCGACGCGGACATGATCAACGAGCGGTACGACGTCTACGTGGTGCCGCTCGCCAACGCCTTCCGGCGCAGCTACGCCCACCGCGTCGAGGTCATGACGAAGCTCATCGAGCAGCTCAAGATCCCGGTGGTGGTGCTCGGGGTGGGCGTGCAGACCGACATCCACGGCGACCGGGAGTACCTGCGCCCGATCGACGACGTCGTGACCCGCTTCGTACGGGCCGTCCTCGACCGCTCGCACAGCATCGGCGTACGGGGCGAGATCACCCGGGACTACCTGCGCACCCTGGGCTTCTCGGCCGTCGACGTGATCGGCTGCCCCTCGATGTTCCTGCACGGCGACGGCCTGCGGGTGGAGAAGCGCAAGGCCGCGCTGGCTCCGGAGGACCGGCTCGCGCTCACCGTCTCGCCCTACGTCACGTCGATGGCGGAGATCATCGCCCGTCATCACGCGCGGTACCCGAACCTGCGCTACCTGCCGCAGGACCTCAAGACGCTCGGCACGCTGCTCTACGGCGACGCCCCCGCCGACCGCGGCCGGTCCAGCAAGATCCCGATCCACACCTCGCACCCGCTGTTCACCGAGGACAAGGTGCGGATGTTCGTCGACCCCTGGACCTGGATGGACTACCTCTCCGGGTTCGAGTTCGCGTTCGGCACCCGGATCCACGGCACCATCACCGCGCTGGTCTCCGGCACGCCCGGCTACCTCTTCGCCCACGACTCGCGCACCCTGGAACTCGCCCGGTACTTCGACATCCCGCACCGGGTGATGACGGAGGTGCCGGTCGACGTCGACGCCGCCCAACTCTACGAGGAGGCGGACTACACGGCGCTCAACGCGGGCCACCGGTCGCGCTACGAGACCATGCTCGCCTTCCTGGCCAGGCACGACCTGGGCAACGCCTTCGCCGACGGCGACAGCGCGGCCCGGTTCGACGCGCAGGTGCGCTCCACCGCCTTCCCGCCGGCCGTACGCCCCGCCGCCGCGACCGCCACCGACGCGTTGCTGGAGCGGATCCAGTGGCTGCGCGACCGCAACGCCGCACTGCGCAAGGAGACCGAGACCCTGCGCGGGCAACGGCTCCAGACCCGGGTGAAGCAGGTGATCGGCGGCCGGGTACGCCGGATACTGAACCGCTGAGCCCCGCACCACTGCGGAGGGGCTGCGGGGCGGTCGGCGGTCCGCGTGGTGGCCAGCGGGCCGCCGGCCGGCATCCGTACACCTGTACCAACACGGCGGGTACGCTGGGCGGATGACCGGGGCCACCTACCAGCCGTCGATGCTCGACCTCACCGCCGCCGGACCGTCGCTGGCCCCGCTGGCCGGCCGGCTGCGCCGGCACCCGCTCAGCCACGGCGCGTGGGTCGACCACCTCCCCGGCTGGGTCACCGGCTCCGACGAGGTCTTCGACGTCCTGCTGCGCGACGTCCCCTGGCGCGCCGAGCGCCGCACGATGTACGACGCCGAGGTCGACGTGCCCCGGCTGCTCTGCTGGTACGCCGGGCACCGACCGCTGCCGCACCCGCTGCTGACCGAGGCGCGCGCCGCCCTCACCCGGCACTACACGCCCGAACTCGGCGAGCCCTTCGTCACCGCCGGCATGTGCCTATACCGCTCCGGCCGGGACAGCGTCGCCTGGCACGGCGACACCCAGGGCCGTTCCGCGCACACCGACACGATGGTCGCCATCGTCTCGTTCGGCTCGCCCCGGCCGCTGCTGCTGCGGCCCCGCGGCGGCGGCGACAGCCTGCGCTTCCCACTCGGCCACGGGGACCTCGTGGTGATGGGCGGCTCCTGCCAGCGCACCTGGGAGCACGCCGTGCCCAAGACCTCCCGGCCCGTCGGGCCCCGCGTCAGCGTCCAGTTCCGCCCAGCCGGCGTCGCCTGACCCGCCCACCGGGGCGGCAACCGGCCGTGAGCCGGAGCGGCTTCGGCCCGGGCCGCTGTTAGGGACCTGCGGCCGGCGGAACCCGCCCGGCACGCAGGGCCGCGCCGGGCCTCTGCTAGAAACGACTCCTGGGTTTCACCTGCGCCCCCGTCACCTCTTCACGACGCGAAGGGCGTTCCATGACCCAGTCCTCCACCGAGCCGCGCTCCCGTTGGTCCGCGTGGGCGGTCCACGGCGACGGCCGGTCCATCCGCCCCGGCGACGTGGTCCACCCCGGCGAACGCCTCTCCTGGCCGCGTACCCTCGGCGTCGGTGTGCAGCACGTCGTGGCGATGTTCGGCGCCACCTTCACGGTGCCGCTGATCACCGGCTTCCCACCCGCCACCACGCTCTTCTTCTCCGGGGTCGGCACGCTGCTGTTCCTGCTGATCACCGGCAACCGGCTGCCCTCGTACCTCGGCTCGTCCTTCGCCTTCATCGCGCCGGTGCTGGCGGCGAAGGCCGGCGGGGACATCGGCCCGGCGCTCGGCGGCATCGTCGTCGCCGGCGTGGCGCTGGCCGTCGTCGGGCTGGTCGTCCAGCTCGCCGGGTCCCGCTGGATCGACGCGCTGATGCCACCCGTGGTCACCGGGGCGATCGTCGCGCTGATCGGCCTGAACCTCGCCCCGGTGGCCTGGGACGGCGACGGCAGCGGCACCGGCGTGAAGGCGCAGCCGCTGATCGCGGTGGTGACCCTGGCCGCGATCCTGCTCGCCACGGTGGCGTTCCGGGGCTTCCTGGCCCGGCTGTCCATCCTGCTCGGGGTGGGGGTCGGCTGGGCCCTCGCTGCCGCGCTCGGCGACCTGGATCCGAAGGCGGTCGACGGGCTGCGCGACGCCGCCTGGGTCGGCCTGCCCGAGTTCCACGCGCCGAGCTTCAGCCTGCGCGCGGTCGTGCTGGTGATCCCGGTGATCCTGGTGCTGATCGCCGAGAACGCCGGGCACGTCAAGGCGGTCGCCGCGATGACCGGCCGCAACCTGGACCGGGACATGGGCCGGGCGTTCATGGGCGACGGGTTGGCCACGATGCTCGCCGGCTCCGGCGGCGGCTCCGGCACCACCACCTACGCGGAGAACATCGGCGTGATGGCGGCGACGCGGGTCTACTCCACCGCCGCGTACTGGATCGCCGGCCTGACGGCGGTCCTGCTGGGGCTGAGCCCGAAGTTCGGGGCGCTGATCCTCACCGTGCCGGCCGGCGTGCTCGGCGGCGCCACCACCGCCCTGTACGGCCTGATCGCCGTCCTCGGCGCGCGGATCTGGATCGAGAGCCGGGTGGACTTCCACGACCCGGTGAACCTCATGACCGCCGCCGTCGCGGTGATCGTCGGCGCGGCCAACTACACCCTCACCGCCGGCGACCTCTCGTTCAACGGCATCGCCCTGGGCACCGCCGCCGCCCTGATCGTCTACCACGGTATGCGCCTGGTCGCCCACCTGCGCGGCACCACCCCCACCCCGGCACCCTGACCCCACCCTGTGACCCTGCCCCCGCCCGGCCCCGGCCCCTGCTTCGTCGATCATGACGTTGACCGACGCGAACCTGACATTTCACACCGCTAACCTCATGATCAACGGGCAGAGGGCGGGGCAGGGGCGGGGGCCGGGTGGGTAGGGACGGAAGGGGGCCGACTGCAGTGCAGCCGGCCCCCTTCCGTGGGCGGTCAGTCGCGGTCGATCTGGTGGCCGATGACCGTGGGGCCCAGCATCACGGCGAAGCCGGAGCCGTCGCGGCGCGGGTCCGCCGCCGGCAGTTCCACCGGCTCGCCGGTCGCCGTGGCGCCGACCGGCCGGGGCCCGACCCAGGCGACGGCCACGTCCGTCTCACCCTTGAGGAAGCGATGGGCGCGCACGCCGCCGGTCGCCCGCCCCTTCGCCGGGTACGCCTCGAACGGCGTGACCTTCACCGTGGCGCCCGTGGAGGTGACCACCATCGGCTCGCCGTGACCCGGGTCGTCGGTGCGTACGGCGCCGAAGAACACCACGCGGGCACCGGCGGGCAGGTTGATGCCCGACATGCCGCCGCCCTTGATCCCCTGCGGCCGGACGAGTCCGGCGGCGAAGCGCAGCAGCGACGCCTCCGAGGTGACGAAGGTCAGCGTCTCCGCGCCGTCGGTGAGCCAGGTCGCCCCGACCACCTCGTCGCCCTCCCGCAGGCCGATCACCTCGAACTCGTCGGAGCGTACGGGCCACTCCGGCGCGCAGACCTTGACCACGCCCTGCCGGGTGCCCAGGGCCAGGCCCGGGGATCCCTCTGCCGTGGACCCCAGCGGTGCCAGCCCGACCACGGTCTCCCCCGGCTCCAGCGGCACCACCTCGGCGGCGGCCATCCCGCCGCGCAGTGAGACCGTCCCCGCCTGTTCGGGCAGGACCGGCAGCGGCAACACGTCGACCTTGAACGCCCGGCCGGCGCTGGTCACCAGCAGCACCCGCCCCCGGGCGGTGGAGTGCACGACGGCGCGTACGGCATCGTGCTTGACCCGGCCGTGCCGCCGGCGGCCCTCGGACGCCTCCTCCGACTCGGCCGCCGTCCGGGCGACCAGCCCGGTAGCGGAGAGGATCACCTGGCAGGGGTCGTCGGCCACCTCGAGCGGGCCGGCCGGCGCGGACGCGGCCAGCACCTCCTTGAGGTCGCCGTCGACGAGCGTGGTGCGCCGCGGGGCACCGAACTGCTTGACCACCGCCGCCAGCTCGTCGGAGACGACCTTCTTCAGCACCTTCGGGTCGTCGAGGATGGTGGAGAGCTCGGCGATCTCCTTGCGGAGCTTCTCCTGCTCGGCCTCCAGCTCGATGCGGTCGTACTTGGTCAGCCGGCGCAGCGGAGTGTCCAGGATGTAGGTGGCCTGGATCTCGGAGAGCCGGAACTTCTGCATCAGGCCGTCCTTGGCGGCCTGGGCGTCCTCGCTGGCCCGGATGAGCTTGACCACCTTGTCGATGTCGAGCAGGGCGATCAGCAGGCCGTCGACCAGGTGCAGCCGCTCCTCGCGCTTGCGGCGGCGGTAGGAGCTGCGCCGGGTCACCACCTCGTAGCGGTGGGCCAGGAAGACCTCCAGCAGCGCCTTCAGCCCGAGGGTCTGCGGCTGCCCGTCGACCAGCACCAGGTTGTTGACGCCGAACGACTGCTCCAGCGGGGTGAGCCGGTAGAGGTCGGCGAGCAGCGCCTGCGGGTTGACGCCGACCTTGCACTCGACCACGAGGCGGGTGCCGCTCTCCCGGTCGGTGAGGTCCTTGACGTCGGCGATGCCGGTGAGCCGCTTGGTCTTGTTGACCTCGTTGGTGATGGCCGCGATGACCTTCTCCGCGCCGATGCCGTACGGCAGCTCCACAACGGTGATGGCCTGCCGGCCCCGGCTGCCCTCCAGCGGACCGATCTCGACCTTGCCCCGCATCCGGACGACCCCGCGCCCGGTCTCGTAGGCCCGCCGCACCTCGTCGAGCCCGAGCAGCAGGCCACCGGTGGGCAGGTCCGGACCGGGGACGAACTCCATCAGCTTGTCGAGCGTGGCGTCCGGGTGGTTGATCAGCCACCGGGCGGCGGAGACGACCTCGCCGAGGTTGTGCGGGATCATGTTGGTCGCCATGCCGACCGCGATGCCCGAGGCGCCGTTGACCAGCAGGTTGGGGAACGCGGCGGGCAGCACCGTGGGCTGGGTCAGCGAGCCGTCGTAGTTGGGCTCGACGTCGACCGTGTCCTCGCCGAGCTCGCCGACGAGCAGCATCGCCTCCCGGGACATCCGCGCCTCGGTGTATCTCGAGGCCGCCGGCCCGTCGTCCGGGCTGCCGAAGTTGCCGTGCCCGTCGATGAGGGGGGCGTTGAGCGAGAAGTCCTGGGCCAGGCGGACCATCGCGTCGTAGATGGCTGTGTCGCCGTGCGGGTGGTACTTGCCCATCACGTCGCCGACGATGCGGGCGGACTTGACGTGCCCCCGGTCGGGGCGGTGCCCCTGCTCGTACATGGACCAGAGGATGCGCCGGTGCACCGGCTTGAGGCCGTCGCGGGCGTCGGGCAGGGCCCGGGAATGGATCACCGAGAAGGCGTACTCCAGGTAGGAGTCGGAGACCTCGGTGACCAGCGGGTTGTCGAAGACCCGCGCGCCGGCCTGGTCGAAGGCGGACAGGTCCGCCTTGGCGCGGTCGTCCTTACGGCGTGCCATCGTTCAGCTTCCCTCTCGGCGGGCGGTGCTCATGCGTCGATCGCCTCGCGGTCGACCCGGTCGGCGGAGTCGATCAGCCAGTTGCGGCGCGGCTCGACCTTCTCCCCCATCAGCAGTTCGAGGATCCGCTCGGCGGCGTCGACGTCGTCGAGGGTGATCCGGCGCACGGCCCGGGTGGCCGGGTTCATCGTCGTCTCCCACAACTCGTCGGCGTCCATCTCGCCGAGACCCTTGAAGCGCGGGATCGGGGTGACGATCTGCTTGCCGGCCTTCTCCAGCTTGCGGACCGTCGCCTCCATCTCCGCCTGCGTGTAGGTGTAGATCGTCTGCGGGTTGCGCCCCCTGGTGGTGATCTTGTGCAGGGGCGGCATGGCCGCGTAGAGGCGGCCGGCCTCGATCAGCGGCCGCATGTAGCGGGCGAACAGCGTGATCAGCAACGTGCGGATGTGCGCGCCGTCCACGTCGGCGTCCGCCATGATCAGCACCCGGCCATAGCGCATGGCCGACAGGTCGAAGGTGCGGCCGGAGCCGGCACCGAGCACCTGCACGATGGCGGCGCACTCGGCGTTGTCCAGCACCTGCTGAAGGTTGGCCTTCTGCACGTTGAGGATCTTGCCGCGAATCGGAAGAAGCGCCTGATACTCGGCAGACCGGGCAAGTCGCCCTGTTCCAAGGGCGCTGTCGCCCTCCACGATGAACAGCTCACTACGTTCGATGCCCGCCGCGCGGCAGTCGACCAGCTTCGGCGGCATCGACGCGCCCTCCAGGGCGGTCTTGCGCCGGGCGGCGTCCTTCTGCTGCTTCTGGGTCAGCCGTACGCGCGCCGCGTCGACGATCTTCTGCAGGACCGTACGCGCCTCGGCCTTGGTCCGGCGGTCCTCCAGCCAGGCCTTCAGGTGCTGCTCCACCAGCGTCTGGATCACCTTGGTGATGCCGGCGGTGGAGAGCTCGTCCTTGGTCTGCGAGGTGAACTGCGGCTCGGGGATCCGCACGTGCACGACGGCGGTCATGCCCTCCAGGACGTCGTCCAGGGTGGGCGGATCCTCCTTGGCCTTGAGCAGGCCACGGGTGTTGCGGACGGCCTCCGCCAGGGTACGCGCCAGACCCCGCTCGAAGCCCTTGCGGTGGGTGCCACCGTGCGCGTTGCGGATGGTGTTGGTGAAGCACTCGACGGTGCGCTCGTAGCCGGTGCCCCAGCGGAAGGCCACCTCGACCTCGGCCCGACGCTGCACGTTGGACTGCATGACGCCGTTGGCGTCGGCGGCGTTCTCGCGGTAGGTGCCCTCGCCGGTGACCATCAGCATGCCCGAGACGGGCCGGTCTCCTGCCGGCGCGAGGAACTCCACCATGTCGGTCAGGCCGTTGGGGTAGTGGAAGCTCTCCTCGGTCGGCTCCTCGCCGGTGTGGTCGCGCAGCGTGTAGCTGACGCCCGGCACCAGGAACGCGGTGTTGCGCAGCTTCATCCGCACCGCGTCGGCGTCCAGCGTGGCGCCGGTCTCGAAGTAGCGCGTGTCGTGCCACCAGCGGATCGACGTGCCGGTGCGCTGGCCGCGCTTCATCGCGCCGACGATCTGCAGCCCGGGCCCCGGGGTGAACGCGGCGTCGGGCCCGTCACCGTCGAAGACCCCGGGCACGCCGTGCCGGAACGACATCGCGTGGACCTTGCCGCCCCGGCGCACGGTGACGTCGAAGCGGCGGGACAGCGCGTTGACCGCCGAGGCGCCGACGCCGTGCAGACCGCCGGAGGTCTTGTAGCCGGAGCCGCCGAACTTGCCGCCCGCGTGCAGCCGGGTGAGCACCAGCTCGACGCCGGAGATGCCGGACTTGGCGTGCACGTCGGTGGGGATGCCCCGCCCGTCGTCGTCGACCTGGACCGAGCCGTCGGCGTGCAGCGTCACCTCCACCTTCGTGGCGTGGCCGGCGACGCCCTCGTCCGTCGAGTTGTCGAGGATCTCGTTGACGAGGTGACCCACGCCACGGCTGTCGGTGGAGCCGATGTACATGCCGGGCCGCTTCCGGACGGCGTCCAGCCCCTCGAGGTGCGTGAGGTCGTCGGCCCCGTACAGGGTCTCAGGCTCTGCGGTCAACTGGTCGTACTCCCAGGTCTCGGCGATGTGGTGCCGCGTCCGACGTCGCGGGTCGGCCGGCGCGCCGCAGCGAGCCTAACCGGGAGATGCGACAGGACGACGGCGCCCCGCAGCGACGCACGCGGCTGGTGGCGGGGCGGGCCCGGGCGGCGGGGTCGCGCGCTCCGTCCGGTTCCGGCGTATCGGGACCACCGTGACCGGTTTGCGAACGAGCCGGCGGCGGGTGGGTCCAGCCGTGACAACACCGGCGCCCCGGCCGGCCTTCCCGGCGTCGCCCCGCCGGCCCGGGGGCGCCCGCCGCACCCGGCGGCGCGACGCCACGGCCCGGCGGCCCGAGGCCTCCGCCCGACGCCTCCGCCCGACGGCCCGACGCCTCCGCCCGACGGCGGAACCGACCGGCGCGCCGGGGCGGACGTGTCCGCCATCGAAAGATTCTGTTACCGGTCCATTGACGCCCGTCGCGTCTGGATGATGTGATCTCGCTCTCAGAGGATCTTTCATATTTCGATGGACAGATGGAGGACGTGATGTCCAGGTTCCGTCGTACCGCACTCGCGGCGGCGCTCGCCGTGGCCACCGCCACGCTGTCGACCGCCGTCGGGCTGTCCGCCCCGGCCTCGGCAGCCCCGCCCACCGCCGCGGTGGCGCTCGGCGACAGCTTCATCAGCGGCGAGGGCGCCGGGGCGTACACCCCGGTCGCCGACGTCAACGGGGTCGCCCAGGGCTTCCCGGGCTGGACCGCCGCGAACAGCAACGCGTACTTCTGCCACCGCTCGGCGAACGCCTCGCTGCACCGGGCCAACCTGCCGGGCATCCAGGACCGGTTCAACCTCGCCTGCTCCGGCGGCCAGCCGCACGACATCGCCGCCGCCTCCTCGGCCCGGGCCAACGGCCGCCAGGTGGCCGCCCAGCTCGACCAGCTCCGCGCGGTCGGCCGGACCCACGACATCGACCTGGTGCTGCTCGGGCTCGGCTCGAACAACAGCTCGTTCACCTTCGGTCAAGTCGCGGAGAAGTGCGCCAACCGGTTCATCGCCGACGCCTGGACCGGCTGGTGGGAGTTCTGGGCCTACCTCGGCGGACCGGTGGAGCAGAAGCCCTGCACCGACGCCGACCTGGCCACCGCCGCCCAGTGGAGCGCCGCGACCGCGGAGACCACCTCGGCCGTACGCCAGCTGCTCACCACGCTGCGCGAGATCGACGCCGACGGCCAGCACCGGATCGTCCTGCAGGACTACACCAACCCGCTGCCGTTCGACCTCGAGCCGCGCTTCCACGAGGAGGACAGCCGCAGCGACACCCGGGACAAGTTCCGCGCGCTGGGCGCCGAGCGGTACGCGGCCGGCTGCCCGATCCACCGGGCCAGCCTGCTGCCGGGACACCGCTTCTCCCAGGGGCTGGGCACGATGGTGAAGTCCACCCGGGACACCCTGGCCGCCGAGTTCCCCGGCGCGGACCTGGTCTACCTCAACGTGCAGCGGGCCTTCGACGGTGCCCGGCTGTGCGAGTCCGGCACGAGCCCGACCGGAGCCCTCGCCACCCCGATCCGCCTGCAGGACAGCCCGCCGAACGGCGTCTTCGTCACCAGCCTCTCCGGCAAGGACAAGATCGCCATCCAGCGGATCGCGAACACCTGCGTGAGCTACTTCCAGACCTGCCAGGAGTCGTGGCACCCGAACGCCGCCGGTCACCAGGTGCTCGGGCAGTGCCTGACGGGCGCGGCCACCACGGGTGCGCGCTCCGTGGCCTGCGTCCGCGCCGGGGACGGCTCGATCACGGTCTCCTGACCGCGACACCTCCCGGAGCCCGGAACCCCGTGCCGCTCGGCGCGGGGTTCCGCCGCGTCCGCCCCCCAAACGGCGGCGGTCAGGCGGCACGGCGGTAGGTAGGCAGCACAGCCGCGGCCGGGGGCGGGTCAGTCGCGGGTGGCCGCGCCGAGCACGTGCGGGGCGGCCGGGGCCGGGAGCGCGCTGTCGGGGAAGCGGAACGCGTCCAGCTCGGTGACGGTGAAGCCCGCCGCCCGGATCGCGGCCACCGTGTCGCGGCCGGTGTGGCAGCCGCCGCAGAGCAGCGGCCACACGGTCGCGTCGACCAGCCGCTGGACGCGGCGCAGGCCGGGGGTCTGCGCGCGTACGTGCTCGAAGAAGCGCACCTGCCCGCCGGGCCGCAGCACCCGGCGGGCCTCGCGCAGCGCGGCGGCCTGGTCGGCCACCGAGCAGAGCACCAGGGACAGCACCACCGCGTCGGCGTCGCCGTCGGGCGCCGGCAGCGCCTCGGCGAGGCCGTCGACCACCTCGACGGGTACGGGCGCGTCGGCCGCCGCCACCCGCGCCGCCGCCCGCAGCCGGGGTTCCGGCTCAACCGCCAGCACCCGCTCGACGGTGCCCGGGTAGTGCGCGAAGGTGCGGCCGTTGCCGGCACCGACCTCGACCACCCGGCCCGCGAGGCCGGCGACGAGCCGGCGGCGGTGGGCGGCCGCGCCGGCGGCGTCCATCGCCACGCTCGCCCGCGCGAACACCCGGGCGAACACCGGGTGGGAGACCGGACCACGGGACATCGTCGCTCCTCAGACCGGATCGGGTACGGCCCGCCGGCCGACCGGGGACGCCGACGCGACAGGCGTCGGCGCCGGTCGGGGGCGGGGCAGGCCGAGGGCGAGCAGCACCGGGCCGGTCGGCCCGTCGACGAGCCCGCCGAGGGTCACGCCGTCCAGGACGGCGAGGAAGGCGTCGCGGGCCCGGCGCAGTTCGCCGCGCAGCCGGCAGGCCGCGCGCAGCGAGCACGCCGGCTCGTCGCAGGAGACCACCTCGTCGTCGCCCTCGAAGGCCCGCACCACGTGCCCGACCGTGGTGTCCCCGCCGCCCTCGGCGAAGGCCACCCCGCCGGAGCGGCCCCGGATGGTGACGAGCACGCCGAGCCGCTGCAACCGCTGCACCACCTTGGCGACGTGGTTGCGGGGCAGGTCGAGCTGGTCGGACAGCTCGTCCACGGTCATCCGTCGCGGGTTCGCGGCGGCGAGCATGGCGATACGCAGCGCCATGTCGGTGGACCGGTTGAGCTTCACGTCTCGACCCTAGCCACCGCGGTCGAGCCCCACCACGGTCGAGCGGGCCCAGGATGTGATCCGGACGACCCCCGACCCGGGACCTTCGGCCCTGAAGAGGTATCTCGAATACCTGTTTTGCTGTCGGGGTTCGAGCGGTTCACCTCAGAAGGAGACAGTCGTGCTCTCGGAGTCCTCAGCAGCAGTGGTGACGGCGACCCTGCCCGCCGTGCAGGCGCACGGCGAAGCGATCACCGGCCGGTTCTACCAGCGGATGTTCGACGCGCACCCCGAACTGCTCGACATCTTCAACCGCAGCAACCAGGCCACCGGCACCCAGAAGGCCGCGCTCGCGGCCGCCGTGGTCGCGTACGCGGAGCACCTGACCGGCGGCAGCCGCGCGCCGTGGGGGCCGATCCTGAACCGCATCGCGCACAAGCACGCCTCGCTCGGCATCACCGCCACCCAGTACACGATCGTCGGCCGGCACCTGCTCGCCGCCGTCGGGGAGGTGCTCGGCGACGCCGTCACCGCCGAGGTGGCGGCGGCCTGGGACGAGGTCTACTGGCTGCTGGCCTGCGAGCTGATCGCCCGGGAGGCCCGCCTCTACACCGAGGCCGGGCTGGCCGAGGGCGAGCCCGTGTGGCGCGACTGGCGGATCACCGCCCGGACCACCGAGGCACTGGACGTCGTGTCGTTCACCCTGGTCCCGGCCGACGGCGGCCCGGTGCCCACCTTCGTCCCGGGCCAGTACACCTCCGTCGCCGTCGACCTGGACGGCGGGCGCGGTCAGCAGATCCGCCAGTACAGCCTCTCCGGCTGCCCCGGCGCCGCGCACTGGCGGATCACCGTCAAGCGCGTACGCGGCGTCGGCGGCGCCCCCGACGGCATGGTCTCCACGTTCCTGCACGAGCGCGTGGGCGTCGACGACGTCCTCCGGCTCAGCCCGGCGTTCGGCGAGGTCAGCGCGGTGGCCGGGGAGGGCCCGCTGCTGCTGGTCAGCGCGGGCATCGGCCTGACCCCGGCGATGGCCGCACTGGAGCACCTGGCCGCCACCGAGCCGCAGCGCCCGGTGGTGCTGGTGCACGCCGACCGGG
Organism: Micromonospora sp. ZG13; assembly: GCF_059359355.1. Classification (NCBI taxonomy): domain Bacteria; kingdom Bacillati; phylum Actinomycetota; class Actinomycetes; order Micromonosporales; family Micromonosporaceae; genus Micromonospora; species Micromonospora sp. ZG13. The sequence continues at coordinate 203,621 of NZ_JCADBQ010000008.1, forward strand.
CCGGCGCGGCGCACGCGTTCCGCGGCGAGCTCCCGCGCCTGCACGCCGCGCTGCCCAACCTGCGCACCGCCCTCTGGTACGAGGACCTCACCGACGGCGAGCTGGCCGGGGTGACCGCCGAGGTCATCGCGGGCCGGGTCGACCCGGCACTGATCCCGCTCTCCCCGGACGCCCACGTGCACCTGTGCGGGCCGTTGCCGTTCATGAACACCGTCCGGGGCGGCCTGCTGCGCCGGGGGGTGCCCGTGGAGCGGATCGCCTACGAGGTCTTCGGGCCGGGCATGCTCCACGACAACCGGTCCTGACCCACTGTCGTCGGCCGGTCACGGGCGGTGGGGCGGTTCGCCCCGCCGCCCGTCGGCGTCTCCACACCCGACGGAGAGTCCCTCACGACGAGCCGGGCGGGCGGCGGTTAGGAGGGGAGGTCCAGGGTAGGGACTCCTGCGGCGGGGTCCGCCAGGCGGCGAGGAGACGCCCCGGGGCTCGACCGGGTCCCCGCCGACGGGCCGGCCGATGGAGGAAGCACATGCGTATCGCGATGATCTCGGAGCACGCCAGTCCGCTCGCCGTCGGAGGGGCGGGGGAATCCGGCGGTCAGCACACGCACGTGGCGGAACTCGCCGCCGCCCTCGTCGGCGAGGGGCACGACGTGCGCGTCTACACCCGGCGCGACTCGACCGCCCCGCCCGACTCCGTGCTCACCTCCGACGGCTACCAGGTGTGCCACGTGCCGGCCGGGCCGGCGCTGCGGGTGCCGAGAGACGAACTGCTGCCGCACCTGGGCGAGTTCGGTCGCTGGCTGGCCGGCCAGTGGCGCGACGGCGACTGGGTGCCGGACGTGGCGCACGCCCACTACTGGACGAGCGGACTGGCCACCCTGCACGCCGGCCGGCGTACGGGGGTGCCGGTGGTGCTGACGTACCACAGCCTCGGCTCCGTCAAGCGGCAGACGAAGGGCGACCGGGACGCCAGCCCACCAGGCCGGGTGGGCTACGAGCGCGCCCTGGGCCGGGCCGCGGACCGGGTCATCGTGCAGTGCCAGGACGAGGTGGGCGAGCTGGTCCGCCTCGGCGTGCCCCGGTCCCGAATGACGCTGGTCCCCGCCGGGGTCAACCAGGAACTGTTCCGTCCCGGCGGGCCCGTCGCCCCGCGCGATCCGGCCCGTCACCGGATCATCACCGTGGGACGGCTGGTGGAACGCAAGGGCATCCAGGACGTCGTACGCGCCCTGCCGGCCGTCCCGGACGCCGAGTGCGTGGTGGTGGGCGGACCGCCCGCGAAGCTGCTGGCGGCGGACGGCTTCGCCCGTCGCCTCCGCGCGCTCGCCGAGTCCTGCGGGGTCGCCGACCGGGTGAAGCTGCTGGGCGGGCTGCCCCGGGAGGAGCTGGCCCCGTGGTACCGCTCGGCGGACCTGCTGGTGGCCGCCCCCTGGTACGAGCCGTTCGGGCTCACCCCGCTGGAGAGCATGGCGTGCGGGGTGCCGGTCGTCGGCACGAACGTCGGCGGGATCGCCGACAGCGTGGTCGACGGGCTGACCGGCGACCTCGTGCCGCCACGCGACCCCCGGATCCTCGGTTCCACGGTCCGCCGGCTGCTCGCCGACAAGGTCCGTCGTTTCGCGTACGCGACGGCGGCGCTGGACCGGATCCGCAACCGGTACTCGTGGAAGCGCTGCGCCGAGCAGCTGAGCGCGGTCTACGCCACGGTCAGCACGGTCGGCCGCCCCGCTCCGGCGGTGGCGTGACGCGGACGGGCGGGGCGTCACGCGGGCGATCCGACGGCGCGCGCGTGACGCCCACCACCTGATGGTTACCCGCCGGTAGCCTCGGGCCGTAGCCTGGGGCGGTGAACGCGACGGGGGAATACCGACAGGAGTTCGTCGAGGTCGACGGGGCCCGCCTCGGGCTACAGGTGTATCCCGATCCGGACGGCGTCACCGACGCCCCGCTGGTGCTGATCACGCCCGCCATGGGGGTCCGGGCGCGCTACTACCGCCCGTTCGCCGCCGCGCTGCGGGCCGCCGGCCTGGCCGTGGCCGTGGCCGACCTGCGCGGCACCGGGGAGAGCACCCCGAAGCCGAGCCGCGCCTGCCGGTACGGCTACGCGGAGCTGACCGCCGACGTGGGCGCCGCGCTGGGGGCACTCAAGGCCCGCCGGGACGGGCGCCGGACGCTGCTGCTCGGGCACTCCCTCGGCGGGCAGGCCGCCCTGCTGCATCTCGCCGTGCACGGCGGGCACGACGTCGACGGGCTGGCGCTGGTCGCCGTCGGCGTGCCGTGGTGGCGCAGCTACCCGGGCCTGCGCGGGTACGGCGTCCTGCCGTACACCCAGGGGATCGCGGCGACCGCCCGGCTGCTCGGCGTCTGGCCGGGCTGGGGCTTCGGCGGCCGGCAGGCGCGCGGCGTCATCCGGGACTGGGCGCACACGGCGCGGACCGGGCGTTTCCCGCACCTGGACGGGGTGGACGCCGAAGCGGCCGTGCGGGCGCTGCGCACCCCCGTGCTCGCGGTCAGCGTCGACGACGACCAGTACACGCCGCACGAGACCCTCGACCACCTGTGCGCGAAGCTGGCCGCGGCGCCCGTCGCCCGCGAGCGCTACACGGCGGCGCAGGCCGGCGCCCGGATGGACCACTTCACCTGGGTACGCGCGAGCGGGCCGCTGGCGGCCCGGGTGGCCCGCTTCGCGGCGGACCTGCCGGCCCGCTGACCGCCCTCAACCGACCCGCAGCACCAGCAGGGCGACGTCGTCGTCCGGCTCGGCGGTCAGCCCGGCGAGCAGCGCGTCGCAGAACGCCTCCAGCGGCAGGTGGCACAGCCGTCCGGCCGCCGCCCGCAGACGTTCGATGCCGGCGTCGACGGGCAGGTCGCGGCGCTCGACGAGCCCGTCGGTGTAGAGCACCAGCGTCGCGCCCGGTTCGAGGTCGGTCTCGTGGTCGCGGCGCGGCAGCGGCCCGACACCGAGCAGCGGGTCCGGGTCGGTGACCAGCAGCCGCGCGGTGCCGTCCGGGTGCACGAGCACCGGCGGCGGATGGCCGGCGTTGCACCAGGTGAGGTGCGCCGACCGCGGATAGCCTGCGGCGCCCGGGACGCGCACGTGCCCCACCAGGGCCGAGGCGAACGTCGACACGCCCAGCCCGCGCAGGGCCCGTTCGAGCCCCGCGAAGATCGCCGCCGGCGGCTCACCCAGCACGTACGCGATGCCGCGCAGCGTGCTGCGGATCTGGGCCATCGCGGCCATCGCGGCGCGGTCGTGCCCGGTGACGTCGCCGATCACGACGGTGGTGGCCCCGTCGGCGGCGGGGAACGCGTCGTACCAGTCCCCGCCAACCTGCTCGTGCTCCACCGCCGGGTGGTACCGCACCGCGATGTCGAGGCCGGCCACCGGCGGCGGGTCGGAAAGCAGGCTGCGTTGCAGCGTCTCCGAGGTCCGCCGCTGTTCCCCGTGCACCCGGATCCGGTCGAGCGTCTGCGCGCACTGCGCCGCGAACGCGCCCAGCACCTCCACCTCGCGCCGCTCGAACGGGTGTGGCGCGCGCCAGCCGACGGTCAGGGCGCCGAGCAGCCGCTCCCCCACCCGCAGCGGCAGTGAGGCCCACGCCTCCAGTCCCGTGGTGTCGAGGACCGCCGCCATCTCCGGCGTGAAGTCCAGCGCGGCGGCCCGGTCGGGCAGGAAGACCGTGCGACCCGCGTACGCCGAGACGCTGGACGGCAGCGGACCGGTCAGCGACAGCTCGGCGTAGCGGGCGCGGGTGCCGCCGCCGAGGCTGTCGGTCAACGTCAACCGCAGCAGGTCGGTGTCGTCGCGCACGGCGACGGCGCCGCCGTCGGCGCCGAGCGCCCCGAGCCCCCGGTCGACGACCACCTCGGTCAACTCGGCGACGCTCTCGCAGCCGGCGAGGTCGGCGGCCAGGTCGACCAGGGTGGCGAGGCGGCGGTTTGCCACCGCCTGTGCCTCCAGCGCGCCGCGCAGTTCCTGCGCGCGGGCGTACAGGTCGGCCTCGGCCGCCGCCATGCGCCGCCGGAAGCTCTCGCCGCGGGCCTGTTCGTCCCTGGTCCGCTGCCGTTGCTGGACGAAGTCCGTGACGTCCTCGGGCCGGTGCAGCAGCAGCACGACGCGCCCGTGGTCGTCGAGGATCGGCACGTTCATCGGGCTCCAGTACCGCCGCACGAAGCCGCCGACGCCGTCGGGGATGTCGTAGCGCTGCAACGCCATCGTGTCCGCCCGGCCGGTGTCCCAGGCCCGCAGCAGGGAGGCCCGCAGGTTGGGCACCCCGGTGCCCTCCGGGTCGTCCGGGTTCGCCGGGAACGCGGCGAACACCTCCCGCCCGAGCAGTTCCGCACGGGTACGGGCGGTGGCGCGCAGATACGCCTCGTTGACCTCGACGATCACCAGGTCCGGATCGAGCACCAGGTACGGCGACGGCGCGGCGTCGAAGATCCGCGCGTGGTCCACCGCCGACGGTTCGCCCGACCGGTCCCACCCGTCGCCCACGTCCCTCGCTCCCGACCTCGCCCGCCCCGTACGCACGTCCCGGGCGGCCCCCGCCGCCCGGGACGCCGCTGCTCACTCGTCGGTGTCGACGGGCACCATCTCGCCGTCGCGCTCCACGCGGGTCTCGCCGCGCTCGGCCGGCGGCGGCACCTGGGCCGTGGTCTTGCGCGGATCGTTGTCCGGGTGCATCAGCACCGCGTCGGTCGACGCGGTCTTCTCCCGGCTCTCCTCCGGCTGCGACATCGGCTACCCCTCTCGTCGGGTCGTCCGACGATCTACCCGCCACCGGCCCCGCCGACTCCTCTCGGCCGCGTCCCGTCGTCGACCGGGCACGGACGCCGGGCCCGGTATCTGCGCTGCCGGGGCGTATCAGCAGGTGACGGGCGGGATTAGCCGACCGGGCGGCGGGTATGCCGCACCGCCCGACACGGTGGAAGGGGATCAGATGTCCGAACGACACACCGCACTGCGCTCGATGCACGATCTGGGCTTGGCGGCCTGGTTCGGGGGCTCCCTGATGGGAGCGTTCGGTGTCAACGGCGCGGCGGCACAGATGAACGACTCGACCCAGCGGTTGCCGATGGCCTCGGCCGGCTGGGCCCGGTGGACCCCGGTGAACGCCGCGGCGATCGGCGCCCACCTGGCGGGGGCCGTCGGGGAACTGGTGACGGAGAGCCCTCGGGTGGCCGCCCAGTCGGGAGTGGCCCGGGCCAGCACGCTGAAGACGGCGTTGACGGTCGGCGCGCTGGCGGTGACCGGCTACAGCCGGCTGCTCGGCATGAAGCTGGAGAAGGCCGGCGGGCCGGCGGTCGAGGGGGTCACCGAGCCGAACTCGCACACGCCGTCGAACGTGGCGTCGTGTCAGCGGCAGATGCGGATGCTCCAGTGGGCCATCCCGGCGATGACCGGGGCGCTCATCGTGATGACCGCGTACATGGGCGAGCAGCAGAAGCCCGGCGAGGTGTTCCGGGGCATGCTCGGGCGCGTCGGCGGGATGCGCAAGGCGCCGAAGGGGATGGGCGCGCTCATGGCGATGACCGCGGCCAGGCAGAAGCGGATGGCGAAGTCCGGCCGCTGCTGACCGGCGTACGCCGAGGGGCGTCCCGCCGACTCCTCGGCGGCGGGGCGCCGCTCCGCGTGTCCTGCGGCCGCCCGGGATCCGGCGCCGGCAGGCATGACCGCCCCGGCGACGGGGATTCGGAGCCTCTACCGGCGGACCGAGTAGCGAGGTGGCCCATGACGGCAGGAGACGGACGCGGCGGGGAGCGACGCCCACCGGAGGCGACCACGCCCTGGGTGACCAGGGACGGGCTGGACGCGGAGCCGCCGTGGGGCACCGGCGGGCACGACCCCATGGACGAGGGTAGCGAGGAGACCGCCGTACCGGAGGGGCGGCGCGGGGATCAGCGGGCCGGTGAGCCGGCGGGAACGTCCGGACCGGCCGGGCGGCACGGTTTCGGCCCGGTCGAACCGACGCCCACACGGCCGGCGGGCCCCGGCGCTCCGCCGGACCCGGCGCCGGCCCGCCGGTCCTTTCCCGACGCCGCCGACGTCGAGCCCCGGACGGAGGACGCGTTGCGGACCCGGGGTCGACGGTCGTGACCGGTACGGACCCGGGCGCGGCGAGCCGGGTCACCCGGCGCGGGCGTCCGGCGGTCAGCCGCGTCCCGCGACGCGCAGCAGCCGGAGTTGGCCGATCTCAGCCGCGTTCTTCATCAACTCGGCGTTGACCCAGGCGAGCATGTGCCCGACCGTGTGCCCCGCGTCCTCCTGCCAGGGGAACGACGCGGGGGCGTCGAGGTCTGCGTCGGTGAGCCGGTCGAGCTGACCGAGCCACTCGGCGCGCAGGCCCCGCAGCCAGGCGATCGTCGGCCCGCCCGGGCCCGGCCATCCGACGTCGGTGCGCTGCCGGGGTGGCCGTCCCCCGAGATGGTCCATGGCCACGGTCCACCACCAGCCCATGTGCCACGACAGCCAGCCGATCGTCGGAACCGGCACGGGATCGGGTTCGGTGTCCGCCCAGTCGGGGGTCCACCCGCCGGCGGGGCCGGGACGGACCGTCCAGCAGCGCGCCGCCGGTTCCCAGAGGAAGTCCGCCGCCTCGATGCGTTCGAGATGGTATTCGAACAGCGACCACGTCAGGTCGAACTGCCAGCGCAGGAGCGCACGGGAGGTTGCCGCCATCGGGCGATCATGCCCGAGGCCGGCGGCCCGGTCGACGCAATAAGGCCGCGTGCCGGGCCCCTCCCGGGCGGTCGCCTCAGCCGCCGGCGGTGTCCTCCCCCGCGACCTCGGTGGGGTCGTCCGCCACCGGATGGCCGGTGTCGTCCACCAGGCCGGGCGCCATGCTTCCGCCGTGGGCGTCCTGCGCCTGCCGGGTCTCGCGCGCCGCCGCGTCCTGCGGTACGCCCGGCGTCGCGTCCTCGTCGTGTTCCTGCCGCCGCTCACCCATCACCGCGTCCCCTTCCGTCGCTCACGCCCCGGGCGGTACCCGGGCGGCCGGTGGGAAAACCTCCCCGCCGACGCTCCGTCCGGGCCGGACGACACGTGGCGCGGCGCTCAGGACGGGGAGCCGGCTGCGGCCCGCTCCGCCCGACCCCGCCCCGCCGGCCGCACGCCCAGCAGCTCGGCGAGCCGGGCGGCGTCGCGTTGGGCCTGGTCCTCGCAGCAGTTGTTGAACAGCGCGTGCAGCTCCTGTGCCTGCCCGGCCAGCTCGACCAGCAGCTCCGACCAGCGGCGCAGCTCCTCGTCGCCGTACGCGTAGCGGAACTTCTCCTGCTTGTCCCCGGTCTCCCAGGCGGTGCTGTGCCCGTGGAACCGCACGACCGCCAGCTCCGCCGTGGCGAAGAGGATGGGCGGCACCGACGACGGATGCCCCTGCGGCATGTCGACGCAGACGAACGACAGGTCCCGCTCCCGCAGGAACGCGAGCGTGTCCAGCGCCGCCGTGCCGTCGAACCAGGACCCGTGGCGCAGCTCGACGGCGACCCGCCACGGTCGGCACCGCTCCGCCAGTTCGGCGATGCGCCGCTCGGCGGCGGCTCCCCGGGCCAGCCACGGTGGAAACTGGAGCAGGACCGCGCCGAGCCGGTCGGCCGCCGCGATCGGGTCCAGCGCCGCCCGGAACCGGTCCCACAACTCGTCGTACGCGGCCGCCGGCAGGTCGCGGCGGCGGATGCGACTCGGGCCGCCGGTCGGACGCAGGTCGCGCGGCAACGCGGCCACCGGTGTCGGGTGGCCGGTGAAGAGGCTGAACGCCTTGACGTCGAAGGTGAAGCCCTCGGGCGTGGCGTCGACCCAGCCCTGCGTCGTCTCTGGCACGGGGACCGCGTAGTAGGAGGTGTCGACCTCGACCAGCGGGAAGTGCCCGGCGTAGAAGTCGAGCCGGCCGGCCGGGGTGCTCGCCGCGCGGGGATACCAGCCCGAGCGCAGCAGCATCCGGTCCGCCCAGGACGACGTGCCCACCTTGATCACACCCATGTAGTTCAGTGCACCCCGGACCGGACGAAACGGCAACCGGTGGCGGAAACCCGGCGTCCGGGAAGCCGTTTCTGTCGGTGGGCGGTCCTAGGCTCAGCCGCGTTCTGAAGGAGCCCAGGAGGGAGCGTGGCGATGTCCACGACCGATCAGTTGACCGGCGAGCGGGCCGACCTGGTGGAGACGCTGCGCCTGCATCGCGGCTTCCTGCGGCGGACCGTCGAGGGTCTGACCGACGAGCAGGCCGCCGCCCGCAGCACCGTCAGCGAGCTGTGTCCCGGCGGTCTGATCAAGCACGTGACGCAGGTCGAGCAGCGGTGGATGTGGTTCGCCGTCGGCGGTGCCGAGGCGATGAACCGCGAGCCGCTCGACTGGGCCGGCCAGTTCCGCATGAACGAGGGCGAGACGCTGGCGGGGCTGCTCGACGACTACGCCCGGGTGGCCGCCGAGACCGACGGGCTGGTCGGCACCCTCGACCTCGGTGCCACCCACCCGCTGCCGCAGGCCCCCTGGTTCCAGCCCGGCGCGAGCTGGTCAGTCCGCCGCGTCCTGCTGCACCTCGTCGCCGAGACGTCCCAGCACGCGGGGCATGCCGACATCCTGCGCGAGGCGATCGACGGCGCCAAGACGATGGGCTGAGCCAGGCCCCGGTCGCCGACCCGGCCCTTGTCGGCCGTCACACCCCGACCCGTGTGACGGTCCGGCGGCCCGTGGCGCTGAGGGACACGAGATGAAAGCACATCGGATGGACCAGGAAACCGTCGAGCGGCTGCTCGGCGGTCCGGTCCTCGACCCGCAGGACGGCCCACGTCCCGTCGCGTCGCTGTTGACCGCGGTGCGCGCCGCACCCCACCCCCGGGAGCTGGCCGGCGAGGAGGCCGCCGTCCGGGCCTACCGGCTGGTCCGGGCCGGGCGCCCTCCCGAGTTGCCGCAGCGACGCCGTCCCGCCCTCGCGGGCTTCGGCGTGCGCGCCGCGCTCGCCGGTGCGGCGCTCGCGCTCACGGGCGGGGTGGCCCTCGCCGCCACCGGGGGCACCCTGCCCCACCCGTTGCGGGCCCCGGCGCCCACCACCGCCGCTGTCCAGCCTGCCCCCGACCGGGACGCCTCCCGCACGGCGGTTCCCGACCCTTCGCGGGCGCCGACGGGCGGGGCCGACGGCCGGCCGGAACCGGACGCGGCCGTCCGGGAGTCCTGCCGGGCGTACCGGGCCGACGGCGACGACGGCCCGGGCGGTGCGCTCGACGACGCCGCCCTCGCCGACCTGATCCGCGCCGCCGGTGGCCGCGAGGAGGTGGCCGGCTACTGCGAGCGGGTGCTGGCCGACGAACCGCGGAGCCCCGGCCCGGCCGGCAGCCCGTCCGGTCGGCCCGGCGCCGATCCGACCGGCCCGCCGGGAGCGGGACCGACCGGGCACCCCGGAGGCGACCCGACGGCCCGCCCCGGAGTCGGGCCGACCATCCGCCCGGGCACGGAGCCGACGAACCGCCCAGGCGCAGAGCCGACGAGCCGCCCGGGCACGGAGCCGACGAGCCGCCCGGGCACGGAGCCGACGAGCCGCCCGGGCACGGAGCCGACGGGCCGGCGCTCGGGGCCGTCCACGTTGTCGCCGTCGGAGGCGGCCGCCCGGACGGCCCACCCCCGGCCCGCCGTGGACCCCGCCCTCGACGGGTGACCTCCCCGTGAGCCGCCTGCCCTGTGCGGAATGACCTCCCCGTGGACCGTCCCGCCCTCGGCGGGATGACCGCCCCGTGAGCCGCCCGCCCTCGGCGGAATGACCGCCCTGTAGGCCGCCCTCGGCAACCCGGGCGCCCCCGCCGACGGCCGCGTTCCCGGCTCACCCGGAAGGGGTGAGCCGACCCGCCGCGGGGCCCGTTTGGCCGGTCGCTGAACGGGCAGCCGGCAGTCGGACCGGAAGCGGGAGAACAGGAGGCGTCTGATGCGCGCACTGCGGTTGCCGGGCTGGAAGTCGGAGCCCGAGCTGGTCGAGGTCGACGAGCCGACCCCCGGCCCGGGTCAGGTGGTGGTCAAGATCGGCGGTGCCGGGGCCTGCCACTCCGACCTGCACCTGATGCACGACTTCGAGGCCGGCGCGGTGCCCTGGAACCCACCGTTCACCCTCGGCCACGAGAACGCCGGCTGGGTGCACGCGCTGGGCGACGGGGTCACCGGGCTGACGGTGGGCCAGCCGGTGGCCGTGTACGGGCCGTGGGGCTGCGGCACCTGCGCCCGCTGCCGGGTGGGCGTCGACCCGTACTGCGAGAACGTCGCCGAGGCGCCGGTGCCCGGCGGGGGCGGCGGCCTCGGCCTGGACGGCGGCATGGCCGAGTACATGCTGGTGCCGCAGGCCCGGCAGGTGGTGCCGCTGCCCGACGGGCTCGACCCCGTACTGGCGGCGCCGCTGACCGACGCCGGGCTCACCCCGTACCACGCGATCCGCCGGTCCTGGGCGAAGCTCGGCCCGACCAGCACCGCCGTGGTGATCGGCGTGGGTGGGCTCGGGCACGTGGGCGTGCAGATCCTCAAGGCCACCACCGCGGCGCGGGTGATCGCGGTGGACACCCGCGAGGAAGCGCTGCGGCTCGGCGAGGAGTGCGGCGCCGACCTGACCATGCTCTCCGGCGCGGACACCGCCCAGGAGATCCGCCAGGCCACCGGCGGTCGGGGCGCCGACGTGATCCTGGACTTCGTCGGCGCCGACCCCACCCTCGCGCTCGGTGCCGCCGCCGCCCGCACCGTCGGCGACCTCACCATCGTCGGCATCGGCGGCGGCACCCTGCCGGTGGGCTTCTTCTCGGTGCCGTACGAGGTGAGCATCCAGACCACGTACTGGGGCAGCCGGCCGGAACTCATCGAGGTACTCGAACTGGGCGCCCGGGGACTGGTGAAGCCGAAGGCCACCACCTTCTCGCTGGACGAGGCGGTCGTCGCGTACCGGAAGATGGCCGACGGCACGCTGGAGGGTCGGGCCGTCGTCGTGCCGTGAGCACCGCGCCCCTAGAGTGATCATGTGGTCGCGGCGCTGGAGCTCTACCTGGACACCGACGCCACCCGACGGATCCGGGTGCTCTGGGACGCGCTGGAGTCCGAGGGCGTGCAGAGCATGCGGTCGCTGCTGGAGCAGCGCCACCGGCCGCACGTCTCGCTCGCCGTCGCGCCCCGCTTCGATCCGGAGCGGGTCGCGGCGGCGCTGCGCGGGACGGTGGTGGCCGCGCCGTTGCGGCTGAGCTTCGAACACGCCGGGCAGTTCGTCGGCCGCGTCCTGTGGCTGGGCCCGACCCCCACGGTCGAGTTGCTCGCGCACCACGCGCGGGTGCACGGCCGGCTGGCCGAGGCCGGCATCCCGCTGGTCGAGCACTACCAGCCGGGGCGTTGGGTGCCGCACTGCACGCTGTCGATGCGCGTGCCGAACGTCCTGATGGCCGCCGCCGTGCGCCGCTGCCTGGAGGTGCTGCCGCTGGAGGCGACCGTGGTCGGCGCCGCCCTCACCGACCACGCCCGGGGCATCTCCCACCCGCTGCCGTAGCCGGGCCGCCCCGATGCCGCCGTCGCCGTCGCCGTCGGTGGCACCCTCACGGGCCGGACCGACCGGCCGCTTGTCCGCGTCACGCCCGGGGGTGGATCCTGTAGGGAATCGACAGAAACGAATCTTTGGAGGTTCGATGCGTCGTTTCCCGCTCGCCCTGCTCCTGCTCGCCGCGCTGCTGCTCGGCCTGCCGGCGCCCGCCCACGCCGCCCCCGCCCCCGCCGACGCAGCCCGCGCCGCGACCGCGCTCGCGCAGATCCGCACCACCGGCACCGCCTGGGGCCTCGACCCCGCCACCGGCCGGATGACCCTGACCGTCGACGACACCGTCTCCGCCCGGGACGTGGCCGCGCTGCGGGCGACCGCCGCCCGGGCCGGTGCGGTGCTCCGGCACGAGCCGGGTGAGCTGCGGCTGCTCATCGCCGGTGGTCAGGCGATCTACGGCGGCGGCGGGCGGTGCTCCCTCGGCGCCAACGTCCGCAGCGGCAGCACCTACTACTTCGTCACCGCCGGGCACTGCACCGCCGCCGGTGCGACCTGGTACGCCAACAGCGCGCAGACCACCGTGCTCGGCAGCCGGGTGGGCAGCAGCTTCCCCGGCAACGACTACGGGCTGGTCCGCTACACGAGCCTGGTCGCCCACCCCAGCGCCGTCTACACGTACCCCGGCCTCGTCACGATCAACGGCGCCGGCAACGCCCACATCGGCCAGACGGTCTGTCGCAGCGGCTCCACGACCGGGGTCCGCTGCGGCACGGTCACCGGGCTCAACGTGACCGTCAACTTCGCCGGCGGCGCCGTCACCGGGCTGATCCGGACCAACATCTGCGCCGAGCCGGGCGACAGCGGCGGGCCGCTCTACGTCCCCGGCACCGGCGTCGTCCTCGGCATCCTCTCCGGGGGCAGCGGCAACTGCACGACCGGCGGCACCACCTACTACCAGCCGATCGTCGAGATCCTGGCCGCGTACGGCGTGACCATCCCCTGAGCCCGCACGTGCCCGGCCCGACCCGTAAGACGGGCCGGGCACGGCGGGGTCAGCCCTTGCGGCCGGTGGTGGCGATGCCCTCGACGAAGTGCCGCTGGGCGAGGAAGAACAGCACCAGCATCGGCACGGTCGCGATGACGCTGCCCGCGAGCACGATCTCCCACTGCTGCTCGCCGCCGTAGCCGAAGCGGTCCAGCACCACCTTGAGCCCGCGCGGGAGGGTGTACAGCTCCTCGTCGCGCAGGTAGATCAGCGGCTTCATCAGGTCCGTCCAGCTCGCCTTGAACTCGAAGATGAAGGCCACCAGCAGGGCGGGCCGGATCAGCGGGAAGGCCAGCTTCCAGAACAGCTGCGGGTAGCTCGCCCCGTCGACCCGGGCCGCCTCGAAGTACTCGCGCGGCAGTGAGAGCAGGAACTGCCGCAGCAGGAAGATGTAGAACGCCGAACCGAACAGGTTGCCCGCCCACAGCGGCACCTGCGTGCCGGTCAGCCGCAGTTCCGTCCAGATCAGGTACGTCGGGATCATGGTCACCGCGAACGGCAGCATCATCGTCGCGAGCACCAGACCGAACAGCACATCGCGCCCCGGGAACCGGAAGTACGCGAAGCCGAACGCCACCCACGCGCTGGACAGCGTCACCGCGAGCGCCGCCGCCGTGCCCACCACCACGCTGTTGAACAGCCAGGTGACCATCGGCACCGCCTGCCACGCGTCGGCGTAGTTCTCCGGCGCGAACGGGGTGGGCAGGAACCCGCCGGAGAAGACGTACTCGCGGGGCCGCAGCGAGGCGCCGATCAGCCAGACGAACGGCAGCATGAACACCACGGCGGCGCCGACGAGCGCGACCACGAACAGCACCCGCTGCCACAGCGGGCGACCGCTCTCCTCGGCCGCCGCCCGCCGGTCGGCGCCTCCCGGCGCGCTCGCGGGTACGGGCGCGGCGACGGCCCGCTGCACCGTGGCCGTCACGACCGGCTCCCCTCGGTCGGCCGCCGGGCCACCCCTCCACGCCGCCTGCTGTCCACCGTCACGGCTGGTCCCCCTCGTAGTACACGAACCGGTTGCCGAGCTTCACCTGCACCAGCGTGATGATCAGGATGATCACGAAGAGCAGCCAGGCCATCGCCGAGGCGAAGCCCATGTGCAGGAACTGGAACGCCTCCTGGAACAGGTGGATCACGTAGAACGACGCGGCGTCGCTGTTGAACGATCCCTGCGTCTGCCGGTTGCCGAAGTACATGGTGTAGACCTCGGTGAACATCTGCAGCGACGAGATGGTGTTGACGATCAGCGTGAAGAACAGCGCGCCCGAGATCATCGGCAGCGTCACGTGCCGGAACCGGGCCCAGCCGCCGGCGCCGTCGATGCTCGCCGCCTCGTACAGGTCGCGCGGCACGTTCTGCAGAGCGGCGAGATAGATGATCACGGTGGAGCCGAGGCTCCACAGGCCCATCAGGACGATGCCGGGCATCACCCAGTCCGGGTCGGTGGTCCAGCTCGGGCCGTCGATCCCGATCAGGGCGAGGCCGCGGTTGATCAGGCCGTCCTGGGTGTTGAGCAGGAGCAGGAACAGGATGCCCACGGCCACCGCCGGGGTCATCACCGGCAGGTAGAAGACGGTACGGAAGAAGCCCTGCAACCGCCCGACCCGCTTGAGCAGCAGCGCCAGCCCCAGCGAGATCGCCATCACCAGCGGCACGTGCAGGAGCGTGTAGTACACGGTGTTGCCCAGGCTGCGCGCCACCATCGGGTCGGACATCAGCTCCCGGTAGTTGTCCAGGCCGGTGTACCGGGGCGCGTTGATCGCGTCGTACTCGGTGAGGCTGAGCCAGGCGCTGGCGATCATCGGCCCGGCGTTGAAGATCAGGAACCCGACGATCCACGGCGCCAGGAAAAGGTACGCCCAGCGCGCCTCCCGCCGGGCCAGCGGCGTACGACGCCGCCGGCCCGTGGGAGCGGGGACGGTGGTGGTGGCCATCCCCCGGGGCCTACTTCGAGGCCTTGTCGAGGGCGGCGGTCGCCTCCTGCTGGGCGCGGGCCAGCGCCTCCGCCGGCGGCGCCTGGCCCGAGAGGACCCGGTTGACCGCGTCCGTCCAGGCCTTGTCGAACTCGGCGCCGGCGGGCGAGGCCGGCATCGCGAAGGCGGCGTCCTGCACGGAGCGGATAGTGGCCACCGCGTCGTCGAAGCGCTTGTTGCCGGTGGGCTGGTACAACTCGTCGAAGATCCGCTTGTCGGCGGCGACGTTGCCCGTGTAGACGCCGGTGAACGGCTGGCCGGCGGCCTTGCGCGCGTCGGCGCGGGCCTTGGCGGCGGCGACCCAGGTGTCGGTGGCGGTGACCTTCTTCATGAACGCGCACGCGGCGTCCGGGTTCTTCGCGCCCTTGGGGACCACCCAGGCCAGCCCGGAGGAGAGGGTCACCGGCTTGCCCTGCCGGTCCACGAACGGCTTGACCACCAGTTCGGCCTTCGGGGTGTTCTTGGCGGCCTGGTTGAGGAACCACTCCTCCATGGGCCAGGCGACGATCTGGTTCTTCGCGAGCGGGTTCTGCGCGCCGAAGAAGTCGAAGGTGTCCCGGAAGGACTTGAACTTGCCCCAGCCGGCCTGGTCCTGGATCAGCCTGACCCCGGTGGTGAGCGCCTCGACCACCTTCGGGTCGTCGAGGTTGGCCTTCGTGCCGTCGGCGGAGAGCATGTCGACGCCGTTGGCCTTGGCCCACATGGGCAGGAACTCGGGGATCTTCGGGTCGATGCCGATGCGGGAGAGCCGACCCCCGGAGACGGTGGCGAGCCTGGCGTTGAGCGCGGGCAGCCCGGCCCAGTTCGCGAGGTCGACGTCGTCGACGGTCAGGCCCTTCTGCCGCAGCAGCGCCTCGTTGAGGTAGAGCACCCGGACGCTGGAGAACTCGGGGACGCCGTAGACGGTGCCGTCGAGGGTGACCTGTTCCTTCGCCGCCGGCCGGTACTGCCCCATGTCGATGTCCTGCTTGTCGACGCAGTCGGTCAGCGGTTGGATGGAGCCGCGCTTGGCGTAGGTGCCGATCAGCTTGCGGTCCATGTAGACCAGGTCGGGCGGGTTGCCGGAGGCGACGGCGGAGAGGAACTGCTGCTCGTCGAAGGCCCCCTCGGTGATCTTCAGGTCGACGCCCGGGTTGTCGCGCTTGAACGCGTCGACGCGCGTGGTCGCGATCTCGTCGGAGAGGCCGAAGCCCATCGTGGACAGGGTGCCCTCGGTGGCGGTACCACCGCCCTCGTCGCCGTCCCCGCCGACGCCTCCGCATCCGCTGACCGCCAGGGCGAGCACCCCGACGAGCGCGGCAGCACGCACCATCCGTGTCATTGACTCTTCCTCCTGCCAATCGGCGGGCGACGATGCCCGCTCGGACCGGCACTTCTCCGGTCAACGACCGCGCTAAACGTCTTTCAAGGAGGAATTGGCGTTTGTGGGAAACACAAGTCGAAACGGGAGCGTCCGCAACGACGCCGGGCGGCAGCTGCTCAGGCGGCCCGGGGGGTGAGGAGGTAGTCGTCGGCCTCGGGGCTCCACCGCAGGTCGACGACGCCGCTGGTGGCGGCCGCCTTGCAGAACTGGAGGAAGCTGCGGTAGCCCAGCTTCTTCTCGCTGAAGTCCGGCCGCGCCCGGCGCAGCTGGTTCTTCAGGCCGGAGAGGGCCACCGCGCCCTCGTCGCCGGCGAGGTCCGCCACCACCGAGCCGAGCAGCCCGAACGCCACCTCGCGGTCGCCGTGCTCGGGCAGGGACACCTCGGGGTCACCCTTGGCGGGCCCCTCCGCCAGCTCGACCACGTTGTGCCCGGCGAGGTGCCGCAGCAGCTCCCCGAAGGTGCGGAACCCGTAGTCGGACTCGCTGAACGTCGGGTCCTTGCGCAGCAGGGTGCGCTTCAACGTCGAGGCGGTCACCTCGCCGCTCGAACTGCCCTGGAGGCCGGCGACGGTCTGGGCCACGAGCACGGCGAGCGTGTCGACGTCCCGGGCGGCCTCCTCGGCCGCCGGCTGCGCCTCGGGCTCGGGCTCCTGCTCCACCCGCGGCACGTCGGGGCTGGGCAGGCGGGCCGGGCGCCCGCGCCGGACCCGGGCGGGAGGGACGTCGACGCCCTCCAGCCGGTCGTAGTAGAGGAACTCGTCGCACGCGGGCGGCAGCAGTGCCGAGGTCGAGTTCTCCACTCCGACGCCGATGACGCGCTTGTTCAGCTCGCGCAGCTTGTGGACCAGCGGGGTGAAGTCGCTGTCGCCGGTGCAGATGACGAAGGTCGAGATGTACCCGCGCTCGAAGGCCAGCTCCACGGCGTCCACGGCCATCTTGATGTCGGCGGCGTTCTTGCGCGACGCCCCCATCCGCTGGGGAATCTCGATGAGCTCGACGTGCGAGCGGGTGAGCATCCGCCGGTCCTCGTCGAAGTAGGACCAGTCCGCGTACGCCCGGCGCACCACCACCCGGCCGCGCTCGGCGAGGGCGTCGGCGATGGGGCGGAAGTCGAAGGCCACCCCGCCGAGATGGTCGCGGGCCCCCAGCGCGAGGTTCTCGTAGTCGAGGAAGAGGGCGATGCGGTCTTCGTGATCCACGCAGGTCAGCCTACCCCCGGCGAGGCGCCGGGCCGCCCGGTCCGTCGCCGCCCGGCGCGGTGAGCGCCGGGTGCTGGCGACCCTGACCTACCTGAGCGCCGGTCCGACGCCCGGGTAGCATGCTCCGGCCGGTGCTCCGCCCGGTGGTCAGGTACGCGCCGACGAGGCGCTGGCCGAAAGTTGCGCTCCCGCTCTCCCGGCGTTCACGCCCGCACCGCTAGCATCGCTGCTCATGAATATGAGGAGCAGTGCCCGCTCGGGGCCCAGAAGGCTGGCGATGGCGATCGCGCTGGCCGTCGTGCTGGTGGCGCCCGTGGCGGTGACGGCGGCGGCGTCGGCCGCCACCACCCTGACCGTGGCCCAGGCGCTCGCCGCGCAGGACGGTCGGACGGCCACCGTGACCGGCTACGTCATCGGCCAGCCGACCAGCAGCACGACGGTGCTCAGGTCCGGTTTCACCTCGGACACCGCGATCGCGATCGCCGACACGGCGGCCGAGACCGGGCCGAGCCGGATGCTCTACGTCCAGGTCACCACCGCCTACCGCAGCACGTTCGGGCTGCTCACCAACCCGGGCCTGCGGGGCCAGCGGGTCACCGCCACCGGCGCGCTCACCGCCTACTTCAGCCACGGCGGCCTGAAGAACCCGACGGCGATGACCCTCGGCGGCACCGCTCCCTCGCCGAGCCAGTCGCCGACCCCGGTCCCGACCACCACCCCGGTACCCGGCGGCGACTACGACTCCACCTACTACGCCAACGCGGTCGGCAAGTCCGGCGCGGCGCTGCGCAGCTCGCTGCACTCGATCATCAAGGTGCAGACGAAGCTCTCCTACGACCAGGTGTGGGAGGCGCTGCGCGACACCGACCAGGACCCGGCGAACAGCAGCAACGTCATCCTGCTCTACACCGGTCGTTCCCAGAGCAAGACCAGCAACGGCGGCGGCGTCAACGACTGGAACCGTGAGCACGTCTGGGCCAAGTCGCACGGCGACTTCGGCACCGCGACCGGGCCGGGAACCGACGTGCACCACCTGCGGCCGACCGACGTCTCGGTCAACTCGACGCGCGGCAACAAGGACTTCGACAACGGCGGCAGCCCGGTCACCGAGGCGCCGGGCTGCTACACCGACGCCGACTCGTGGGAGCCGCGCAACGCCGTCAAGGGCGACGTGGCACGCATGATCATGTACATGGCGATCCGGTACGAGGGCACCGACGGCTGGCCGAACCTGGAACTGAACCAGTCGGTCAACAACGGCACCGCGCCGTACCACGGCAGAATGTCGGTGCTGCTCCAGTGGAACCAGGCCGACCCGCCGGACGCGTTCGAGAAGCGCCGCAACCAGCGGATCTACGAGCGCTGGCAGGGCAACCGGAACCCGTTCGTCGACCACCCGGAGTGGGCGGGCGCCATCTGGGGCTGAGCCGTCCCCGCCCGACGTCGCGGCCGGTCCCCGATCCCGGGACCGGCCGCGCGTCGTGACGGGCCGGGCCGGGTCGCACCGGTCAGCCGGTCGCCCCGGCGACCACCACCCGGCCGCCCGCCGGCTCCGGGACGAAGGGCAGGCTCCTCGGTCCCACCGGCCGGCTGACCGCCAGGTTGATCGAGGCGCTGAGCAGCACGAGCATGTCCCGCCCTTCGTGGACGAGGCTGCGCTCAGCGCAGGCGGGCGTACGCCAGGGGCAGCGGGGTGGGCTGGTCGCTCCACGTGCCGGTCAGCACGGCGCCGTCGGACGCGGTGCCGCCGTCGAGACGGCGCACGACGGCCAACTCCACGGGATCGGTGACGATGAGGGTGAAGTCGTCCTCCACCACGCGGCGTACGGCGCCGACGGGTGGGACCTCGGCGCCCCGGGTGCCGCTGCCGGCGATGTCCATCGTGGGCTCACGGTGCTCGCGCCGGCCGTCGACCTCGAAGTACTCCTCCGCCTGCCCGGCGTCGGCGAGGACGGCCGCCGCCAGCGTGGCGGCGTAGACGGGGTCGGCGCAGCCGTCGTAGACCCAGCGGCGGCCGAGCACGGAGTGCTCGGTGGTGCCCACGAGCCAGTCGTCGCCGCCGTCGAGGGGCGCGCCGCGGTAGGTCAGCGGCACCTGGTGGACCGGCCCGTCGCCGGCCCTGACGAGCAGCGTCTCGACGCCGACGGCGCCGGCCGGATCGTCGAACCGGTAGGACGCCACGCGCTCGACGTCGGCGCCGGCCGCCCCCTGGTACCACGGTCGGCCGGGCAGCCACGCCGCCAGCAGTGCGAACTTGGTGGGGTGCATCTCCGCCCGGTGCAGCAGCGCCATACGTCGCATCGTAGGGGCACGGCCGTACTCCCCGCTGACCCGCCCGCGCCCGACGGCCCCGCCCCGAGGCGCCGGGTCCCGTACCCGCGGCGCGGTCACGCGGTGGCGTGGCGACGCACTCCCCCGGCGTCGGAGCGGGTCAGCCGGCCCTGGGCGACCAGGAGTTCCAGGTGCGCCGCCGTCTCGGTGACCGCGAGCATCGCGTTGAACACGTCGAGGTCGCCCAGCCGGTGCTCGCGCCGGGTCCAGCGCAACTGGGCGGCCACCTCGTACGCCGAACTCGCCCCACGGGCGACGGCGGCCTCCGTCTCGTCGAGCCGCGCGCCGTGGTGCGCGACGAGTTCGTCGACCCGCGCGTGCACGCTGGGCGTCACCGGCCCGTGCGCCGGGAGCAGCCGCGCGTCCGGTCGTCGCCGGACCAGCGCGAGCGAGCCCAGGAACTCGCCGAGCGGGTTCGCGGAGAGGGCGGCCTCGAACCCGATCGACGGCGTGATGGTGGGCAGCACGTGGTCACCGGCGAACAGCAGGGCCGAGCCGGTGTCGTGGAAGACGACGTGGCCGCGCGTGTGGCCCGGCGTCTCGACGACGTGCAGGGTGCGCTCGCCGTGGGTGATCCGCTGACCGTCGTGGAACCAGTCGTCCGGCAGTTCCCAGTCCTCGGTGCTCAGCCGCACCCCGGTCAGCTCCGCCAGGGTGTCGGCCAGCTCACCGGCGCCCAGCAGGCGCAGGTGGTCGAGCTGCTCGGCGAGCGGGTTGCGGTGCGGGGTCATGGACACCGTCAGGCTCGCGCGCTCGCCGGCGCCGAGGCTCACCCGCGTGCCGTACTCACGGCGCAGGTGCACGGCCTGCGTGTAGTGGTCGCGGTGGACGTGCGTCACGAGGAACCGGCGTACGTCCGCCAGCGAGCAGTCCAGCTCCTTGAGCGCCGCCTCGAGCGCGGACCTCGCCTCGGCGACCGCCCAGCCGGAGTCGACGAGGACGAGTCCGTCGTCGTCGCGCAGGACGTACACGTTCACCGCGCGCAGGCCGTCGTTGGGCAGCGGCAGCGGTACGCGATGGACGCCGGGGGCGACCTCGTACGTCCCGGGCCTGGTCCAGTCGTCGCGGTTGCCGGTGTCCGGGGCCATGACGCCGACCATAGCCCCGGCGCGGCGCGCCCCGGGCGGCCGGCCGCCGCGCACCCCGCCTTGCCGGGCCCGCCGGGCGTGTGGTTGGTTTCGGGGACAGGCCAGATCAGCAGCACACCGAGGAGACGCGCGTGGACGACCCGGTTCTCGTCGAGCGGGACGGGCACGTGGAGACGTGGACGATCAACCTGCCGGAGGCCCGCAACCCCATCTCCGGCGACGACGTGATCGACGCCCTGGTCGCCCGGGTCGACGCGGTCAACGCCGACCGGACGGTCCGGGCGGTCATCCTCACCGGCGCCGGCAGTGCCTTCTCCGCCGGCGGCAACGTCAAGGACATGGCGGAGCGGGTCGGCCTCTTCGGCGGCGCCCCGCACGAGTTGCGCGACGGCTACCGCCGCGGCATCCAGCGGATCCCCCGGGCGATGTACGCGTGCGACGTGCCGCTCATCGCGGCGGTCAACGGGGCGGCGGTCGGCGCCGGCTGCGACCTGGCGCTCATGTGCGACCTGCGGATCGCCTCGGAGCGGGCGTTCTTCGCGGAGAGCTTCGTCAAGCTCGGCATCATCCCCGGCGACGGCGGCGCCTGGCTGCTGCCCCGCGCCGTCGGGGCCGCGCGGGCCGCCGAGATGGCGCTGACCGGGGACCGGGTCGACGCCGCGACCGCCCTCGATTGGGGGCTGGTCTCCCGGGTCGTGCCGCACGGGGAGCTGCTCAGCGAGGCGCGCCGGCTGGCCGACCGGGTGGCCGCGAACCCCCCGCACGCCGTACGGATGGCCAAGAAGCTGCTGCGCGAGGCCCAGCACCAGAGCCTCGACAGCATCCTGGAGCTCTCGGCCGCGATGCAGGCGCTGGCGCACCAGACCCGCGACCACGAGGAGGCGGTCCGGGCCTTCCTCGACCGGCGCGACCCGCACTTCACCGGGGAGTGAGCGGGCCGGCCGGCCGGTGACGGCTGCGCCGCCGGAGCTGGCCGTCCCGCGGCTGTCGGGTCGTCGACCGGCCCCGACCGGCCTCCCGGGTGCGGCGCAGCCCCGGCGGGTTCAGCGCTGCACGCGCGCGCCGGCGCCCCGCACGAGCGCCTCGACCTCCCGGAGACTGGCCATCGAGGTGTCGCCGGGCGTGGTCATCGCCAACGCGCCGTGCGCCGCGCCGTACTCGACGGCCGTGGCGAGGTCGCCCTTCTTCAGCAGGCCGTAGATCAGGCCGGAGGCGAAGCTGTCGCCGCCGCCGACCCGGTCCATGATCTCCAGGCCGGGCCGGTGGGTCGCCTCGACGAAACGCCCGTCGCCCCAGGCGATCGCACCCCAGTCGTTGACGGTGGCGGTGCGCACCGTACGCAGGGTGGTGGCGACGACCTTGAAGTTGTCGTACGCCTCGGTGGCCGCCTCGATCATCCGCTTGAAGTTGGCCACCTCCAGCTGCGACAGGGAGGCGTCGGTGTCGGGCACCTCGAAGCCCAGCGAGGCGGTGAAGTCCTCCTCGTTGCCGATCATCACGTCGACGTAGCGGGCGAGCCGGCGGTTCACCTCCCGCGCGCGGTCCTGCCCGCCGACCGCCTTCCACAGGCTGGGCCGGTAGTTGAGGTCGTACGAGACGACGGTGCCGTGCCGGGCTGCGGCGGCCATCGCGGCCTCCATCGTCTCCGGGGTGGTCTCGGACAGGGCCGCGTAGATGCCGCCGGTGTGCAGCCACCGCACCCCCAGCGTGCCGAACAGGTGGTCCCAGTCCACCTGGTCGGCCCGCAGTTGGCTGGCGGCGCTGTGGCCGCGGTCGGAGGTGCCGACGGCACCCCGGACGCCGAAGCCGCGCTCGGTGAAGTTGAGCCCGTTGCGCACGGCGCGGCCGACGCCGTCGTAGGGCAGCCAGGTCACCAGTGACGTGTCCACCCCGCCCTGGAGTACGAGGTCCTCCAGCAGCCGGCCCACCTCGTTGTCGGCGAACGCGGTGACCACGGCGGTCCGCAGCCCGAAGCAGCGGCGCAGCCCGCGTGCCACGTTGTACTCGCCGCCGCCCTCCCAGGCCCGGAAGGTGCGCGCCGTGCGCACCCGACCCTCGCCCGGGTCGAGCCGCAGCATGATCTCGCCCAGGGAGACCAGGTCGTACCGGCACTCGCCGGCCGGACGGATCGACAGCACGGCTCAGGCCTCCACGGTGGGTCGGGCGGCTTCGACGGCCGCGGCGGTGCGGGCGGCGACCTCGTCCCAGCGCCCGGCGGCGATCAGGTCGGGGGCGACCATCCAGGTGCCGCCGACCGCCAGCACGGCGGGCAGGGCGAGGTAGTCCGCGAGGTTGGCGGTGTTGACCCCGCCGGTCGGGATGAACCGCACCGAGCGGAACGGCGCGGCGAGCGCCTTGATCATCCCGCCGCCGCCGAGCTGCTCGGCGGGGAAGAACTTGACCGTGTCGAGCCCGGCGTCGAGGGCCATCTGGATCTCGGTACCGGTGGCGACGCCGGGGAAGACGGGCACGCCCCGCTCCTGGCAGCGCGCGACGACCTTCGGGGAGAAGCCGGGGGTGACGACGAACCGGGCACCCGCCTCGACGGCCCGGTCGACCTGGGCGGGGGTCAGCACGGTGCCGGCGCCGACGAGCAGGTCGGATCGCTCGGACATGACGCGGATCGCCTCGGCCGCGGCGTCGGTGCGGAACGTCACCTCGGCCGAGCGCAGCCCGCCGCGGACGAGGGCGTCGGCCAGCGGGGCGGCGTCGCGGGCGGCGTCCAGCACGACGACCGGCAGGATCCGGGCCGCACCGACGGCCGCGACGACCGCATGTCTCTGTTCATCATTCTGTACGCCAGTCACATATGTGACCCTAGCCGTGCCGCCCGGCCTGTCAACCCCGCTAGAGTGGCGCCCATGACGCTGCCCGGCGGGTTCCAACCGGTGAAGTCCTCCACCCGGACGCTGGAGGTGCTCGAGGCGCTCGCCGCCTCGCCGCAGCGGCGCTCGCTGGTCGACCTGGCCCGCGCGCTGGACATCCCGAAGAGCAGCCTGCACGGCATCCTGCGCACCATGGCCCAGCGCGGCTGGGTGGAGAGCGACCCGACCGGCACCCGGTTCGGGCTGGGGGTGCGCGCGCTCCAGGTCGGCGCCGCGTACCTCACCAGCGACGACACCGTGGGCCTGCTCGGCGGGGTACTCGACGACCTGTCCCGGCAGTTCGGTGAGACCGTCCACCTCGGACGGCTGGACGGCGCGCACATCGTCTACCTCGCCAAGCGCGAGTCGGTGCACCCGCTGCGGCTCTACAGCGCGATCGGCCGGCAACTGCCGGCGCACGCCACCGCCCTGGGCAAGGCGCTGCTCGCCGAGCGCCCGGACGACGCGCTCGACGAACTGCTGAGCTGGCCGCTGCCCGCGCTCACCCCGCACACCGTCACCGACCGCGAGGCACTGCGCGCCGAGCTCGCCGCCGTCCGCGAGCGCGGCTACGCGGTCGACCGCGAGGAGAACACCGAGGGCATCGTCTGCTTCGCGACGGCCGTACCCCTGGCGGCGCCGGCCACCGACGCGATCAGCCTGTCGGTTCCGGTGGCCCGGCTCGACGCCGCCGGCGAGGACCGCATCGTCGCCGCCCTCCGGCGGGCCGTCGACCAGGTCCAGGCGGCGCGCGGCCTGCTCTCCACCGCCTGATCCGACGCCCTCCCGGCCCCGCCGCCCTCGACGGGGCCGAGGTGGGCGGCCCGACGCCGTCGCCGAGGGCGACAGCCGGACCACAACTGGCAACCTTCTTGACAGATGCGACGGGACATCGACAGACTTCTCTCAGAGAGCGCTCTCTGCACCCGTCCGCCACCCCTCGCCGCACCCCCGGGAGGATCTCCTTGTCTCGAAGACTGCGCGTGCTCGCCCCCGTCGCCACCGCCCTGCTGCTCGTCGGCCTCGCCCCCGCGGCGGGCCACGCGAGCGACACTCCCCCCGCCGCCCCGGCCCCCGCCGCGGCGGCCACGGTCGACCTCAGCCCCGCCCTGGTCGAGGCGATGCGCCGCGACCTCGGCCTCACCCCCGCCCAGGTCGACGAACGCCTGCGCACCGAGGCGGCGGCGCCGGTGGTCGAGCGACGCCTGCGCGCGAAGCTCGGCCCCGCCTTCGCCGGCGCCTGGATCCCGTCCGGCGGGCAGCGCCTCACCGTCGCCGTCACGGACGCGGCGCTCGCCCCGACCGTCCGCGCCGAGGGCGCCGACGTCACGGTCGTCGCCCGCAGCGAGCGCACCCTCGACACGGTCAAGCGCGCCCTCGACCGGCGCTCCGCCGCCGCGGACCCCCGCGACGTGCACGGCTGGCACGTCGACGTCGCCGGCAACAGCGTCGTCGTGTCGGCCCGGCCCGGCGCCGCCGACGAGGCGATCGCGTACGCGAGGGCCAGCGGCGTCCCCACGGACGCGATCCGGGTGGTCACCTCCCGCGACGCGCCGCGCCCGCTCTACGACATCCGGGGCGGCGACCAGTACGTCATCAACGGCAACACGCTCTGCTCGGTCGGCTTCGCGGTCGTCGGCGGCTTCGTCACCGCCGGCCACTGCGGCGGCGTCGGCAGCCCCACCCTCGGCTTCAACAACGTCTCGCAGGGCACGTTCGCGGGCTCCTCGTTCCCCGGCAACGACTACGGATGGGTACGCACCAACGGCTCCTGGACGCCCCAGCCCTGGGTGAACAACTACGCCGGCGGCAACGTGACGGTGGCCGGCTCGCAGGACGCGGCGATCGGCAGCTCGGTCTGCCGCTCCGGGCGTACGACCGGCTGGCGCTGCGGGACCATCCTCGGCCGCAACGAGACCGTCAACTACCCGCAGGGCGCGGTGTCGGGCCTGACCCGCAGCAACGCCTGCGCCGAGGGCGGCGACTCCGGCGGCGCCTGGGTCTCCGGCAACCAGGCCCAGGGCGTCACGTCCGGCGGCTCCGGCAACTGCTCCACGGGCGGCACGACCTGGTTCCAGCCGGTCAACGAGATCCTCGGCGTCTACGGGCTGTCCCTGGTGACCACCGGTGGCGGCGGCGTAAGCCGGCTGATCAGCAACTGGAACAACCGCTGCATCGACGTGCCGAACTCCAACTTCTCCGACGGGGTGCCCCTGCAGACCTGGACCTGCAACGGCACCGCCGCGCAGTCGTGGACCTTCACCGGCGGCACGCTGCGTACGCAGAACAACAAGTGCATGGACGTGGCCTGGGGCTCCACCGCCAACGGCGCGACGATCCAGATCGCCAACTGCAGCGGCAACCCGGCCCAGCAGTTCGTCCTCTCGGCGGCCGGCGACCTGGTCAACCCGCAGGCGAACAAGTGCGTCGACATCAAGGAGTGGAACAACTCCGACGGCGCCCGCCTGCACCTGTGGGACTGCGTCGGCGGCGCCAACCAGAAGTGGCGGCGCGGCTGACCCGGTCCCGCCGCCGGGTCACCGCCGCTCGTCCCGCCGTCGCCGCGAGAGACGTCGCGCCGGCGCAGTTGCCAAGGAGGTCCTACATGTTCAGAGTCCGTACCCGTCGACGGCCGTGGGCGCTCGCCCTCGCCGCGACCGCGATCATCGGTGCCACCACGGCCCTCGCCGTGCCGGTCCACCCCGAACCGGCGCAGGCCGCCATCGGAGGGATCACCTGGCAGGACGAGTTCAACGCGCCGGCCGGCACACCCGTCGACCAGAGCAAGTGGCGCTTCGACATCGGCGGCGGCGGCTGGGGCAACAACGAGCGGCAGTACTACACCAACAGCACGAGCAACGCCGCGCACGACGGCCAGGGCAACCTGGTGATCACCGCCCGCCGGGAGAACCCGGCCAACTACCAGTGCCACTACGGCCGGTGCGAGTACACCTCGGCCCGGCTGCTCACGGCGGCCACGTTCACCCAGGCGTACGGCCGCTTCGAGGCCCGTATCAAGATCCCCCGGGGTCAGGGCATCTGGCCGGCGTTCTGGATGCTCGGCAACGACATGGGCAGCGTGGGCTGGCCGAACGCGGGCGAGATCGACGTCATGGAGAACATCGGCCGGGAGCCGAACACCGTCTACGGCACCATCCACGGCCCCGGCTACTCGGGCGGCGGCGGCATCACCGGCAGCCGCACCATCGGCCAGCCGCTCGCCGACGCCTTCCACACCTACCGGGTGGACTGGGAACCGAACTCGATCGTCTGGTACCTGGACGGCGTCGAGTACCACCGGGTGGACCCGGGACGACTCGGCGGCAACCGGTGGGTGTTCGACCACCCGTTCTTCATGCTCCTCAACGTGGCGGTGGGCGGGAACTGGCCCGGCTACCCCGACGCCTCCACGCAGTTCCCGCAGCAGATGCTCGTCGACTACGTACGCGTCTCGGGCTACACCTCGGGCGGCAACCCGCCGGGCACCACCGCGATCAGGGGCGCGCTCAGCGGTCGCTGCATCGACATCCCGAGCGCCAACCCGGTCGACGGGGCCAAGCTTCAGATCTGGGACTGCAACGGCACCGTCGCGCAAGCCTGGACGTTCGCCTCCGACGGCACGATCCGGGCGATGGGCAAGTGCATGGACCCGGCCTGGGCCGGCACGGCGAACGGCACCGAGGTCAACCTCGTCACCTGCAACGGCAACCCGGCACAACGCTTCACCCTCAACGCCGCCGGTGACCTGGTCAACCTCAGTGCGAACCGCTGCGTCGACGTGCGCGACCGCAACACCGGCAACGGGGGCAAGCTGCAACTGTGGGACTGCACCGGCGACGCCAACCAGAAGTGGTCGCGCGCCTGACGCGCCCCCACGCGGGTGACGACACCCGTCGGCGGCCCGCCTGAGCGGCGGGGTCGGCCGAGGCACCCGGCCTCGACCGGCCCCGCCGCCTGCTGTTTGCTCTCGCACCGGGCGGGTAGGGAGCCACGGGTGACCGCCACCGACGAGTCCCGCACCGTCGAGTTCAGACAGTCGACGCGCCGGCGGATCCTGGCGACGGCCCTCGGGCTCGTCGCCGTCGCGGCGGTAGGCGTCGTCGTCAGCCTCGCGCGCGGCCGGCAGTGGTGGGACCTGCTGTGGATGCTGCCGCTGTTCCTCGTACTGGGCGCCACGCAGCGGTCCGCCCACCGGCCACGGCTGCCGCTGCGCCTCACCGAGCAGCACCTGGAGGTGACCGGCCCCAGCCACGCCACCGTGGCCATCGAGTGGTCGAACGTCGCCCGCGCCGAGATCCGTGGACGCCTGACGTCCGTCCTGGTCGTCGAGCCGGTCGACCCCGACCGGACCCGACCTCCGCTGCGGCGGTGGCAGTGGGCCGGGCACGGGCGGAGCCGGCCGTACGAGTTGGTCGTACCGCTCGCGGGCATGACGCCCGGCCGTGGGGTGCTGCGCCGTGAGCTCGCCCGCCGGCTGGCCTGACCGGGGCGTCCGACGCCGCCGTCGTCCGGACGGCCGCACCGATGGCCGCCGGGCCCGTCCGGTTGCGCACATCAGGAGGTGTCGGAAGCGCCATCGAGATGTGAGGATCCGGTGGACCTTGGCGTACGCGATCAGGAGGCCGCCGTGAGTACCGGTTTGTCGCTCGTGCTCTTCCCTGTCGCGTTGGGCATCGTGATGCTCGGCCTCGGCCTCACCCTCACCGTGGCCGACTTCCGCCGCGTCGTCGCCTATCCCCGGGCGGTGATCATCTCCCTGGTCTGCCAGATGCTGGTCCTGCCGGCCATCTGCCTCGGCCTGGTGCTCGCCGCCGACCTGCGCCCGGAACTGGCCGTCGGGATGATGCTGCTGGCCGCCTCCCCGGGCGGCAGCACGGCCAGTCTCTACAGCCACCTGTTCAAGGGCAACGTCGCGCTCAACGTCACCCTGACCGCCATCAACTCGGTGCTCGCCCTGTTCACGCTGCCCCTGGTCGTCAACCTCTCCGTCGCCGCGTTCATGGGTTCGGACAGCTCGCTCGGCCTCCAGTTCGACAAGGTGATCCAGGTCTTCGCCCTGGTGCTCATCCCGATCGTGATCGGCATGGCCATCCGTCGCCGTCGCCCCGGGTTCGCCGCGCGCATGCAGCGACCCGTGAAGATCCTCTCCGTCGTGGTCCTCGCCGTCGTGATCACCGGCGCGGTGCTCGGCGTCAAGGACGAGTTCGCCGCCACCATCGGCGCCGTCGGCCTCGTCGCCCTGCTGTTCAACCTGCTCAGCCTGGGCATCGGGTACGCGGCGCCGCGGCTGCTGCGCGTCGGGCACCGGGACTCCGTCGCCTCGTCGTTCGAGATCGGCGTCCACAACGCCACCCTGGCCATCACGATCGCGCTCAGCCCCGCCCTGCTCGACAACACCGACATCGCCATGCCGGCCGCGATCTACGGCATCCTGATGTTCTTCACCGCCGCCGCCTTCGGCTTCGTCGCCGCGCGCCGGGGCAGCGCCGCGGCCGAGCCCACCCGGCCGTCGGCCACGACGGTGTGACCGGCGCGCTGCGGGCCCGTACGGGAAGCGAGGGCTCGGCGCGGGTAGCCGGGACCCACCGGAGTTCGCAGCGTCTCTCCCGCTTTGGGGACGGAGCGGCGCGTCGCTCGACGGTGCCCACCGGTGGCTGTTCGACCCGGTGGGCCGGCACGCCGGGAGCCGTCGGGATCCGCCCGTTGCAGCCCAGCGCCGCGTGTGCAATCGATCACCCTCTGCGGTCAGCGTCTCCCTACGCTCCTGGCACGGTCGTCCCGACAGGAGAGGAACCGCCATGAAGCGTTGGTTAGCGGGGACGTTGAGCGTCCTGATGGCCACGGCCGGCCTGGTCGCCGGGGTGGGTGCCACCCCCGCCTCGGCCGGCACCGGCTTGTTCTACCAGGTGGTCGACGCCGACAACGACCCGTACGCAGGCATCTACCTGCGCAACTCGACGAGGATGGACGACGTCAACCGGGTGTTGTCCCGGTACATGCTCTACGGCAGCACGATCGAGCTGATGTGCGGCACGTGGGGCGAGGCCGTGGGCCCGTACGCCAACCGGCGCTGGCACCAGGTCTACGTGCCGGGCGGGGATGCCCGGGGTCAGACCGGTTGGGTGGCGGACCGTTACCTGAACACCCCCAACCGGGCCAACGAGCCGACCCCCCACGAGCCCGAGTGCGGGGCGCCGCCGCCTCCGCCACCGCCGCCCGCCCCGGTGGGCCTGTACGCCCACCCCAAGGACGATCCGGGCGACACCACCTACCGCTTCCGGTACACCTCGGCCACGACCCGGTACGCCTACCTCAGCAACTGGTCCGCCGGGGAGTGTGACTCGGCCGGCGCCTACAGCCGGATCAGGTCGTTCACCGCGAACACGCCGATCGGTTGGATGGCCTCGTGGAGCAGGAGCCGGTACGCGCCGCTGTACTTCCTGCACAAGGCCTCACTGGAGGAGAGGCGGCAGCTCGACTACATCCTCCTGATCGACCCGGGGAACTACAGCGACATGGCCACCTGCGGCAACGGCTCCGGCGACGGCACCGCGGGCACCCAGTTCGACGCGGGCCGGGTGCTGGCGAGATGGCTGAACGACAACCCGGACGCGCGGCTCGTGGTCATCGACGGGGACTACACGCGCGGCGACGGCAGTAGCGGCATCCAGAACGTGCTGTTCAACGACGTGCGCAACCACGCCGGTCCGGCCCGGGGACGCGTCGGCGTGTGCGAGTACAGCCTGGCCCACGAACCCGACTCGTTCCGCTCCTCCGAGTGGTACATCGAGCGACCGATCACGGACAGTTGCCCGCGTCTGGAGAACAACAACTACCCGCTCCACGGCATGTGGCACCCGTAGGCCGTACCTGGCGGCGCGGAGCCGGCGAGCGTCGCCCTTCCGGGTGTCCCGCCGGCTCCCTCGTCGCTCGTAGACTCGAACCAGGCCGGGCAGGGCCACGGAGGCGATGGGCATTCAGATGTCGCTGACAGCTCGACGTACGGACCGCGTCTTCTTCGACGAGCGCGTGGCGTGGATGCTGCGGGTCAACCGCACCCTCGGCGCCGACGGCCGGTGGGTCAGGGCCAAGCGCTTCGCGGCGGCCTTCCACGGTGGTTCGTGGGAGAGGTTGGTCAGCGAGAGCAGCGTGTCGCGGTGGGAGACCGGCGGCAGCCGCCCGAGCCGGGCCGCCATCAGCCGGTACGAGGAGATCCTCGAACTCGATCCGGGCGAGATCACCGCGACGGTCGACACGATCCGGCGCTACGTCGACACCCCCGGATCCCCGGGCGCGGCGCCCACCGGCGCCGCGGACGGCGCCGCCACGGCCGAACTCGACGCGCTGCTCGACCGCGCCCTGTCCCGGGAGATCATGACCGGCGCCGGGTGGGACCGGCTCTCCGCGCTGGTCACGGCCGCCCCGCACCTCGTCATCGCCCCGAGGTCCGCCCGGGAGAGCGTCACCCAGCGCCTCGTCAGCGAGATGATCATCGCGCACGGTCGGCCGTGGCGGCAGCGCTTCGAAGCCCTCAACCGGCTGTTCGGCCACGAGACGCTGGGACGGGAGGCGGTCGCCGCCTGCGCGGCGCTGGGCGCCGATCGGGAGAACCAGATCTTCATCGAGACCGTCGGTGCCCTCGACGGCAGCCGGCACCCCGACGCCAGCGCCCACGTGATCGCGCAACTGCACGACCCGACGAACGACCGTGCGCTGCGGGGCGCGCTCCTCGCCTGCCTCCGCAAGGTGCGGTTCGGGCACTTCGCGCCCGGGCAGCGCCGGGTGCTGGTGCCTCGGATCAGGGATCTGCTGCGGGACCCGCTCTTCCACGCCGACGCCGTCCCGGTCGCGGCCGCCCTCCAGGCGGGCGCGGGTGTCCCGCTGGGCGGCCCGCAGGTCGCCCCGGCGCTGCCCCACCCGGTCCCGCACGTGGCCGCCACCGTCGCCCGCCGGGTCTTCGACGCCACGACCGGGCGGCTGCCGCGCGAGCCGCAGTCCGACTGCCGCGACGCGACGCTGCTCACGCTGATCGGTGAGATCCTGCTCCATCCGGCCAGCGACCGGCGCCTCTACGCGGCGATGCTCGTCGCCTCCACCCCGTACGGCCCGTCGCTCGCCGCCGCCCTGGCGGCCGAGGTCGTGCCCACCGCCGCCGACCGCGTGGAACTCAACGTCCGGCTGCTCGCCGGCCTGCGGGTGCTCGGCGGCCAGGCCGAACGGCCGACGGTCGAGCGCCTCGTCACCGCGGCCCGGCTGCCGCGAAGCGTCGTCGATGCCGCCGCGTTCGCGATCGGGCACCTGCGGGGCACCAGCGAGCGGGGGTTCTGGGAGGCCGCGCTGCGGCACCACGCGCGTCGCTGGCGGGCCCGGCGCGACGCGCCGTCGGCCGCCGCGCTCACCGGCATCGTCTACAGCCTCGGCATCGCCGGACAACGGCAGATCCTGGCGGCCGTACGCGACGACCCGGGGTCCCCCGAACCGAGCCGGGCCGCGGCCCGCTGGTGGCTCAACCTGCCCGGCCACGTCTACGACAGCTCACGCCTCTGAGAACAGCTCACGCCACTGAGCCGGGCGGGCACCGGCACCACCTCGACGAGGCGGACTCCCCCGCCGGACGCCCGACCCCCGCAGCGTTGCCGGGGGGCCGGGCGTCCGGACCGATCTTCCGGGAGCCGGGCGGCGCGTCAGTGGATGATGACGGGGGCCTTCGCCTGCCCCGGCTGCTCGTCGTCGAGCAGGTGCGACGGCTCACGCCGGCGGGGCAGGAACGCGGCCGGGATGAACGTGAGCAGCACCAGCGCGAACGCGACCCAGAACGTGGTGGCGAAGGAACTGGCGGCGAAGTCGAGCCCACGGGAGAGCAGCGACGGGTCGACCGGGAACCGCTCGGCGAGCTCCGGCTGCTGCTGCACGACGATGGCGACCTTCGCCTCGGTCAGCGGCTCACCGTCCGGGCCGACGGCGCCGGGGATCTCCCGGGAGCCGTTCATCTCGCTGGTCAGGATCACCGACATCGTGGCGGCGCCGACGGAGCCACCGATCTGCTGGAGGATGTTGACCAGGGTGGAGCCGCGGGCCACCTCGTGGGTTTTCAGGGTCTTCAGCGCCGAGGTCATGATCGGCATCATGGTGCCGCCCATGCCGAGGCCCATGACGAACAGCGACCCGCAGAGCAGCACGTACGACGTCTGCGGGTCGATCTGGGTGAAGGTGAAGAACCCGAGAGCGATGAGCACCAGCGCGAACGGCACGGTACGGCCGACGGGGACCCGGTCGGCCAGCATCCCCGCCACCGGCATGGTCACCATCGCGCCGATGCCCTGCGGCGCCATCAGCAGGCCGGCGGTCAGCGTCGACTCGCCGCGGATCTGCAGGAAGTAGCTGGGGAACAGCAGGCCGGCGCCCATGAACGCGATGATGAACACGAACATGGTCACCGTGGCGATGGTGAGGTTGCGGTTGGCGAACAGCCGCAGGTCGAGCAGGGGGTGCCGGGGCCGGAAGGAGTAGCGCACGAAGGCGACGACGAGCACTCCGCCGACCAGCATGGGAGCCCACACCTCAGGGTCGGCGAACGTGCCGGCGTCGGGCAGCGAGGAGACGCCGTAGAGGAAGAGGGCGAGCCCCGGCGAGAGCATCAGCATGCCGACGAAGTCGAACGACTCGGAGGGCTCGGGGTTGTCCTTCGGCAGCGCCAGGGCGGCGTAGACGAGCGCCACGGCACCGATCGGCAGGTTGATCAGGAAGATCCAGTGCCAGCTCGCGATGTCGATCAGCCAGCCGCCGAGGATCGGCCCTCCGATGGGCCCGAGCAGCATCGGGATGCCGAGGACGGCCATCAGCCGGCCGATCCGGTGCGGGCCCGCCGCCCGGGTCATGATCGTCATGCCGAGCGGAAGGAGCATGCCGCCGCCGAGGCCCTGGAGCACGCGGTAGCCGACCAGTTGCCCGATCGTGTCGGCGTTGGCGCACAGCCCCGACCCGATCGTGAACAGCGCCAGGGCGATCATGTAGAGCCGCTTGGTGCCGAACCGGTCGGCGGCCCAGCCGCTGAGCGGGATCACCGTGGCCAGCGCGAGCGTGTAGGCCGTCATGGTCCAGGCGACGTCGGCGTACGACGCGTCGAACTCGCGCTGGAAGGTCGGCAACGCGACGCTGACGACCGTCACGTCGAGGATCGACATGATCGCGCCGAGGACGACGACCCCGGCCACCTTGAGCACCGAGGCGTCGAGTTTGTCCGAGGTCGCGATGGATTGCTGTGTCACGAATTCTCCTGAAGTCCCCGTTGTGGCCGGCGTCGGGCCGTGCCTCGACCTGTCACCTGCCGAGCAGTGTCCGCAGGCAGACTAACGAGCGACACCGACGATCGGCCGACGATTTTCGACCGGCAGAAACGGCGGTGCCGACCGGCAGGAACGGCGGCCCGCCCGGCGGTGACGTCGGCGTCGTCCCGGCGGCGCGGCTACCCCGGGAACGAGCCCGCGAGTTCGAGGCGGCTGCGCACCCCCAGCTTGTGGTACGAGCGCTGGAGGTGGTTCTCCACCGTGCGCACCGACAGGCGCAGCCGGTGGGCGATCGCGGTGTTGTCCAGCCCCGTGGCGGCCAGCTCGCAGATCTCGCGTTCCCGGCCGGTCAACGGGCTCGGCGCGGACTCGACCCGCCCGCACCAGGCCGGCCAGTACGCGTCGCAGTGGCCGCGCAGCTTCTCGGCGCGGGCGGCGTGGGCGTTGGCGGCGCGGTGGTCGCCGCGCCGCCGCCGGGCCGCGCCGGCGGCGATCGTCGCCTCCAGCTCCAGGGTGGTGTATCCCCGCTGCCCGAACGTCGCCGCCAACTCCTCCAGCGCGTCGGGATCCGCGCCCGCCAGCGCCGCGGCCAGGTCGGCGTAGAGCCCGAAGAGCGGGCTGTCGCAGGCGTCGGCGACCTGACGGAGCGCCGAGGCCGCCGAGGTGGACGGCGCCACCCGGGACAGCAGGTGCAGCGCCTGCGCGGCGATGGTGCGTACGCCATTCTCGCGGGCCTGCGCGGCCAGCGCGGTGAGCTGCCCGGCCGCGACGGCGAGGCGCCCCTCGGCGACGTGCGTCCAGGCCTCGGCGAGGCCCCAGAAGTCGGCGGGCCCGCTGTGCGTGGGGAAGCTCCCACCCAGCTCGTCGCGGACCTCCCGGACGTCGCGCGCCGCACCGGCCTGCGCGGCGAACCAGGCACTGACGGACAGGACGTAGCCCCGGATGGGGAACAGCGTGTGCCCGTCGACGAGGGCACGCGCCTCACGCAGCCAGCGCAGCGCGTCCCCCAGGCGCCCCCGGTGGTAGCGGCAGTTGCCGACCATCAGGGCGAGCAGGGCCACGCCGTCGGCGGAGCCGCGGTCGACCGCGTCCAGGTAGTAGGCCTCCGCCGACTCCGTCGCCTGGGTCAGGCTTCCCGACATCACCAGCGCCTGCACGTGCAGGGCCTGGGTGGCGGCGCGCATGGTGGGCCAGGCCTGCGGGAAGGTGACCTCGTCGCCGTCGAACATCGCGGCGGCGCGGGCCGGCTGACCGGAGAAGACCAGCAGGTAGGGCAGGAGCGGGGCGCCGGCCATGCCCAGCAGCGGGTCGCGCGGCGGGTGCTGGCCGAGCCGGGTGACGGCGTCGCGCCCCTCGGCTATCCGGCCGTCGAAGACGGCCATCGCGGCGACGGCGGTCAGCAGACCGTCGTGCACGGCGGCGGGCAGCGCCGCCGCCGCGTCGGCGAGCACGGTGCTGGCGGCCCCGGGCCGGCGCAGCCCCCAGAACAGGTTCACCGCCCGCAGCGCCGCCGTCTCGGCGCGGTCGCGGGGGTCGTCCAGCGAGTCGTACGCGCGGCGCAGGTGCTCGTCGGCCTCCTCGCCGCGCCCCTGCGCGACCAGGGCGCGGCCGAGCTGGCGCGCGGAGCGGGGTGAGGCGACCCGCCGGGCGAGCCGCTCGGCGAGGCGGGCCCCGCGCCGCAGCAGCGCCGACTCGGAGGCGGCCAGCAGGTCC
The DNA here is from genome assembly GCF_059359355.1 of Micromonospora sp. ZG13. NCBI lineage: Bacteria > Bacillati > Actinomycetota > Actinomycetes > Micromonosporales > Micromonosporaceae > Micromonospora > Micromonospora sp. ZG13. The sequence goes on from NZ_JCADBQ010000008.1 coordinate 238,965, forward strand.
GCGTCGTCGACCGCCAGGTCGGCCTCGCACCGCCACGACACCACGCGCAGGTGGTCCTCGTACTGGGCCGGCGAGGTGTCCTCCAGGGCGTCCGCCAACTCGCGCAGGATGCGGCGGGTACGCAGCGCGCCGGTGCTCGCCCGGGCCGCCTCGGCGTAGAGCGGGTGCGCCACCCGGACCAGGCCGCGCTGCTCGCCGGTGGTCAGCTCGATGAGCCCCCGCTCCTCCAGCCGCTCGGCGACCTGCGCCGGGACGAGCCGCTCGACGACGGGCAGCGGCGCGGGCTCGCCGTGCGCCACGTACTGCAACGCCTCGATCTCGTCGGGACCGAGCTGGCCGAGCGTCTCGGCGATGAGGTCGCTCAGGTGCGGGTGTTCCAGCGGGGTGCCGCGCCAGGTCCACACGCCGCGCCGCCGGGCGAGGGCGCCGGTCTGCCGCCCGCCGCGCAGCATCTCCCGCAGGAACAGGGGGTTGCCGCGTACCGCCTGCCAGACGGTGGCGAGGGTCAGGCCGTCGGTGGGCCCGCCGAGCATCGCCTGGATCAGCTCGGCCGTCTCGTCCTGGCTCATCGCCGCCAGCTCCACCCGCTCGACGGGGCCGAGGCGGCGCAGGGCGGTGACGGCCGGGCTGGCGACCGCCTCGCTGCGGGCGGTGGCGAGGACCCGTACCGCCTCGCCGGCCACGAGCCGCTCGAGCAGCGCCGACGACGCGTCGTCGAGCCAGTTGACGTCGTCGACGACGAGGACGGGCCGGTCGGCGGCGATGGCGCGCAGCCTGGCGGTCACGTCGCGGAAGGCCTCGACGACCGACGGACCCACCGGCTGGGCGACGAGCTGGGCGAGCACGCCGAAGGGCACGCTCTGCCAGCCCGGCGTCGCGGTCACCCGCAGCGCCAGGAAGCCGCGCCGTCCCGCCTCGGCCAGCACCTCCGTGACGAGGCGGCTCTTGCCGATGCCGGCCTCCCCGGTCACCAGGGTGCAGCGGGTCACGCCGCTGTCGAGGCTGTCGAGCAGCCGGTCCAGCTCCCGCCGCCGCCCGACGAGTGGCCATGGTGTGGACAACGGGTCCCTCCCCACAAGACGTCTGCCGTGACAGACGCTGTCAGCGGCGCACGAGGTTGTCGGCCGGGATGACGGTAGGGCAACCGCGATGGTTGAGTACCGAATTCCTCCGGCCCTGAGTAGCCCCGCCGGCGCCCGCGTACGCATGCTGACCTGCGCATGTAGCTATCTTTCAGCAAGGCGCTCCTACGTGGCGTCAGGTTTCAGACACCGTCGCGCACGTCGCCGCGCGCGGTCGGCGGTGACCGGTTCGCGACTGCGGTGGAGTAGCCGCTACTCACGCCCCGGCCCGCGCCCCCGGCCAGTCTCGAAGGGACGGACCGCGGCACCCGGCCGCCGGTCGCGACCAAGGAGGAACCTGATGTCGATCACCGACGTCGTCCGTGCCTGGAAGGACGAGTACCACCGCGGCGAGGCGTCGCCCGACCACCCCGTCGGCCTGGTCGAGCTGAGCCGCGAGGAGCTGGAGACGGTCGCCGGCGGCATGCCGCCGATCGACGGGCACACCGAGAAGTGCTGCCACTGCATGTCGCCCTGCTGACCTGTCCATCACGGCGACCGCGCCGGAGCCCGGCGAGCTGCCGGGCTCCGGCCCCGCCCCGCACCCGAGGATCGGCGATGACCGTTGGGTTCCTACCCGCCCTCTCGCTCACCGAGCGCGTCCCGGTCGACGGGGCCGGCGCGTACCCCGTCTCCGACCGCGCGCGCTGGCGGCTCTCCCGGTGGCGCGACTCGCAGGCCTTCGCCACCGCCGGGGCCTGGCAGCGCCGCCTCGCCGCCGACGCGTGCGACGAGGACGTCCTGCTGCGCCTGCTCGACGAGCCCGCCGCGGCGATCGCGGCCCGGCTCGCGCGCCCCCCGGAGTGGTCACGACGGTTGCGGCGCCTGTACTCCGGGCCGGCCCCCGACGACTGGCGCCCGGAGCGGCTGCCGGGCCGCCCGCTCGACGACGCGCTGGTCGTCGCCGCCCCGCTGCTCGCCGACGCCCGCCGCCGCGTGCGCGAGGCCGCGGCGGAGCTGGCCGGCCCCGCCACGCCCGTCGACCCCGCCGCCGTCGACGCGCTCGGCCTCGCCGAGCTGCTCGACGAGCTGGTCCGGCTGCTCAGCCGCGCGAGCGTGCTGGAACTGAACGTCGCCCGCGTACGCGGCGAGCTGACCGGGCCGACGCCGGCGCGGCGCTTCGCCACCTTCTTCGCCCGGATGGCGCAGCCCCGCGTCGCGATGGACTTCCTCACCGAGTACCCGGTGCTGGCCCGCCAGCTCCTGACCGTGGTCGACGCCTGGGCCTCGTCCACCATCGAGTTCCTGCGCCGGCTGCACGGCGACTGGGCCGCGATCGCGCCGGCCCTCGGCGTACGCCCGGACGCACGGCTCACCGGGCTCACGCCCGCCGGCGACGCCCACTGGGGCGGGCGGCGGGTGTGCGTCGCCCGCTTCGACGACGGCTCGCGCGTGGTCTACAAGCCCCGCGACCTCGCCGTGGACGCCCGCTTCCAGCGGTTGCTGGGCTGGCTCGCCCGGCGCGACGCCGACCTGGGCCTGCGCCCCTTCGGGGTGCTGACCCGCGACGGCTACGGATGGACGGAGTTCGTCGCCGCCGCCGCACCGACGTCGCTGCCCCGCTACGCCCGCCACTACGGCAGCCTGCTCGCCCTGCTGCACGCGCTGGGCGCCGGCGACTGCCATCCCGGCAATGTGGTGGGCGCCGGCGACACCCCGGTGCTCGTCGACCTGGAGACCCTGTTCACCCCGGCGCTGGAGCGCGGTCGCGGCGCCGCCGACGGCGGGGCTGTCGCGTCCTGCGTCCTCGCCGTCGGTCTGCTGCCGGCCGGCGAGCCACCGGCGGGCGAGGCGGGTGCGTGCAACTGCGCCGAGTGGCTCGGCGCGGGCACCGACGAGATGCAGTTGCACGTACCCGGCGTGCACGTCGGGCACGGGGCGCCGGTCGCCGTCGAGGGCGTCCGGCCGGCGGACCTGCGGGCGTACGAGGCCGACGTCGTCGCCGGCTTCCGCCGCGCGTACGACGTGCTCGGCGCCGAGGCCGGGGTGCTGGCCGACCGGGTACGCGCCTTCGCCGGCGACGAGATCCGGGTGGTGCTGCGCCCGACGCGCACCTACGCCCGGCTCCAGGAGGCGCTGCTGCACACCGACCACCTGCGCGACGCCCTCGACCGCGACCGGCTGCTGGACTGGCTCTGGGTCGGCGTGGAGGAGTTGCCCGTGCTGGCCGCGACGATCGCCGCCGAACGCGCCGACCTGGCGGCCGGGGACACGCCGCTGTTCACCGCCCGGGTGGGCTCGCGCGACCTGTGGGCCGGCCGCGACCGGCGGCTGCCCGGCGCCCTGGCCGGCTCGGCGCTGGACGAGGCGCTGCGTCGCATCGCCGGCCTGGGCGGGGCCGACCGGGAGCGGCAGGTGTGGCTCATCCGCGCCACGTTCGCGTCCCTGGCCGAGACGCCCGACGCCCCGCACGCCGAGGTCCGCTGGCGTCCCGGGCCGGTGCCGGCGGAGCCGTCGACGTTCCGTCCGCTGCTGGCGCGGGCCGCCGAGATCGGGGAGCGGGTCGCGGCGATGGCCCACGGCGGGACGTGGTTCACGTTCGGTCCCACCGCCGGGGCCCGCTGGGCGCCGGTGCCGATGGGGGCCGGCCTCTACGACGGTCTGTCGGGCCTGGCCCTGTTCTACGGGTACCTGGGCGAGGTCACCGGGCACGAGGACTTCACCGACCTGGCCGCCGGGATCGCCCGCCGGCTCGGCGAGCGGCTGCGCGCCGACGGGTTCCCCCTGACCGCCGTCGGGGCGTTCAACGGCTGGGGCGGCCCGTGCTACGCGTACGGTCACCTGGCCGCCCTGTGGGGCGACGACCCGACCGCCCGCGCCGGGCTGGACCTGGCGCTCACCCGGCTGGCGGCGCTGGCCGACGACGCCGGCGACGCCGACGTGGTCGACGGGCTGGCCGGCGCGGTGCTCGCGGTGCTGGCGTGCGGCGCGGAGCCGCAGCGCGCGGTCGAACTGGCGCGTCGCCTCGGCGACCGGCTCGTCGCGGCGCTGCCCGCCGCGCTCCGGCTGGGCGGCCTGTCGCACGGCGCCGCCGGGATGGCGACGGCGCTGTTCGAGCTGTGGAGCGTCACCGGCGTGGAGCGCTACGCCGAGGCGGGACGCCGCGCCCTGGAGTTCGACCGCTCGCTGTTCGACCCGGCCTCGGGCAACTGGGCGGACCTGCGCCGGCCCGGCCTGCTCAGCAACGCCTGGTGCCACGGCGCACCCGGCATCGGGCTGTCGCGAGTGCGGATCCGGCGGGCGCTGTCCCGCCGCCCGCTGCCGCAGGTCGACGGCCTCGACGCCGAGATCGCGGTGGCGCTGCGCACCACGTTCACGCACGGCTTCGGACGCAACCACAGCCTGTGCCACGGCGACCTCGGCAACCTCGACCTGCCCCTGCTCGCCGGGGCGGACCCGGCGGCGGTCGGCGCGGTCGTCGACGGCGTGCTGCGCGACGTGACCGCCCACGGGTGGCGCTGCGCCAACCCGGCCGGGCTCGACTCGCCGGAGCTGATGACCGGGCTGGCCGGCATCGGCTACCAGCTGATGCGGTTGGCGGAGCCGCAGCGCGTCCCGTCGCTGCTGACCCTGGCGGGTGCCCCGTGAGGCGGCGCGGCCGGGTGCCCGTCGTGTTGCAGATGACCGACACCGACTGCGGCGCCGCCTGCCTCGCGATGGTCCTGCGCCACGCGGGCGTACGCGCCTCGCTCGCCGGGTGCCGCGAACGCCTAGGGGTGGGCCGCGACGGGGTCAGCGCGCTGGCCCTGCTGGACGCGGCGAGGGAGCTGGGGCTGCGCGCCAGCGCCTACCGGGCGACCCCGGAGGACCTCGCGTCGCTGCCGATGCCGCTGATCGCGCACTGGGAGGGCTCGCACTTCGTCGTGGTGGAGCGCCGCACCCGGCACGGGTTCTCGATGGTGGACCCCGCCCTCGGGCGCAGGACGGTCCCGTTCGCCGAGGCCGCCGAGTTCCTCACCGGCACCGTGCTGGTCTTCACCGGCCGCGCGACGGCGCCCGGCCCGGCCGGGCGCGCCGGGGCAGCCCGTACGCCGTGGCTGCGCCGGGGTTACCGGCTCGCGCGGGGGTTCCTGCCCGCGCTGGGGACCGTGCTGTCGGTCTCCGTCGCCCTGCAACTGCTCGGCCTCGCCCTGCCGCTGGCCATGTCGACGGCCCTCGACGCGATCCTGCCGGCGCGGGAGACCGGGCTGCTGCCCTACCTCGGCCTGGCGGTGCTGGCCCTGGCCCTGACCCAGTTCGGGCTGGCGCACCTGCGCTCGATGCTGCTGGTGAACCTCCAGTCGCGGGTGGACCGGGAGCTGATGACCCGGCTGTTCGCCCACCTGATGAGCCTGCCGTTCCGCTTCTTCCAGCAGCGCTCCAGCGGCGACCTGATGCAGCGGCTGGCGAGCAGCGTGCTGCTGCGCGAGATCGTGACGACCCAGGTGCTGACCGCCGCCATCGACGGCGCGCTGGTGCTCGGCTACCTCGCGGTACTCTTCGCCGCCGACACCGGGTTCGCCGTGGTGGCGCTGGGGATCGGCCTGATCCAGGTCTGCGCGGTCGCGGCCGTCAACCGCCGCCTGCTGCGGCTGAACCACCGCCAGCTCACCGTGCAGGCGGAGGCCGAGAGCGTGCTCATCGAGGCGCTGTCGGGCATCGCCACCATCAAGTCGATGGGCGCCGAGAAGCAGGTGTACGACCACTGGCTGGGCCGCTACTCGGCGGCGCTCGCGGTGGACCGCGCGCGCAGCCGGCTGTCGTCGACCGTCGACAACGTGGCGGCGACCGTACGGCTCGTGGGACCGCTGGCCCTGCTCTGGCTGGGCATGTACCGCATCTTCGCCGACGGCATGAGCCTGGGCGACGCAATGGGCCTGCAGATGCTGGCCCTGGCCGTGATCGCCCCGCTGGGCTCGCTGGTCGCCAGCGCGCAGGTGCTCCAGTCGGTCGCCTCGACCGTGCAGCGGCTGCGCGACGTGTTCTCCGCCCGGCCCGAGATCGAGGACCCGTCGCGGCTGCTGTCGCCGACGCTGCGCGGCAAGGTCGAGGTGCGTGGGCTCAGCTTCCGCTACGACGGCACGGGCCCGTACGTGCTGCGGGACGTCTCGTTCACCGTGCAGCCGGGCCGGACGGTGGCGGTCGTCGGCGCCTCCGGCAGCGGCAAGAGCACCCTGGCGATGCTGCTGACCGGGCTCTACCGGCCCAGCGGCGGCCAGATCCTCCTCGACGGGGTGCCGCTGGAGCGGATCGCCCCGGACGCGCTGCGCCGCCAGTTCGGCGTGGTGTTCCAGGAGAGCTACCTGTTCCGCGACTCGATCCGGCGCAACATCGCCCTCGCCCGGCCGGACCTGCCGATGGCGGACGTGCGGCGGGTCGCCCGGCTGGCCGCCATCGACGCCGACGTCGAGGCCATGCCGCTGCGCTACGACACCCGGGTGGCCGAGCGGGGCCAGGCGCTCTCCGGCGGGCAGCGGCAACGCCTCTCCATCGCGCGGGCGCTCGCCGGGGGGCCGGTGGTCCTGCTGCTCGACGAGGCCACCAGCCACCTGGACGTGGCCACCGAACGCCGGGTGAGCCAGGCCGTGGCGGCCCTGCGCTGCACCCAGATCGTCATCGCGCACCGGCTGAGCACGGTGCGCCACGCCGACGAGATCCTCGTGCTCGACGGCGGCACGGTCGCCGAGCGCGGAAGTCACGACGAGCTGCTGGCGCTCGGCGGCAGGTACGCGGCGCTGGTCCGCGCGCAGCTCGACGGCCAGGCCGCCGACGACGCCGCCGAGGTCGTACGCGACAGCACCGGAGCACCCGTGGAACACGAGCCGGTCGTCACCGGAGGGAGTCACCGATGAGCGTCACGTTGCCGTTCGAGCGGGTCCTCGTCGCCGTCTGCGGATCCAGCGGCGCCATGTCGCTGCCGCAGTCGTTGCTGGCGATGAGGCACGCGCTCCACCTCGAGGTGCGGGTGGTGATGACCGGGGCCGCCGCGACGTTCGTGACCCCGACGGCGCTCGCGGCGATCACCGGCCACCCGGTGACCGTCGAGGAGGCCCAGGGGCAGCCGGGGGTCCCCCACCTGGACCTGACCGAATGGGCGCAGCTGGTGCTCGTACTGCCCGCCACGGCCAACACCCTGGCCAAGGCGGCGGCGGGCATGGCCGACAACCTGGTCACCGCGTGCGTGCTGGCCTCCGCCGCGCCCGTGGTGTTCGTCCCCGCGATGAACGTACGGATGTGGGAGAAGCCCGCCGTCCAGCGCAACGTGGCGCAGCTACGCGCGGACGGGCACGGCGTCGTACCGCCCTCGCGGGTCCTCGCGCTCAGCTCCGGCACGGCCACGGGCATCGGGGTGCCCGGCATCGAGACCGTGCTGGAGTGGACGGTGGCCCACCTGGCCTCGGCGGCCTCCGATGCCTGACGCGATCGACCGGGAGGCGCGGGCGACGCGGTGGGTGGCGGGGCTGATGGCGCTGCTGGGCGTCGGCCTGGCCGGCTGGGTGGCGGCGCCGATCGCGCGGCAGCGGCTGGCTCCGCCCCCGCCGATCGCGTCGTTCGGGGTGCCCGAGGCGGCGGCCGGCTGCGATCCGGAGCTGACGGACCCGGTGTCGGGCAAGGGCGTCCACGTCGGGCGGGGCGCCCGCGTCGCCTACCTGACCGTGCCGCCGTCGTCGGGGCCGCACTACGAACTGCCCGCGCCGCTGCGCCGGTTCTACCTGACCGGCGACCGGCCCCCGGTGGAGGTGCTGGTGCACAACCTGGAGCACGGCTACACGGTGGTGTGGTACTCGGCCGACCTGCCGGCGTCCCAGGTGGAGGCCCTGCGCGGCCTGGCCGCCCGGCTCGGGGCCGACGAGCGGACCGCGAAGTTCGTCGCCGCGCCGTGGGACGCCTCCTACGGCCGGTTCCCGCCGGGGCGTCGCGTCGGCATCAGCCGCTGGGGCGCCACCGCCGGCTACCGCCTGTTGTGCGGGTCGGTCAGCGGCGCCGTCATCGAGCGCTTCCTCGCCGCCCACCCGGCGACCGACTCGCCCGAACCGGAGGGGGCATGACGGCGGCCGGCGCCGCGGCCGGTCAGCCCACCTTGGGCACCGCGCGGGAGATGATCGCGGCGAGGTCGACGCCACGGGGCAGCGTGCCGTACGCCTGGCCGTGGTCGCCGTCGAGCCGCGAGGCGCAGAAGGCGTCGGCGACGGCGGGGTGGCCGTGGCGCACCAGCAGCGCGCCCTGCAGGACCAGGGCGAGGCGCTCGACGACGCGGCGGGCCCGCAGCTCGACGTCGTCGGGGTCGGCCAGCTCGGCCCGCACCCGGCGTACGGCGGCGTCGAGCCGGGCGTCGGCGCCGGCCGCGGCGGTGACCTCGGCCTGGAACGCCGCCATGACCGCGGGTTCCCTGGCGAGGGCGCGCAGCACGTCCAGCGCGGCGACGTTGCCGGAGCCCTCCCAGATCGAGTTCAGCGGGGACTCGCGGAACAGCCGGGGCATGCCCGACTCCTCGACGTAGCCGTTGCCGCCCAGGCATTCGAGGGCCTCGGCGGCGTGCGCCGGCCAGCGCTTGCAGACCCAGTACTTGCCGACGGCGAGGGCGAGGCGCTTGAACGCGGTCTCGGCGGCGTCGCCGCGCGCGGATCGGTCGGTGGCCCCGGCGAGCCGCATCATCAGGACGGTGGCGGCCTCGCTCTCGACCGCGAGGTCGGCGAGCACGTTGCGCATCAGGGGCGCCTCGACGAGGTACCGGCCGAAGGCCTGCCGGTGGGCGGCGTGGTGGGCGGCGGTGATCACGCCCTGGCGCATCCCGGCCGCCGCGCCGATGACGCAGTCCAGCCGGGTGAGGTTGACCATGTCGATGATGGTGCGTACGCCACGGCCCTCGTCGCCGACCCGCCAGGCGACCGCGTGCTCGTACTCGACCTCGGCGGAGGCGTTGGAACGGTTGCCGAGCTTGTCCTTGAGGCGCATCAGCCGCATGGGGTTGCGCGTGCCGTCGGGCAGGACGCGCGGCACGAGGAAGCAGGTGAGCCCGCCCGGCGCCTGGGCGAGGGTGAGGAAGACGTCGCACATCGGCGCGGACGTGAACCACTTGTGCCCGAGCAGGCGGTAGGTGCCGTCCGGCTCGGGGCGGGCGGTGGTGGTGTTGGCGCGTACGTCCGAGCCGCCCTGCTTCTCGGTCATCGACATGCCGGCCAGCAGTCCCCGCTTGGCCAGCGGCGCACGCAGCCCGAAGTCGTACGACGTGGCGGTGAGCAGCGGCTCGTAGCGCGCGGCCAGTTCCGGGGCATGCCGCAGCGCCGGCACGGCCGCGTAGGTCATCGAGATCGGGCAGCCGTGCCCGGCGTCGGGACGCCAGGTGTAGAACTTGGCCGCCCGCGCCACGTGCGCGCCGGGCCGCTCGTCCGCCCACGGTGCGGCGTGCAGGCCGTGCGTGACCGCCGTGCGCATCAGCTCGTGCCAGGCGGGGTGGAACTCCACCTCGTCGACGCGGTTGCCGTGCCGGTCGTGGGTACGCAGCACCGGCGGGTGCTCGTTGGCCAGCCGCCCCTGCTCGATGGCCTGCTCGCCGCCGCCGAGGCGGCCCAGCTCGTGCAGCTCGGCGGCGGCCCAGCCGGCACCCTCGCGGTCGAGCGCGTCGAGCAGGGCCGGGTCGTCGGCCGCGTCGTGACCGACCAGCGGCGGAACCTGGTTGAAGACCTCGTGCGTCGTCACGGCGACACTCCCAGCGCGCGGTGGAGGAACGTGATCAGGTGTGCGATGGTGCGCGGCCCGGCGACCCCGGCGGCCAGGGGGCCGACCATGGCCTCGGCCAGGGCGCCGACGAGCGCGGTGGCGGTCAGCTCGGGATCCTGCGGGGGAAGCTCGCCGTTCGCCACCCCCTGCGCGACGTGGCCGGCGATCAGCTCGGCGTACGCGCGGCGGAAGACGAGCCGCTCGGCGTCGACCGCCGGGTCGGCCGGCTCGGCGAGCAGGGCGTACGCCAACCGGGGGGACCGCAGCGCCCGGCCGGAGAACGTCTCGATGACGGCGGTGACCCGCTCGGCGACGGTGTCCTCCCGCGCCGCCGCACGCGCCACCGCGTCGACCTCGCGCTGCGAGGCCGTGCGGAACACCTCGGCTACCAGGTCGGCCTTGGTGGGGAAGTGCCGGTAGACGCTGCCGGTCGCCATCCCCGCCCGCTCGGCGACGGCGGCGACGGAGCAGCCGGCGTACCCGTGCTCGGCCATGATCTCCAGCGCGGCGGCGATGATCCGCTGCCGGGACGCGCTCAGCCGAGCCTGCACGCGCTCGGTGCTCCGGTAGACCACGCCAAGGATTGAACCATCGTTCACTCCTTGGCGGCAAGGTGCCCCTGGCCGGCGCAGGACCGCCCGCGACGCGGTCTAGGATCACTCTCTTCGGCAGGCGTACGCCCCGGAGTCCTCGAAGGCGGTCCCGCCGTGACCCCTGATCCGATCGACGTGAACCGCCGCCTGGACGCGGCGCTGGCGGGCGTGGCCGCCGCCTTCCGGGGCATGACCGCCCACCGGCGGGAGTCCAACTGCGAGTGCCACTGGGGCAGCGCCGAGGAACTGGCACTGCTCAAGACCCCCGACGCGCCGCTCGACGAGGATCTGCTGCGCCGCACGTACTGGACCACGGACTGGCGCTACCCGGGGCCGCTGCTGCGCCGCATCCTGCCCCCGGTGACCCGGCGCCTCGCGGCGGGTGAGGTGGAGCCGCACTCCGGGATGGACCCCCTGTCCCGCCTGTTCGTGATGGGTCGCTGGCTGGACTGGCCCGCCGCGCAACGCGACGCGGTAAAGGAGTTCCTGGACGCCTGGTGGCAGCACACCCTGGTGGACCCCGGGGCGAAGGTGCCCGCCCACGAGGCCCTGGCCTTTGTCGTGGAGGTGACCGGGCAACTCGCCCCGTGGCTGAACACCTGGTCGCAACTGCTGGCCGACCCGACGGCGCGGCGGCGGCTGGTCGCGGCGGTCGACGAGTGGATGTTCGACCTGCGCGGCGACCGCCTGCCCTGGTCGAGCTGGCGCGACGAGGAGGACACGCCGTGCCTCGCGCTGTCGATGTGGGTGCTACGGCACGCGCCGCCCGTGCTACGGGACCGCGACGCGTCCGGCGAACTGTGCCACCTCGTACGGCTGCTCGCCCTCCCCCACGCCGACCGGTGGGGCGAGCGCGACTAGGGCACGGCCGCCACGCGGAACTGTCACGAACGGCGACAGGGGCACCCCCGTCTCCGGGAGGTGCCCCTGTCGGCGGCGGCCGGTACGCGGCCCGATGAGCTGCGGTCAGCAGCCCTGCCGTCGGCTGTAGATCTGGTGGCGCTCGCCCGCCCACCCGATGTAGCCGACCGCCTCGACGCAGTAGGACGCCACGCCGGTGACGCCGACCGGGCCGGCGTGGTAGCTGAAGTCACCCGAGTCGGTGTCCGCGCTGCCCGAGCGGGTGCAGTGCGCGCCCTCGCCCGACCGCTCGGCGCAGCGGTAGATCTGCACGAAGGTGGGCGCCGACCTCCCGTAGGCCGCGCCACGGTGGTAGAAGCACGCGCTGTTGGTGCCCCCGTTGCTGCTGTTGTAGTAGATCACCAGCTCGCCGAGGCCCGAGGACTGCAGCTGGCTGTAGATGATCGTGCCCGAGCAGGAGCCGGCGGCCTGAGCGGCGGGCGCGCCGATCACCATGACCGAGGCGACGGTCACCAGCGCCATCAGGGTCGAGAACAGTCTTTTCATGATCACCAAGCCCATCCACCGTCGACTGTCGTCTGTTGTGGATCATGATCGCACGACACGGCCTCCGGCGGTGCCCCTGCCCGTGCCACGGCCGGCGGACGTCACCGCCCGCCGAGGCCGAGGCCACCCGTCCGACGACCGTCCTGTCGTACGCGGCAAGCGTCAACCGGCGTCGCGCCACCAGGGGCGGTCGACGACGAGTTCCTCGAGGTCACGGACGTTCTCGGCGACCATCCGCGCGGAGGTGTCCGGGCGTTGCAGCGCGACCCGGAGGTCCGAGGCGAGATAGCTCGCCTCACGCACCTCGCACTCCTGGCGCAGGGTCGTCGGGGGCGTCTCCGTCGCGCCGGCGACGACGTCGAGGACGGCCTCCCGGTGCGGGCCGCTGAACCGGATCAGGAAGAACCAGTCGTCCATCGGCTCACCGAGACGCGCCCACTCGAAGTCCAGCAGCGCCGTGACGCGCCGGTCGCGGGCCAGCCAGTTACCCCAGTGGCAGTCCGCGTGCACCGGCACGTCCGCGCGCGCCCGCGACGGCGCGTCCTGCGCCATCGCCGTCACACCGTCGAGCACCCGGCGGGCGACGATGCCGTCCCGGTCCAGGGCGGCGAGCTTCTCCACCTCGGCGAGAAGGGCGTCGCGGCTGACGAACCCGCCATGGTCCAGCGTCTCCCCCAGCGTCCGCCGGGCGTCGGCCCCGGGCGTCCAGCCGTGCAACCGGTGCAGCCGCTGGACGGCGTCCTCCGCCAACCGGCGCGCGGTCGCCTCGTCCACACCGGGTAAGCCCTGCCCGGGGTCACCCCCGGCACGCGGGTGTAGCAGGCGTAGCGGACCTCGCCGGTCGCCAGCTCGTGCAGCCCGCTGTCGAGCAGCGGCGCGGTGATGCCGGCGGGCAGGTGGGGCGCGAGGGCGATCTCCCGCTTCAGTCGCGAGTGGCCCGCGGTGCCGATGATCTTCACGACGACGTCGGCGCCGAGGTAGACGTGGTGCGAGAGGCTGTCGGCCGTGGTCATCGGGCCGGGGTCGCGACCCAGGGCCGCGGCGGCGATCGCGTGGGCGACGTCCTGGGCCTGCCTCAGGTCGGTCGCCGGCGGTGGCGGGGTCGTGTCGCCCACGTCCTGGCGGGAGTCGTCCCAGTCGAGTCGGTAGCGCTGTTCGAGGCGACCGCTGCGCGGGTGCGGGACGGCCTCGCCGTGGGGCAGCCAGCCGGCGGCCTCGTACAGGCTCACCGCCCGCGGGTTGTCGACGTAGACGCCCAGCTCGGCACGGGCGAAACCCGCCGCCGCGAGGTGGGCGGGGGCGGCCCGCAGCAGCTGCCGGCCGACGCCCCGACCCCAGGCGGCGGGTTCCACGCCGAGGTACCGGATCTCGGCGGTCGAGCCGTCCGCCGGCACGGGCTCGACCGCCGCGAAACCGACGACCCGACCGGCGTCGAGGGCCACCAGCAGGAGCGAGCGGGGTGTGCCGTCGAGCACCGCCTGGATCAGGGGGCGGGCGAGGCGGAGCGGCGCGACCTCGGTGTCGCCGTCGCGGGCCGCGGTCGCCTCCGCCCAGATCCGGGCGGCCTCGTCGATGTGCCGTTCATGGGAGGTCGGCCGTACCCGCACGTCGCGCATCGACACAGTCTGTCGATGCGGCGTCCCGGTGGCGACCCGGTTTGTCGCGCCGCTCCGCGCGACGCCAGCCCCACGCGGCGCGCTACGGCCGGCGGGGCGACGGCACGAGCTTCCAGGCGATCACGCCGGCCGCGACCAGCAGGACGGCGGCGATGAGGGAGGTCGTCTGCATGGCGTGGACGAAGGCTTCCCGGGCGGCGGCCAGGATCTGGGCGCCCTGCTGCCCGTCACCGGCCAGGGCCCGGCCCGCGGTGGCCAGCGACTCGTGCACCGCGTCGCGGCTCGGCCCGGACAGCGTCGACAGGTCGGGCAGGGCCGAGCGGTAGAGGACGGTGTGCAGGGTGCCGAGCAGCGCGATGCCCAGGGCGACGCCCAGTTCGTACGCCATCTCGGAGATGGCCGAGGCGGAGCCCGCCCGGTCCTTCGGCACCGCGCCGAGCACGGCGTCGGTGGCGGCGGTGAAGGCGAGGCCGACGCCCAGGCCGATGACGACCAGGCCCAGCGCCAGCGGCGCGTAGCTGGCGTAGCCCTCGCCGACCGTCAGCACGGCCATGCCGGCGCCCGCCGTCAGCAGCGCGACGGCGAGGGCGCGTCCCACGCCCAGGCGGGCGAGGACGGCGGCGGCGATGGCGACGACCGCGATGGACGCCAGCGTCAGCGGCAGCTCACGCAGGCCCGCCTCCAGCGGCGAGTAGCCGCGGACGAGTTGCAGGTACTGGGAGAAGAAGAAGAGCAGGCCGCTGAAGGCGAAGATGGCGATCAGGCTGGCGACGACCGTACCGGTGAAGACCGGGCGGGCGAAGAGCGAGACGTCCACGAGCGGCGCCGACAGGCGGCGCTGGCGGCGCACGAACAGCACCCCGCCGACGAGGCCGGCCACGGCCGCGCCGACACCGACCGGGTCGACGCCGGCCTTGGCGGTGTGCTTGACGGCCCAGACCAGCGCGACGATCGCCGCCACGGACAGCAGGGCGCTGACCAGGTCGAAGCGCCCGGGGCGCGGATCGCGCGACTCGGGCACCAGTGCGGCGACGCCGATCAGCACCAGCAGCATGATCGGGACGTTGATCACGAAGACGGAGCCCCACCAGTAGTGCTCCAGCAGCGCTCCGCCGACCAGGGGGCCGAGTGCCGCGCCGCCGGAGGCCCCGGCCGACCAGACGGCGATGGCGCGGGTGCGTTGACGCGCGTCCGTGAAGATGTTGCGGACGATCGACAGCGTCGAGGGCATGAGCGTCGCGCCGGCCACGCCGAGCAGGACCCGGGCGGCGATCAGCCAGCCGGCGCTGGGGGCGAAGGCCGCCAGCAGCGACGCGGCGCCGAAGCCGGCGACGCCGATCAGCAACAGCCGCCTGCGTCCGATGCGATCGGCCAGGGTGCCCATGCTGATCAGCAGGCCGGCCAGCGCGAAGGAGTAGGCGTCGCCGATCCAGAGCAGCTGGGTGGCGGTGGGCTGCAACTCCGCGACCAGCGCGGGCACGGCCAACGCCAGCACGGTGCCGTCGACGGCCAGCAGCGTGACGGCCAGGGTCAACGCGGCCAGGGCTGCCCACTGCCGTACTCCGGCGCGTCCGCCGGCGGTCGCGCCGGTGGGCTCGGAGGCCAGGTCCGCGTTGCTCATGCCGCCACGCTACGGACCAAATGGTCGGCTGTGCAAGCCGATTGGTCGGCTAGGGTGGTGATGCGCCCGACACCTCCACGGCGCTTCGGAAGGCGCCAGAGCGAAAGGACACGGCATGCCGGCTCGCGAGCGCGACACCGCCAGGACCCGCCGGGTGGTGCTGGACGCCGCCGCCCGCGCCGTCGTCGTACACGGCGCCGGCGTCAGCCTGGATCTCATCGCCCGCACGGCCGGGGTCTCCAAGGGCGGCTTGCTGCACCACTTCCGCAGCCGCGAACAGCTCCTGTTGGAGCTGGCCCGCGACCTGGCGGAGCAGTTCACCGCCGCCGTGCACGCCGCCGTCGACCCCCGCGACCATGCCCGGGGCCGGCTGGTGCGCGGCTACGTCCGAGCGACCCTCGACGGGCTGGGCGACGGGTCGACCGTGCCGGAGCACGTCATCCTGGCCGCCTCGCTGGCCGGCGTACCGGGCGTGGCCGAACTCCTCCAGGAGGACAACCGGCGCTGGAACGAGGCCCTGGAGGCCGACGGCCTCGACCCGGACCGCGCGCGGCTGATCACCCTGGCCGCGGACGGCGCCGCCGTCGCCGGCCTCTACGGCGGCGGTACGGACCCGGACGAGGCGAGGCGCCTGCGGGAACTGCTCATCCGGCTGTCGACCGACGAGGGCCCCCTCGTCGGCCCGGCCTGAGTGGACGCCGAAGCCGCCTTCGGCCGCCCGACGCGTCAGGGCCGGGATCTCCCGGCCGCCCGGCGGCGAGTGGCCGGGCGGCCCTCAGCCCGGCCCTGCCGGGCGTGACCCGCCCCGACAGGAGTAGCCGGTGCGGGAACGGGCAGACGGGGGCGGTGAGCCAGCGTCGCGACGTTCCCGACGGCCGGGCCGGTGCCGCGCGCGCCGACCCCGAGCCCGAGGTGGCGCAGGCGTTCGACCGGCTGGTCGAGGAGGGCGACGTCCGGCTCGCCCGGCCCTGGCCGGCGCTGATCGTCACCGGCCTGCTCGGCGGGATCGACGTGGGCACCGGGGTGCTGGCGTACCTGCTGGTCCTGGACGCCACCGGGCAGAAGCTGCTCGCGGGGCTCGCGTTCGGCATCGGGTTCGTGGCCCTGCTGCTGGCCCGCAGCGAGCTGTTCACCGAGAACTTCCTGGTGCCGGTGACGGCCGTGGCCGCCCGCCGGAACTCACTCGCCGCCCTGGGCCGACTCTGGGCCGTCACGCTGGCCGGCAACCTGCTGGGCGGCTGGCTGGTGGCGTGGTTGATCACCCGTGCGTTGCCCGGGCTGCGGGAGACCGCCACCTCGTCCGGCACCCACTTCGCCGCGCTGGGCGTGAACCTGCACTCGTTCACCCTGGCGGTGCTCGCCGGTCTGGTGATCACCCTGATGACCCGGATGCAGCACTCCACCGAGAGCCTCGGCGTACGGCTGGTGCCGGCGCTGCTCTTCGGCGCGCTGCTCGCCGGCGGGGAACTCTTCCACAGCGTGCTCGACTCGATCCTGATGTTCGCCGCGCTCACCGCCGGCCGGGCACCGTTCGGCTACCTGGACTGGCTCGGCGCCCTCGGCTGGTCGGTGCTGGGCAACATCGTCGGCGGGGTGGGCCTGGTGGCCTTCCTCCGCATGGCCCGGGTGCCGCAAGAACTCGCCCGGGAACGCGCCCGCAACCGCTGACAGTAGGCACCGCATGCCGGCGGGACGCGGGGAGAACGTGCGGAACCGCCCGGAACGCGGGCGAGCCCCGGTCGATTGTGCGATCGACCGGGGCTCGTCACGTGGCACGGGTCAGGCGAGGTCGAACCGGTCGAGTTCCATGACCTTCGTCCAGGCCGCCACGAAGTCGGCGACGAACTTCTCGCGCGCGTCCTGGCTGGCGTAGACCTCCGCGAGGGCCCGCAGCTGGGAGTTGGAGCCGAAGACGAGGTCGACCGCGGTGGCGGTCCACTTCACCTCGTCGGTGGCCAGGTCCCGGATCTCGTAGACGTGCTCGTCGGACTGCGACGCCTTCCACCGCGTGCCCGGGGAGAGCAGGTTGGCGAAGAAGTCGTTGGTGAGCACGCCGGGCTTGTCGGTGAGGACGCCGTGGCGGCTGCCGCCGACGTTGGCCCCGAGCGAGCGCAGGCCGCCGACGAGGACGGTCATCTCCGGCGCGGTCAGGTTGAGCATGTACGCCCGGTCGAGCAGCAGCACCTCCGGCTGGGTCTTCTCGCCCGCCCGCAGGTAGTTGCGGAACCCGTCGGCGCGCGGTTCGAGGACCCGGAAGGACTCGACGTCGGTCTGCTCAAGGCTGGCGTCGGTGCGGCCCGGGTGGAACGGCACGGTGACGTCGACGCCGGCGTCGCGCGCCGCCTTCTCGACGGCCGCGGAGCCGGCCAGCACGATCAGGTCCGCGAGCGAGATCTTCGCCCCGCCACTGGCGTTGAACTCCCGCCGGATGCCCTCCAGGGCCTCCAGGACCGTCGCGAGCTGCTCGGGCTGGTTGACCTCCCAGCTGCGCTGCGGCTCCAGGCGGATCCGCGCGCCGTTGGCGCCACCGCGCTTGTCCGTGGAGCGGAAGCTGGCGGCCGAGGCCCAGGCGGTGGAGACGAGCTGGGCGGTCGTCAGGCCGGACTCCAGGACCTTCGCCTTGAGGGCGGCGACGTCGGCGTCACCGACCAGCTCGTGGTCGACGGCCGGCACCGGGTCCTGCCACAGCTGGGGCTCCGGCACCCACGGCCCGAGGAAGCGGCTGACCGGACCCATGTCGCGGTGCAGCAGCTTGTACCAGGCCTTGGCGAACGCCAGCGCGAACTCGTCGGGGTGCTCCAGGAAACGGCGCGAGATCTTCTCGTACGCCGGGTCGACGCGCAGCGACAGGTCGGTCGTGAGCATCGTCGGCTTGTGCTTCTTCGACGGGTCGTGGGCGTCCGGGATGATCGCCTCGGCGTCCTTGGCGACCCACTGCTTCGCGCCGCCGGGGCTCGTGGTCAGCTCCCACTCGTAGCCGAAGAGGATCTCGAAGAACCGGTTGCTCCACTGCGTCGGCACGTCGGTCCACGTCACCTCGAGACCGCTGGTGATCGTGTCCGCGCCCTTGCCGCTGCCGTAGGTGCTCAGCCAGCCCAGGCCCTGCGCCTCCAGCGGGGCGCCCTCGGGTTCGGGGCCCACGTGGTCGTCGGCGACGCCGGCGCCGTGGGTCTTGCCGAAGGTGTGGCCACCGGCGATGAGGGCGACGGTCTCCTCGTCGTTCATGGCCATCCGGGCGAAGGTCTCGCGGATGAAGTGGGCCGCCGCGAGCGGGTCGGCGTTGCCGTTCGGGCCCTCCGGGTTGACGTAGATCAGACCCATCTCGGTCGCCCCGACCTCCGGCGCCATCTCCTTCTCGGAGACGTAGCGCTCGTCGCCGAGCCAGGTGTCCTCCGGGCCCCAGAAGATCTCCTCGGGCTCCCAGACGTCCTCCCGGCCGAAGGCGAAGCCGAAGGTCTTGAAGCCCATCGACTCCAGGGCGACGTTGCCGGCGAGCACGAGCAGGTCGGCCCACGAGATCTTCTGGCCGTACTTCTGCTTCACCGGCCACAGCAGTCGGCGGGCCTTGTCGAGGTTGGCGTTGTCCGGCCAGCTGTTGAGCGGGGCGAACCGCTGCCCGCCGTCGCCGGCGCCGCCGCGGCCGTCGTGGATGCGGTAGGTGCCCGCCGCGTGCCAGCTCATCCGGATCATCAGGCCGCCGTAGTGGCCGAAGTCGGCCGGCCACCAGTCCTGCGAGGTGGTGAGGACCTCGACGATGTCCCGCTTGAGCGCCTCGACGTCGAGCTTGGCGAACTCCTTGGCGTAGCTGAAGTCCTCCCCCAGCGGGCTGGCCTTGGACGAGTGGGCGTGCAGCACCGACAGGTCGATCTGGTTGGGCCACCAGTCCCGGTTGGTACGCGGACGACCGCCGGTCTTCGGCGTCGGCGAGTCGATCGCCGGGTTCTCGCTCTCGCTGCCGTGCGCGGTCACGGAGTCGTGCGCGACCGGGCAGCCGGCCGCCTCCTTCTTGTCCACGCCCTGTGCGCTGGAGGGAGCGTTGTCCTGCATGTCGCTCATCTACTTCCTTCCGAACTGGCGGACCACTGGGAGGTGCGTTCGGCCGCACACCCGGGGCAGGTGCCCCAGAAGACGACCTCCGCCTCGTCGACCGTGAAGCCGTGGTCGTCGGAGGCGGTGAGACAGGGGGTACGGCCGACAGCGCAGTCGACGTCGGCGATCGCGCCGCAGGAACGGCACACGACATGGTGGTGGTTGTCGCCCACCCGGCACTCGTAGCGGGCGGTCGCCCCGGCGGGCTGGATGCGCCGCACGAGGCCGGCGTCGGTGAGCGCGCGCAACACGTCGTAGATCGCCTGGTGGGACACCGTGGGCTGGGTCACCCGTACCAGCGCGATCACCGTGTCGGTGTCGACGTGCGGATGGTCGCGCAGCGCTGCGAGCACCGCCAGTCGAGGCCGGGTCACGCGCAGCGAGACCGCCCGCAGCTGAGCCTCGAAGTCGGACGCCACGCGATGAATATAGTCGACTCTTCTGGAATGAATCAGGTTTTGCTTCGGCCGAATCCGCACGGTAACCGAGCGGTTCCGGGTGGTCGCCGAGCCGGGTGGTCGCCGAGGACGCGGCCCGGCGGACGTGTCAGCGGGCCGGCGCCCGTACGCCGGTGAGGTGTTTGGTGATGCGCAGCAGCACCCGGTCCGGTGGCCCGGGAACGAAGTCCGCCCCGTCGGCGAGTGCGGCGATCAGGGGCAGTCCACGGCCACCGACGGTCAGCGGGGCGGGGAGTTCGGCACCGAGTCCGACGCCGTCGGGGGTGCTGCCGCGGTTGCCGACCTCGAGCCGGCAGACATCGTCGTCGATCGTGATGGTGACGTCGACGGCGCTGTCCGATTCGGCGTGCAGCACCGCGTTGGCGCAGGCCTCGGTGATCAGCACGGCGAGGTAGCCACGGACCTCCTCGTCGGCGTCGGTGAGGCTCAGCAGGGTGGTGAGCACGTGCCGGGCGCGGGTCACCGAGGATGGTTGACGCGGCAGTGACAGCGTCATGGCAATGCGCATCGCGCAGTTCCTCCTCGGCCCGTGGGTGACCGCGCCGGATTACTGTGCCACACGCTGAGGCGGGACGCTCCGGTTGTGATCACCCCTACCCTGCGCTACCGGGGGGAAACCGCCGGGACCACGCGCTCGGCGGGCGGGGCACCGTGCCGGGGCGTAGCCGGCCCTCGGCGGTTCGTCCGTCGGCGGAATATGGTGAGCGGAGATCATTCGGCGTGGGAGGTCGTTGTGGGTGTGCAGTTGACGGTCCGGCCGGGGCGGGGTTGCACCGTGCTCGAGGTGCGCGGCGAGCTGGACATGGCGACGTCCCCGCAGCTGCGCGAGGGCCTGCGACGGCTGGTCGACGGCGGCGACCGCCAGGTGGTGGTGGATCTGGCCGAGGTCGGGTTCATGGACTCCAGCGCGCTCGGCGCACTCGTGGTGAACTTCAAGGCCCTGCGGGAGGTCGGCGGCCGGTTGTGCCTCGCTGCGGTGCAGCCAGCCGTGCGCAGCGTCCTGACGGTCACGTCCGTGGATCGCGCCATCCAGGTCTACGACACGGTGCAGGCCGCCGAGGCCGCCGTGCCGCCCACGGACGACACGGCGGCCCGGTAGTCAGTCCGGCAGCGCGGCGCTGGCGCGCGCCTGGTCGGCGCCGGCGCGGGTGTTCCGCTCCTCGCCGTGCCCGTCGTGCCAGTCGAGGACGAACAGGGTGGCGTCATCGGCCAGCGTCGGTCCGCTGACTTCGAGCACGGCATCGGCCAGCGCCCGGGCGGCCTCGCGCGGGTGCAGGTCGGTGATCGACCGCAACATGGCCGCCAGGTCCAGGTCGGCCGCGTTGCGCTCCCGCATGCCGTCGGTTATGACGACCAGGCGGTCGCCCGCCCGCAGCGTGACCTCGCCGGCCTGGTATTCGACGCCCTCGAACATGCCCAGCGGGAAGTTGGCCGGCAGCGACAGCGGGCGAGCGTCTCCGGCGCGTACCAGCAGCGGCGGCACGTGCCCGGCGTTGAGCAGCGCGCACACCCCGGTACGCAGGTCGAGGCGGCCGAGGACCGCGGTGACGAAACTGCCGGGCACGGCGGCGTGCCCCGCCACGTCGGCGTTGGCGGCGTCGGCCTGCTCCACCAGGCCGACCCCCCGGCGACGGCTGTTGCGCAGGCTGCCCACCCCCAGGGTCGCCGTCAGCGCGCTCGCCACCCCGTGGCCCATCGCGTCGGTGACGCTGAAGTGCAGCACGTCCCGGGCGAGGCTGTAGTCGAAGGTGTCCCCGCCGATGCTGGCGGCGGGTTCGAGCCAGCCGGACAGGGTGAACGCGCTGCCCTCGCACGTGAACGACCCGGGCAGCAGACGACGCTGGATCTCCCCGGACAGGGTGAACGGGGTCGTGCGCTGCCCCCACTCGAAGAGATCGGTGTGCCGCCGGTTGGCGATCACCACGAACGCCAACACGTGCGCCGCGCGGGCGATCT
The DNA here is from genome assembly GCF_059359355.1 of Micromonospora sp. ZG13. Classification (NCBI taxonomy): domain Bacteria; kingdom Bacillati; phylum Actinomycetota; class Actinomycetes; order Micromonosporales; family Micromonosporaceae; genus Micromonospora; species Micromonospora sp. ZG13. The sequence goes on from NZ_JCADBQ010000008.1 coordinate 260,526, forward strand.
CCGCCAACCCCCGCGGCCCGGGCTCGTCCGGCAGGACCATCTCGAGCAGGCCGATCGCCTCACCACGGTCGGTCACCGGCGCCAGCACCGTCCACCCGTCCGGCTGCGCGACGACCCGCACCTCCTGGGTGCGGAGCGCCTGCTCGACGGGGCCACCGTCGAAGGGCAGCACCGTGGCGACCTCGGCGTCGTGCCGGCGTCCCGCACCGGCGTCGTCGAATGGCATGTGGGCCAACCGGACCAGCGCGCGGCCGCTGAGGTCCGCGATCAGGAACGCGACGGTACGGGCCCCCAGCGCCGCGCCGAGTTCCCGGGTGACCGCCCCGACCGCGTCGACCGGCGAGGCGTTCTCCGCCGCTTCCAGCATGTTGATCACGTAGTGCCCCCGGTCGCTTCCCACTGCCCGAGCCTACGAGACCGATCGGCCGACGCCGAGCACGAGGATCGTCACAGCGGGCATCGCCAGCCCGGACCGGGTCCCGATCCCGTGCCCGCGGAGGGGCCTGGACCCACGGGTCCGCCCCTCGACTGGAGATCCGTCCCGCGCCGGTGGCGGCACGGCCGCCCGGCTCAGTCGGCCGCCTCGACGTACGCCGCCAGGTTGGCCAGCGAGGAGGCGATCCCGGTTTCGTGGTCCGCCTGGTCGATGCCGGGCGGCACGTCCGTGGCGGTGACGGTCACCCCCGTCCCCGCACCGGCGGCGGCGAGGTGCCACGTCATCGTCATGGTGCCGGCGTACGAGGGGTCGTCTGCCTCGAAGACGGCCCGCTGCACCACGCGCTCCGGCGGCACCAGGGCGGCGAACCCGACCTCGACGACATCCGTTCCGGCTGACGTCTTGCCGGGACTGTCGGCGGCGTCGAGGTAGGTGAGGACCATCCGGAAGCCGCCGCCTGGCCGGGGGTCCCACCGCTCGATGCGCCCGCGCATGCCGGCCGGGGGCAGCCACGCCTCCAGCGCCTCCCGGTCGAGCAGGGCGCCGTAGACGGTCACCGGTGGCGCCGCGATCAGCCGGCTGGCGCGGTCGGTCCTTCCCATGACCCGATCCTAGGACCGCACACCGACATCCCGTTCGTCTCCGTGGAGCGGCCCCGTCACCCGCCAGGACGGAGTCGTGGGCCCGTTCCCGACACGGGCGGCGCCCGGGACCCACCTGACCCGCAGAAGGCGTGCATGGCCGGGCCGCCGAGGGGCAGTAGGTGGCGATGGATGAACAGGTGATGGTGTTCGCGCCCGCGCCGCTCTTGACCGTGACCATCGAGCAGCAGGCCGACGCCGTCGAGCTGCACCTGCACCCCGGCGGGCAGGGGGTGTGGCAGACCCGCATGATCGCGGCCCTCGGCACGCCGGTCACGCTGTGCGTGGCCGTCGGCGGCGAGGTCGGCGACGCGCTGCGCAAGCTGCTCGTCGACGAGGACGTGACGGTACGCGTGGTGAACCGGCAGTCGGGGACGGGCTGGTACGTGCACGACCGGCGCGACGGCTCGCGGGCGGAGATCGCCGAGGACCCGGGTGCGCCGATGGTCCGCCACGACATCGACGAGCTGTACACGGTGACGCTGACCGAGGGACTGCGCGCGCCGGTGAGCGTCCTCAGCGGCCCGGCCGACCCGGACGTGGTCGACCCGGACATCTACCGGCGCCTGGCCGCCGACCTGAGCGCCAACGGCGGCACCGTCGTGGCGGACCTCTCCGGCCCTCACCTGGCGGCGGTGCTGGAGGGCGGGGTCGCCGTGCTCAAGGTCAGCCACGAGGAGCTGATGGACGACGGCTACGCGGACGACGACAGCGTCGAGTCCCTGCGCGACGCCGGCCGGCGCCTGCAACAGCGGGGCGCGAAATCGGTGCTGATCAGCCGGGCCGGGGAGCCGGCTCTGGCCCTGCTCGACGACGGTACGGCGCTACAGGTGCACGCCCCGCCGTTGGAGCTGGCCGACCACCGGGGCGCCGGTGACTCGATGACCGCCGGCGTCGCCGCGGTGCTCGCCCGTGGCGGCGACCTGCGGGAGGCCATCCGCATCGGCGCCGCGGCCGGGGCGCTCAACGTCACCCGGCACGGACTGGGCACCGGCCGGGCGGAGGCCGTACGGGAACTCGCCGGGCGGGTGCGGCTGACGTCGCTGGAGGACGCGTCGGGGGGCTCCGATGACGGGTGACCGGCCGGCGCGTGTCCTGGTGACCAACGACGACGGCGTGCTCGCCCCCGGCATCCGCTGGCTCGCCCGCGCCGCGTACCAACGCGGCCTCGACGTGGTGGTCGCCGCGCCGCAGTCCGAGGCGAGCGGGATGAGCGCGGCCCTGTCCGCGGTCACCGACGACGGGCGGGTGATGTTCACGCGCACGGAGCTGACCGGGCTGCCCGAGGTGCCGGCGTACGGCGTGGCGGCCTCGCCCGGCTACATCGCCATCCTGGCCGGGCTCGGTGTGTTCGGGCCGCCTCCACAGCTGGTGCTCTCGGGCATCAACCGGGGCGCGAACGCGGGACACGCGATCCTGCACTCGGGCACCGTGGGCGCGGCGTTGACCGCCGGCAACGGCGGCGCCCGGGCGTTGGCCGTGTCGCTGGACGTGCTGTCGCCGGCGACGGCGAGCGCGGGCAGCGCGGGCGCGGCGATCGACGTGCTGGACACCGTCGACGACGAGGCCCGCCACTGGTCCACCGCCGCCGGGCTGGCCGGGGACCTGCTGCCCTGGCTGATCGACGCGGACCCCGGCACGGTGCTGAACCTCAACGTGCCCGACCTGCCGGCCGGGCAGGTCGCTGGGCTGCGCCAGGCCACCCTCGCCCCGTTCGGGCAGGTGCAGGTCGCCATCGTCGAGAGCGGCCACGACTACGTCCGTACGGCCATCGAGGGGAACGGCGCCCGCCACGTCCCCGGCACCGACCTGGCCTGGCTGGCCGACGGCTACGCCGCCGTCACCGCCGTGCGGGCCCTGGGCGACCTGCCCGACGTGCGGATACCGACGGCGCAGGCCGGCGGCCCGGTCGTCGGCTGATCCGTCCCGGCAGCGCCCCGCCCCGCCGGTGGCCGGCGGGGCGGGGCCATGTCTCGTCGGGTCAGACTCCGCCGGTGGCGCGGTCGCGGTCGGCCTCGGCGTCGGCCGCGCCGGTCGGGACGCCGTCGCTGTCGCGGCTGGCCCCGGACAGGTCCACGTCGGCCCCGGCGCGGGCGGCGTCGGCGGCCACGTCGTCCGCGCCGACGATCTCTCCGCCGGAGGTGGCGCCGTCGCTGTCGTCCTCGGTCAACCTGCCGGCGGCCGCCAACCCGACCGGTACGTACCTGGGATCGGTCATCTCGTCCTCCTCGGGATCCGGCTTCCTTCCTCATCGCTACCCCGAGGCGTCGCCGACACACCGCCGCCCGGCCATCAGGTCGGCTGCGCGGTCACCGGCTCGCGTTCCCCGGCCGGTGACCGCGTGGCGCGCGATCATGTGCCCCGACCGAGCCTGCCCCTGCGTCGTCCCGAGTCGGCGCCCGCGCACGTTGTCGCTACCCGAGTTCCTGCCGCGCGGCCTCGCCCATGGGGTCGTCGCGGGTGGGCAACTGCTGGATCATCGGCAGCACCTGATCCTGGAAGAGGCAGTGCAGCCGCCGCAGTTCCCGCGCCGGATGGTCGGCGTCGTCGACCCGCACGTCCCACAGTGGGTACGGCTGGTCGCTGATCACCGTCACGGTCGCGGATCGTGCGCCGTGCCGGTCGCCGCCGGCCTCCTCGCCCGCCTCGATGGCCAGCACGAGCCGCTCCGCCAGGTCCAGTTCCCGGCTGTCCTCGAACACCCGGACGATCTCCGCAAGGGTCGCCGGGCCCACCAGGCGGTTGCCCTGCGCCGCGTAACCCGGCCCGGTGTGGTGCCCCGCCCACTCCCGCGCACGGGAGCCGGTGAAGGCGTACGAGCGCCCCTGACGGTCGACCATGCCGACCTGCCGCACCTCCCGACCCGGGTCGCGGGCCAGCAGTTCGGTCAGGACGTCCTGCGGCGAGCGGCCCTCGGCGAGCAGCGGCAGGCCGTCGTACGCCAGGAAGGGGTTGTGGGTGGCCTGGGTCGCCACCGCGCCACCGGAGCAGTTGACGTGTGCGACGAGCTTGCCGACCGCGGGGCCGGCGGTCAGGGCGCCCACCCCGAGCTGGCCGGTACGCGGACACCGCGCCGCGATCGAAAAGGTCATGATCGGCAGTTACCCGGCCGGACGCCCGCCATGCGGGAGCGTCGTCAGCGGACGTCGGCGCGCTACTCGTTGCTGAGCTGCTCGCGAAGGATGTCGGCGTGCCCGCAGTGCTGGGCGAGCTCGCGCAGCACGTGGAGATACACCCAGCGCAGCGGAAGCGGGCCCCGCCGGTGCCCGTGGAGGATGTCGTCCAGGCCCAGGGACGACGTCGCACGGCGTGATGCCGCGCAGGCTTCGCGGTGCGCGTGCCGGACGCTGGCGATCGTGTCGTCGTCATCGAGGATGAACGAATCCTCCGACCTCGCCGGGATACCGATCTCCGCGCGCGAGCGGCCCGTGACGGCTTCGTCGAACCAGACCTTCTCCACGAAGGTCGCGTGCTTCACGAGACCGAGCAGTGTGGTCCGGGAGGCCACCAACGAGCGACGCGCCTGTTCCTCGGTCAGCCCGTCCAGGCAGCCGTTGAGCGCGCCACGGTGCTCGTCGAGGAACGCCTCGAACTGGGCGCGGGCCGGTTGCGCGACGACCCGGTCGTCGAAGGTGGGCGGGTAGGAAGGCATGGGCAGAGCATCCCAGACCGTGACCCGGTCTCCGCCCCTGCGGTCAGTCGTCGATCGCCTGGTAGACGGCGGTCCAGAGGTCGAGCCACATCGGCAACCGCTGGTCGCCGGCGTGCGCCCGCTGCATCATGAAGATCGCCGACAGATCCTCGGCGGGATCGTTGTACCAGGCGGTGCCGTAGAAGCCGGGCCACCCGTAGGCGCCGACCGATGGGCCGAGGTGCGTGCGGCGGGTGCGCACCGACATCCCGAGACCCCAGCCGATGCTGTCGAAGTATCCGGGCCAGAAACCGGAGACCGCCTTCTGCGCCGGCGTCAGGTGGTCGGTGGTCATCAGGGTCACCGACGGCCGCGAGAGCACCCGTTCGCCGCGACGGGTGCCGCCCGCGAGCAGGGCCGAGGCGAACGCGAGAAAGTCGTCTGCGGTCGAGACGAGCCCGCCGCCGCCCGACTCGAACGCCGGCGGCCGACTCCACCGCCCGTCGGGGGTGTCTTCGACGACCGGCTCGCCCGTGTCGGCGTTGTCGCGTTCGTACGCCGTCGCCAGCCGGCCGATGTCCTCGGCGCGCACGCTGAAGGCGGTGTCCTTCATTCCGAGCGGACCGCAGATCCGCTCGCGCAGGGCGTCCCCGAAGGACATGCCGGTGGCCCGGGCGATGAGCACGCCCGTCACCTTGGCGGCGGTGTCGTACATCCAGCGCTCACCCGGCTGGTGGATGAGTGGAAGCGCGCCGAGCCGGCGGATCCACTCGTCCGGCGGCGGCTCGCCGAGGGTGTCCAGTGCGTCGGCGATCGGAACCGTTCCCGGCTCGGCAGGGACCATGCCGGTGCCGAGGGTGCCGGCCAGCAGGTCCCGCAGCGTCATCGCGCGCTTCGCCGCGACGGTGTCCTCCAGCGGCCCGTGCGGGTCGGTGAGCACGGTCATGTCCGCCAGTTCCGGGAGGAGGTCGTCGACCGGGTCGTCGAGGCGGAGGGTGCAGTCCTCGACGAGCGTCATCGCACACGCGGCGACGATCGGCTTCGTCATCGAGCCCAGGCGACAGATCGTGTCGCCCGCCATCGGCGTTGTCGACCCCGCGCCCTCGAACGCGAGATCGCCCGTCGTCTCGATGTGCACCTCGCCGTGGCGGGCGAGGACAGCCACCACACCCGGGACGAAGCCGGAGGCGACGAGACGCTCGATCAACTCTCGGACCCGAACCAGCCGTTTCGGCGAGAAACCACCAGTCGTCACCTGTTGCCCCCTCACCCCGGCGATCCGCACGTTACCTGCTGCGCGGCGACCGCACGGCCCCTGACACCGTCCGGCAGATCCGGACAGGAATGTCGAGGTCACCGGACGACGTCGCTCCGGCTCCGGCACGATGGGCTGGTGACAGCGGTACGCGCCGGGCGGCCCGCGTACGTCTGATCCTCACCGTCGTCGGATCGCGGCGGTGACCACCGGCACCGCCCACCGATCCCGCCGCCGGTACCGACGGCCGACCTCGCCAGGCAGGCCAGGAGGAGGACGCGATGCAGGCCATCCGGAAGGTCCGCCATCGACGGGCCGACGTCGACAGGCTGGAGGTGTTCTTCCGCGAGGCCGGGCGCCCCGACCAGCCGGCGGTACTGCTGCTGCACGGCTTCCCCAGCTCGTCGCACACGTTCCGCGAGGTCATGCCCACACTCGCCGACGTCGCGCACGTTATCGCGCCGGACCTGCCCGGCTTCGGGATGTCCTCGTCGCCGACCGTCGACACCTACGACTACACGTTCGAGAACCTCTCCCGGACGATCGGGAACCTTCTCGACCAGCTCGGGATCGAGCGGTTCTTCGTCTACCTGCACGACTTCGGCGCGCCGGTGGGATACCACCTGGCCACCCGCGCCCCGACCCGCATCCGCGGCCTCATCGTCCAGAGTGGCAACGCGCACGACGACGGCCTCGGCGGGCAGTGGGACAGCGCCAGGGCCTACTGGGCCGACCCGACCGACGCCACGCGCGCCGAGCTGCCGGACTGGTTGACCTTCGAAGGCACCCGCGAGCAGTACCTGGCCGGGCTGCCCGAGCGCCTGCGCACCCTGCACGCTCCCGAGTCGTGGCACCTCGACTGGGAGCGCATGAGCCGACCCGGCAACGTCGACGCGCAGTTCGCGCTGTTCACCGACTACGCCAACCACGTCGCCCGCTTCGACGAACTCGCCGCATACCACCGCGCCCACCAGCCGCCAGCGCTCGTGCTCTGGGGACGACACGACGCCTACTTCGACGTCGACGAGGTCCTCGCCTACCACCGCGTCCTCGAACGCATGGACGCGCACATCTACGACGGCGGCCACCTGCTGTTGGAGACGCACGCGGCGGAGTGCGCGCAGCTCATGAGAGCGTTCGTGCTCGACAACACGTGAGCCGTTGGCGCACCGGTTCACGGGCTGCCGTCGGGAGCTGGGGCCAGGCCGGCGGATCAGCGTTGCGGAACGTGTAACAACCTGGTTACCCTTCCGGCGTGGACGAGGTGGCGGCCGCGATCGCCGATCCGGTGCGGCGGGAGATCCTGCTGATGCTGCGCGACGGGCCGCTCTCGGCCGGCCAGATCGCCGACCGGTTCGTGATCAGCCGGCCGGCCGTCAGCCGTCACCTGCGCGTGTTACGCGAGGCCGGCCTGGTCCGCGACACGGCCGACGGACGCAGGCGGGTCTACACACTGGTCACCGCGCCGCTCGACGAGCTGGCCGGGTGGCTGGGACGGCTGATGCGCCCGTCCGGCTGGCAGCACCGCCTCGACGCGCTGGAGACCGAGGTCTACCGCACCCGCCGCGAGCGGCAGACGGCCGCCGGGCGGCACCCATCCCAGAAGGAGACCGCATGAGCCCGACACCCACCGGCCGACTGATCGGCGACGACCTCGTGCTGACCCGCACGTTCCGCGCTCCCGTGGCTGACGTCTGGGCCAGCCTCACCGATCCGGCACGCACGGCACGCTGGTTCGGCCCGTGGCAGGGCGACGCCGCGCCGGGACGCACGATCAAGGTCCAGATGGCGTACGAGGAGGGCACGCCCTGGATGGACATGACCATCGACGCGTGCGAACCGCCGCGCCGGCTGGCGGTCTCCGCAGTGGACGAGCACGGCAGCTGGCACCTGGACATGACGCTGGTCGAGAGCGCGGGCGTGACCGAGCTTCGGTTCACACAGCACCTGACCGGCACGGAGGGCGTCGGCGAGGTCGGACCGGGCTGGGAGTACTACCTGGACGCCTTGGCAGCCTCGCGCGACGGCCAGCCGGCACCGGACTTCGACGACTACTACCCCGCCATGAAGGAGCACTTCGAAGCGCAGCGGTAGCGGGATCAAGCGGTGTGACCAGGACGTCGGTGTGAAGGGAGCACGGTGGGGCGCAGAGCGATCATCTTCCACGGGACCGGCGGCAACCCGGACATGTGCTGGTATCCCTGGCTGGCAGGGCGGCTCGCGGCCCGGGGGTACGCCGTCGAGGTGCCGCACCACCCGGGCATCAACGTCGAGCCGATAGCCACGTTCCTGCCGAAGGTGCTGGACGCGCACCGCTTCACCGAGGACACGGTCCTCGTGGGCCATTCCGGCGGCGCGGCCCTCCTGCTCGCGCTCCTGGAACACCTGGACGTGACCGTCGCCCAGGCGATCCTGGTCGCCGGCTACTGCACCCCGCCCAACACCGAGAAGGAGCCGGTCCTCCAGCAGGGCTACGACTGGGCCGCGATCCGGTCGCACGTGCGGGACATCTACTTCATCAACTCCCGCGAGGATCCGTACGGCTGCGACGACCGACAGGGGCGAGCCATGTTCGAGCGGCTCGGCGGCACCCAGATCGTGCGCGACGACGGGCACTTCGGCGACTACAACCAGCCGTACGAACGGTTCGATCTGCTCGACCGGCTCATCCACTGACGCGCCGCACTGTTCATCCCGGTTCTGCTGGCACGGTTGCCCTGCTTCGATGTGCTCGCCGACCGTGCCACAGCCGGACGGGATCCGAACGTGCTGCTACACCGCCAAGCCTGTTTCCTTGCCGGCATGGACCCCACCAGGGCAGCGGCAGGATGGCTCACCCGGACCACCGCCCGAGCCCGCCGAACCACCTTTCCCTCCTGGCCACCGCTGTGGCCCGACGCCCGCTCGACCGTCGCGTCCCTCACCAACCAGGGCGACCCGGAACCGTTGCGGGACTTCATCGCTCGCGCACACCCCGACGACGCCTGCGATCGAGCAGCCCTAGGGCCTGTGTCGAAGTCGGCGGTGGTGCCTGAGCTGGCGTGACCGCTCGGCGTGTCGAAGATCGAAAATGGGTGAGGTCTCCGGTAGATGGTTCAGCGACCAAGCAGAACCTGAAAACCGGAGACCTCGTGGACACCCTAGCGGTGACGAGGCGGTTCGACCTGACCGACGTGCAGTGGGCGGTGCTGGAGCCGTTGCTGCCGACGCCGAAGCGGCCGGGTCGACCGTCGTCATGGACCAGGCGGCAGTTGATCGACGGGATCCGGTGGCGGATCCGGGTGGGCGCCCCGTGGCGGGACGTGCCACCGCAGTACGGGTCCTGGTCGGCGGTGTACGCCCTGTTCCGCAGGTGGCAACGCAACGGGACCTGGCAGCAGGTGCTCACCGCACTGCAGGCCCTCGCCGATGCGGCCGGGCGGATCACCTGGGACGTCAGTGTGGACTCCACGAGCGCTCGGGCCCATCAGCATGCGGCCGGAGCGCGGAAAAGGGGGATCTGCAGGTCGAACCGCCTGGCGGGGTCAGCGTCGAGCCGGCAGACCACGCGCTCGGCCGGTCCCGCGGCGGGTTGACCACCAAGCTGCACCTGGGCTGCGAGCAGGGACAGAAACCCCTGGCCATCGTGCTGACCGCCGGGCAGCGAGGCGACAGTCCGCAGTTCGTCCCGGTCCTCGCCTCCATCCGTGTTCCCCGCGTGAGCACCGGCCGCCCGAGGACCCGCCCGGACCGAGTCCTGGCCGACAAGGCGTACACGTCGAAGGCGAACCGGGCCTACCTGCGCCGGCGGGGCATCGCCGCGACCATCCCGAGCAAGGCCGACCAGGACGCCCACCGGCGGGCCAAGGGGTCCAAGGGCGGCCGGCCACCGGCCTTCGACCCGCACATCTACCAGCAACGTCACGCCGTGGAGTGCGGGATCAACCGCCTCAAGCGCAATCGGGCCGTGGCCACCCGGTTCGACAAACTCGCTGTGCGCTACGAAGCCATCATCCACCTCGCGGCCATCAACGAGTGGCTGTGACCGACTTCGACACAGGCCCTAGGTCTATCCGGCCCGACGACGAAGGAGCACCACCGTGTGCCTGGCCCGCGAGGACCCACCGATGGGGCATCGTCTCAGGCCCCGCGATCTGCGATGATTGGTGCCGCGCATCGCCCGGTGCCCCTTTTCGCAGGAGCGAGGCTTTGAGTTCCGACGATGCTACGGTCCCGACAGCGGCGTCCGGCAATCGCAGGGACTACGCGCTCGATCCGCGGCCGATCGCCCGTGGCGGGCAGGCCACGGTCTTCGCCGCCACGCACAAGCGGAGCGGCCGCCGGGTGGCGTTCAAGCGGGTGAATATTCGGCACGTGGACATGATCGCGCGCATGAAGCGGGAAATCGAGGCGGCAACGATTTTCGGCGATCATCCCAATGTCATGCCGGTGCTCGACCACGATTCGGCCTTCGAATGGTTCGTCATGCCACTCGCGGAGGCTACCGCGCTCACCCTGGCCAAGGACCTGGCCGAGACCGGGGCACTGCGTGACCTGATAAGTGCCATCTGCCAGGCGCTGCGCCTGCCGCACGAACAGGGCTGGATACATCGGGACCTCAAGCCGGACAATCTGCTGCGGCTCGACGGGCGCTGGGTCGTTGCCGACTGGGGTCTGGGGCGGCGTCCGCGGGGGCAGACGACCGACGCGCGCCGCACGCGGATGGGCACCGCGTTCGGCACCGAGGGTTTCGCCGCACCCGAGCTCGCCGTAGACGCCCACGCCGCCGGTCCGCCGGCCGACATCTACAGCATCGGGCAGATCATCGGTTGGGCGCTGACCGGTGTTCCGCCGCATGCCAACATCCCCCTGTTGCCTGATGGCGGTCCTTGGCGGGCCATCGTCAAGGCGGCGACCCTGCATGACGTCGATCGTCGCATCGGCAGCGTTGACGATCTGCTCGCGATGATCGCCGACGAGTTGGACAATCCGGAAGTCGTGGTCCACCGTGGCGGCCAGCTACTTGCCAGGGCGCGGACCGGGGATTCCGCAGCGCCGCTGGAACTGTTGAGACTGGCAGCCCAGTCGGACGAGAACTGCCGAATCCTACGGGATGGCGTGCTCGGTCTTCCCGACGAGCAGACGCACGGGGCGATCACCGCCGATCCGGGGGCTGCGGCCGAGGTCGTACGCCTGCTGCGCGTGCCGGTCAGCCGAGATCCCGAGGCTGCGACCAACCCGCCTGACGTGATCCGGTGGTTGCTGGTCGTGGCTCACCAGGCCGAGGAGGGTGAGCACTGGGATCTGCTGGACGAGACGATCGAGAGTCTCCTGCTGCTGAGCGCGCGAGTCGGTGACCGCAGAAGCCTCGCGGAGGTCTCAGAGTGGATGGGCAGCCGCACCGGACAAGCGGCCTCCAGCCTCGCCGTCGCTCTGCGCCGTTGGCCCGCGCATTCGCGGATCCGCGAGGAGCTGTCCGGACGCAGCGACGTGGACTACAGGATCAGACAGAACCTCCGGATCCAGCCGAGCAAGGGTCCCCGACCCACCCGGCAGCGCGGCGTTCTTCGGCGACCGCGAGCCTGGCTCCTGGTCGGTGCGGTGGCTGCCGCACTGGGGATCACCGCTCCGGTCCTGGTGGACCAGCTGAACGGTAACGGATCGCCCGGTGAAAACGGGTCCGCGCCCGAGTCCGGGGAGCCGAAGAATCCCTTCGCTGGCCTGCCGAAGACGCCGGGAGAGCTGGCGTTGTTCGTGATGGACGATTTCGTGGCGCCCTGGGACAGCTATCCGAGCTGGGCGGGTTGCCGTAGTGGTTCAGGCGACACGGTCATCAACGGGAGCTTCCCCTCGCAACCGGGTCCGAAGATTGCCCCGTCCAAGAGCATCTACTGCGACAACGGCGGAAACTTGGCGGTGATGTTCGCCGAGTTCAGGGACAGCAGAGACTTCACCGCTGTCCGTAACCGCTACCTCGCTGCCAAGCCTCCGGCCAACCTGAGGCCGGGTGAGGCCGCTGCTCCCCCAGGCTTGCACGTCTTCGAATGGAGCCAGACAGAACGGGCGGTCGTCTGGACGGATCCGAAGAATCAGCTCATCGGACTCCTGGTCACGGGTAGCAGCGGTACGGACCTCGTCGAGCTCTGGACCAGGTACCAGACCTGATCCGCCGCTCCTAGAGAATCTGATCCATGCGTACGTAGCCGCAGATCAGCTCGTTGCCACGGGCCGCCCTCGCCAGCACCCAGTCCCCTTTCTGCTCCTCGGGTATGTAGGGCGACACCGCGAGCTCACTCACCAACAGGCTGTCGTACTTCTGCGCGGGCTCGACGATCGGCGCGCGGTCGTCGGTATCGACGCGCAACTGGACCACTCCGCCTGGGCGCAGCGGCACGATCAATCTCTTCGGGTCACACGTCGCAAGCGGCCCATACGTCGGCCTGACCCGAACCGGCCATCCATCACGCACACCTGCCACGTACGAGATCGGCACGACGCCACCACCACCGCAGTTGTCCTGGTCGGATTGGAAGAGGAACGCTCGTACCTCGAACCCGCCCGTCACCGCGGTTACCGCCTCGATTGGGCGATCACACCTGGTCGTCGACACAATCGGTTTCTGCAGTTGGAGGGCGGAGCCGTCGCGCCACAGCCAGATGTACCAGGCAACATTCACGGATTGCCCGCCCGATGTGCTCAAACCCACCGCAGCATCTTCGTCGCCGTCTCCATCCGCGTCCGCGAAGCGCGGCGCGTCGAGAAGTTTCCATGAGCCGCCACCGTCCATTGGACTGATGGAGGCGTCGTCGCTCCGCTTGGCGGAACCTTGTTCGAGTTTGATGGTCTCCGCCACCGACGTGTCGAACCACTCGGCGTTGGCGAAGTCGAAATCCCGGATCTCGCGGGATGGTGACGGTGTGGGTGACCCGTCCGGGGAGGAGCAACCCGACATCGCCAACAGCGCCCAGGCCAGCGAGCCAGTCACGAACCGGGGAACAGTCGCAAACACATCGATAGGTTATCGCTCGATCGAGCGGGATCAACCATCCGCTGAGCACTCCGTTTGAAGCAGGACGCTGCACTCATCGTGAGCGAGTTCCCGAAACGGCTCAACCGGGGGACGAGCCAGTTCGGCTGCAAGCGCGCGGATCGCTGCATGGGAGTGCCCGGTGCCGGCCCTCGACGCGGCGAAGCGAAGCACCCGGATGCCGGGCGACGTCGCGAGAGGAAGCGAGGGCTCAGCGGGCGGGGGTCGGCTCGGACGACGGCCGCCACTCCCGCCTGATCAGCCCGTAGACCCACGAGTCAGAGACCTCGCCGTTCACGACGCAGTCTTCCCGCAACGTCCCCTCATGCACGAACCCGAGCTTCTCCAGCACGCGGGCAGATGCCACGTTGCGGGTATCGGTCTCAGCCTGGACGCGATTCAGGTTCAGCGTGTCGAATGCCCACCGCAGCAGAGCGCGTGCGGCCTCCGTCGCGTAGCCCTGGCCCCACGCTGCATCGTCGAAGCAGTAGCCCAGCGATGCGCTGCGGTAGTCCGGGTTCCACGGGTTCAGGCTGCACCAGCCGATGAACGCCCCGTCGGAGACGCGATCCACGGCCAGCCCCGCCCCGGTGCCTCCCTCTGCCATCTGCCGGCAAGCTGTGATGAACCGCTCGGCGCGCACGCGGTCGCTCCACGGCGGCGCGTCCCAGTAGCGCAGCACGTAGGCGTTGCTGTGCAGCGCGAAGAGGTCGTTCGCATCCGCGTCGTCGAAGGGACGCAGTCGAAGGCGAGGGGTGTGCAGCGTGGGGGTGGGCAGCGACACGGGTGTCATGTTCCCTCCTGTGAGCGATGGCCGATCAATCCGACATCCGGTGCCGGCCACTCGCAATGGATTTTCTCGGCAGGGCAGGAGGAACGACGTGCCCGCTCATCGGCTACAGATCCGTGCACATCAACTGGCGGTAGGAGAGCTCTCCGCGCCTCTGACCGAGGCGGCACCCGGCGTCGTTGAGGTCTGACTCTCCGCCGGTTGGGGTGGCTGCTTGTCGTCGGGTGGTTGCGGCGGTGAGATCCAGGTGACCAGCACGACAGAGATGATCATCAAGAGGAACCAGGAGGCCAGCTTTGTCAGCGAGACCGGATGCCAGCCGTCCGTCTGGCTCGGGTAGAGCCAGGCGTTGGACCAGGTGGCGATGTTCTCCGCGAGCCAGATGAAGAAGGCGACGAGGACGAAGGCCAGCAGCAGAGGCATGCGCCACCGTGCCCGGAAGATGCGGAAATGCATGACACAGCGTCCGAACACGAGTGCGACGGCCGCGATGAGCAGCCACCGCAGGTCGTGTAGGTAGTGGTTGGCGAAGAAGTTGAGATAGATCGCGGCAGCCACCGCGGCCGTCCACCAGCGTCTCGGGTAGCGCGTGAAGCGCAGGTTGAAAAGCCGATTCACTCGCACCATGTAGGAGCCGACCGCGGCGTACATGAAGCCGCTGAACAGGGGCACTCCTCCGAGCCTCAGCACGCCGTCGGGCTCGTAGGCCCATGAGCCGATGTGGGTCTTGAACAGTTCCATGAGGGTGCCGACGAGGTGGAACAGGACGATTACTCGTAGCTCGCGCAGCGTCTCCAGGCGTCCGGCGAGCATCGCGACCTGGATGACGACGGCGGCGACGGTGAGGGCATCGTTGCGGGCGAGCACGGCGTCGTCCGGATACCACAGGTGCGCCGCGCAGATGACCGCGAGCATGGCGGCACCGAAGACGCATGCCCATGCCTGTTTGAGTCCGAAGGCCACGAACTCGGTCAGCCACCCAGCCAGCCCGTGACGTGGCAGCCGGGCCAGCGCGGCACGGAGGTGGGCATCGATCGCCCGTTCGGCCGTGGTGAGCGTGGCCGTTGCGGCGGTGTCGTGTCGCATCGCCAGAGGTTAGGCCGCGTCTCATGATTCGACCGGTACGGGCGGGCCGTTGTTGGTCCTGGCACGGCGGGGACAGAACCGTGCCACGGGTAGTGCCGGCCCAGACCGCGCGGTGGCCGGCCTACGGAGCGGCGTTGGGCGATGATGCCAGCTGCATTCGTTCAAGACCATCGATAGAATGGCGCAATGACCGTTCGACGACTGCTACTACACACGATGGCGGCCTGCCTCGCGGCGACCACGCTGACGGCTCTCGTACCGGCCGGGACGGCGCAGGCGGCCTGCACGACGAGCAGCTTCACCGTCGTCTGGGACTACGCGGGCATGTACACCGCCCCCAACGAGTCGACCCTGTACGGCACCCGCCGCTACGGACAGGTCGTTACCGGCCCCACCGGGAACACCGCCAACGGGTGGACAATCACCTACGACTACTGGAACGGCATGGCACTCTGGGCCTACATGAAGGACGCCGCCTTGCAGTACCGCGGCTGCGCCTGAAGCGGAACCGACGGGTGCAGTGACGCCAATCGGCCGGACACCTCGGCGTGTGTCAGTGGGGGCAACAATGCGAAAGCCCGTTACCGGTGGTTCCGGCGACGGGCTCGCTACCTGCAACTATTAACGACGGGCGATACTCAGGTCGAACCAGTGACCTCGTCGGTGCGTACTCTCGGCGAGCGGGCCGGGTCGGGCTCGGTGCGCGGCCAAACGGTCTGCTGAGGCGCGTCTCGGCTCGTTTCGACTGGCACCGCTCTGTACTTCGCTGCTGTAGTGCTGGCATCAGACGAGGCGCTGGATGCGGACCTTGGGTTGCTCGTTCCTGAGGTGTCCCTGCTTGTGCTGGCGGACCTGCTCGTCCCAGACCTCCTGGTCGTAGTCGGGGCCGGGTGGGATCCACTTGTGGATCGCTGTATCCCGCTCCCCTGCGGGCGGACGGACTCACCGGCACAGGGACGGGCAGATGACCGACGACCACGACGCCACCGGAGCAATAGCTTCATCTTCGAAGCCGGCGTCCTCAAACGCGCTGGGGTCTGCTGCACCGATAGGTGACAGTTCCAGTCACGCGGCCTGACTGGCCGGTGGGGTCATGATTGTCTCGAACT
>NZ_JCADBQ010000009.1:0-237912 GCF_059359355.1 Micromonospora sp. ZG13
CGCAGACCGTGCAGGTGTCGGCCTACCCGGACCACTACGCCCAGTGGGAGCAGCAGGCCGCCGACCTGGTCGCCGAGCACTGGAACAGCTGACCCGAGCAGTGTGAACGACTGCCGCTGGCCGGCACCCCACCCGGGGTGCCGGCCAGACGCATGCCCGGCAGCCGGGAAGCGCGGAGCCGGCCCGGTTGCGCAGGCGGGAGCCGTACCCGCCGGCGCGCCGGCCGTCGTGACGCCCGTCAGGGGCGGCGGCCGTCGTGACGGCGGTGGCCGAGGGTGACGTCGACCAGGGCCGCGACCAGCGCGAGGGCGATCACCCCGGCGGCCAGCAGTAGCGAGTGCCGGAACGCGAGCGGGAAGTCCCCGTCGCTGGCGGCCAGCGAGGAGAAGAAGACCGAGCCGACGGCGGCGATGCCGGCGGCGGAACCGATCCGCTGGCCGGTCTGGAGCATGCCCGCCCCGCTGCCCGCCTGCCGCACCGGCACCTGGGACAGCGTCAGGGTCTGGTTCGGCGCGATCACCAGGCCACTGCCCAGCCCGGCGACCAGCAGGGGGGCGGCGGTCAGCCACGGCACGGGTACGCCGCTGGGGGCCAGTTCGAGTACGACGACCACCGCGCCGAGCCCGACCACCACGGTGAGCAGCCCGACCGCGACCAGTGGGCGCCCGAAGCGGTCGACGATCCGGCCTCCGAGCGCCGACGCCGCGGCCGAGCCCAGCGCGAACGGGGTGATGGCCAGGCCGGCGATCAGCGCGCTGTAGCCGAGGCCGTTCTGGAGGAAGAGCGTGAAGATGAAGAAGATCGCGGTGAACCCGCCGAAGTAGACCAGCGCGATCAGCGAACCCAGGGCGTACGACCGGAAGCCGAACAGCCCCAGGTCGAACAGTGGTTCCTGGCGTCGGGCGTACCACCGTTCCCACGCCCCGAAGCCGGCCAGGGTGAGCAGCCCCACGGGCACGAGCAGCCACTTCACCGGGTTCCGCCACTCCTGCTGCACCAGCGGCAACAGCACGAGCAGCACTCCGGCGCCGAGCAGCAGCACCCCGACGGGGTCCAGCCGCCGGTGATCGCGTGGGCCGGCCGGTCGGGCGGGGAGCAGCCGCCAGCCGAGGACCACCGCCAGGACGCCCACCGGCACGTTGACGAAGAACACCCAGCGCCAGCCGTGCTCCTCGCCGCCGACAGCGATCAGCAGGCCACCGAGCAGCGGGCCGACGGCCGTGGAGATGCCGATGGTGGCGCCGAGCAGCCCGAACGGGCGGCCCCGCTCGGGGCCCTGGAAGAGCTCCTGGATCAGCCCGGTGACCTGCGGGTTGACCACGCCGGCGGCGGCGCCCTGGAGCAACCGGGCCGCGATCAGCCAGGCGGGGGAGGGGGACAGTCCGGCCAGCGCGCTGGCCACCGTGAACAGGGCGATCCCGAAGACGAACGCGGCACGCCGGCCGCGCGCGTCGCCGAAGCGGCCGGCGGAGACCAGCACCAGCCCGAACGTCAGCGCGTACCCGGACAGCACCCACTGCAGGTCACTGGGGGAGGCGCCGAGCGAACGGTCCATCGACGGTACGGCGACGTTGACGATGCTGACGTCGAGCAGCGTCATGAAGGCGGCGACCAGCCCGACCCCGAGGGCCTGCCAGCGCCGCCGGTCGTACGGGGACGCGGCGGGTTCGGCCGGTGGCGTACCCGCCGGGCTCATCGTGCCTCCCGTGGACCGGTGATCGGGCATCGCTGAGCGCTACCCCGGTCCCCGGGAGGCGAACCATCACGTGTCGGGCGACGGCTCACGCCATCTGGCGGGCACAGAACCGGGGTCCGAAGTCCAGCCCGGCCATGGGGGAGTCCTCCCGGTGCAACAGGTTCTTCTCGGTGAGCTGGTGCAGCGGCTCGCGCAACTGCTCCTCGGTGAGGCCGGCCTCCTCGGCGATGAGGTCCGGGTACGGCACCTGCCCCCGGGCCTCCAGCGCGGCGACCGCGTCGTACACCCGTTCCTCGACATCCGACAGTTGCACCTGCCGCATGGCCCTTCCTCCTTCGCCTGTCCCGCCCCCGTGCGGGCGGTTGCGCCGCGCGGTTACCCGGTGGGCGTCCGAAGATGCCCACCCGATCGGGCGGTGCCGCCGGTCGCGCCGACGCTGCCCGCGCGCCGGGGGTTGCCCTAGGCTGCACCAGTGATCGTCTGGGATCTCGCCGTCGTCGGCGCCGGCCCCGCCGGGCTCACCGCCGCCCGCGCCGCCGCCCGCGCCGGCCTGCGCACGCTGGTCGTCGAGCGCGCCGCACACCCGCGCTACAAGACCTGCGGGGGCGGCCTGATCGGCACGTCGCTGGCGGCGGTGGCCGGCCGGATCGAGGTGCCGGCGCACGACCGGGTCGACCGGGTGACGTTCACCCGGGACGGGCGGCGCCGGTTCACCCGCCACCATCGCGGCGGGCCGCTGGTGAGCATGGTGCGCCGGGAGGAGTTCGACGACCGGCTGCGCGCCGCCGCGGTCGCCGCCGGCGCCGAGGTCCGCGAGCGGGTCGCGGTCCGCGCCGTCGAGCAGGACCCCGACGTCGTACGCCTCAGGCTCGCCGACGGGGACACGGTGCACGCGCGGGCGGTGATCGGGGCGGACGGTTCCTCGGGCGTGACCGCACGGCACGTGGGGGCCCGTTACCGGCAGGTGGACCTGGGGCTGGAGCTGGAGCTGCCCGTGTCGCCGCGGGAGCAGGCCCGTTGGCGGGGCCGCCTCCTGCTGGACTGGGGCCGACTGCCGGGCTCGTACGCCTGGGTCTTTCCGAAGGGCGACCGGCTGACGGTCGGCGTGATCGCGGCCCGGGGTGAGGGGGAGCGGACCAGGGCCTACCTGCGGGGGTTCGTCGAGCGGCTGGGCCTGTCCGGGGTGGAGCCGGCGCACGACTCCGGTCACCTGACGCGCTGCCGGACCGAGGACTCGCCGCTGCGCCGGGGGCGGGTGCTGGTCGCGGGCGACGCGGCCGGGCTGCTGGAGCCGTGGAGCCGGGAGGGGATCAGCTACGCGTTGCGTTCCGGCGAGTTGGCCGGCGCGGCGGTCGCGGCCGGTGACCTGGCGGGGTACGAGCGCGCGGTCGCCCGGGACCTGGTGCCGTCGATGCGCGCCGGGCATCGGCTGCTCGACGTGTTCGCCCGGCGGCCGGAGGTCTTCCACGCGTTGTTGGCCACCCCGCCGGGCTGGCGGATGTTCGTGCGGTTCTGTCAGGGCCGGGCGAGCTTCGACGAGACGCTGGACCGCGCCCCGGTCCGGGCGGCCCTGGCGCTGCTGGACCGGTAGGGCAGGTGGTCCGGAGGTCGTTCCCGGCCGCGTGACCCGCCCGGCTCGGCCGGGCCGTCGAGCGGACGACCTGGCGAGGGGCCGACCGGAGCCCGCCCCACCGTTCCACCCAGGATCCTAGGATGCCCTAGCGGTGGTGGCGCTCGACGCCATCCACCGCACAGAATGATGACGTCGAGGGAGAGCAGCCATGGCAGAGGACCACTCCGGGGTGTCGTTCACCGACGACGAGTACCGCTTCCTGCGGCACGTGCGCTTCGGCGAGCTGCCGCCCGCGGTCCGTCCGGAGGAGCGGACCGCGCTGACCGAGACCGACCCGCGGCGGGACCAGCCGGATCCGGGCGACGAGCGCGACCGGTGGGACCTGCGGAACGGGGCCTGACCGACGCCACGGGAGCTGAAACGGTCACTCCGCTCGAAGCCGGTCCACCGACGACGGGGACCCGCCGACGCCCCGCGCCGGGTGAAAACCGGGCGGGGTCGCCGCGTCGGCGCTGCTAAGGTTGCCGCCATGGCACGAGGTATCTGGTCGCAGAAGGTCCGCTCCGCCCGCTGACGGCGGCGCCTTCCCTCTGCTGAATCCGCGCTCGCCGTCCCGGTTCCCGCCGGGCGGCCGCCTGCTGCTGCCCGGCTCCACCACGAGCTGCGGAGCACCGTTGAACCTCACCCCGAACCCCGAAGCCATCTCCCCGCCCGTCACCCCGGGCGGCGTCGCACACGTCCGCGCCGACGGCGTCACCGTCGTCCGTGGGTCCCGCCGGGTCCTGACCAACGTGTCGGTGACCGTCTCCGCCCGGTCGCGGGTCGCCGTCGTCGGCGAGAACGGCCGCGGCAAGACGACGCTGCTGCACGTTCTCGCCGGCCTGATCGCGCCCGACGAGGGCACCGTGTACCGGGCGGGCACGATCGGCCTGGCCCGCCAGGAACTGGCCGTGCGCGACGGCGCGACCGTCGGCACCCTGACCTCGGAGGCGCTGGCCGCGTCGTTCGCGGCCCTCGCCGCGTTGGACGAGGCGTCCCGGGCCCTGGCGGCCGGCGATCCCGGTGCCGGGGACCGCTACGCCGCCGCGCTCGACGACGCCACCGGCCTCGACGCGTGGGACGCCGAGCGTCGCGTCGACGTCGCGCTCGAGGCCCTGGGTGCGTGCACGGACCGCCGGCGTGCGCTGTCGACGCTCTCGGTCGGGCAGCGCTACCGGGTACGGCTGGCCTGCCTGCTCGGCGCGCGCCACGACGTGCTGCTGCTCGACGAACCGACCAACCACCTCGACGCCGACGGGTTGGACTTCCTGACCCGCAGGCTGCGCGAGCACGGCGGCGGCCTCGCCGTCGTCAGCCACGACCGGGCGCTGCTGCGCGACGTCGCGGACCGGTTCCTCGACCTCGACCCGACCCGCGACCGGACGCCGCGCCTGTACGCCGCCGGCTACGACGCCTGGCAGGACGCCCGGCGGCGTGACCGCGAATCGTGGGAGCAGGACTACGACGAGCAGCAGGCCGAGCATCGCCGGCTGACGGACGCGGTGGCGAAGGCCCGCGACCGGCTCTCCACCGGCTGGCGGCCGGACAAGGGAACCGGCAAGCACCAGCGCCAGTCCCGCGCGCCGGGCGTCGTGCAGGCGCTGAACCGGCAGCAGGACGCCCTGCGGGCACACCGGATCGACGTGCCGGAGCCGCCGCCGACGTTGCGGTGGCCGGACCTGGGCGCCCGCCCGGGGGCGCCACAGGTGCGGGCGTACGGCGTGGTCGTCGACGGGCGCCTGGCGGGTCCCGTCGACCTCAGCCTCGACGGCGGTGACCGGCTGCTGGTCACCGGAGCGAACGGTGCCGGAAAGTCCACGCTGCTCGCGGTCCTGGCCGGGGCGCTCGAACCCACGGCCGGGCACGTGTGGAGGGCGACCGGGGCACGGATCGCCCTGGTCACCCAGGAGACCGCCGAGCACGACCCCGGCCTCACCGCGCGTGAGGTGCAGGCCCGTCACGTGGGGCGGCTGGTGGCCCGCGGGGTGCTCCGCGACGCCGAGACGGTCGGGCTCGGGGCGCTGGGGCTGCTGGACTCCGAGGCGATGCGCACGCCGGTCGGGCGGATGTCGCAGGGGCAGCAGCGGCGCCTCGACCTGGCGTTGGCGTTGGCCGGGCGGCCCGGGCTGATCCTGCTCGACGAGCCGACCAACCACCTGTCGTCGGCGCTGGTGGACGAGTTGACGGCGGCGATCCGCGAGACGAGCGCCGCCGTGGTGGTGGCCACGCACGACCGGCAGTTGCTGCGGGACCTCGCCGACTGGCCGCGCCTGGAGCTCGGGGGCATGGCCGCCGGCCGCGACCCACGCTGATCCGGCTTCATCCGGCCGGACACCCGGACGGGCCGTGGGCGATCCGCCCACGGCCCGTCCGGCGCTGGATCAGAAGACCGGCACGCCCTCGCGTACCAGCCGCCAGTTCGGCTGGTGGAAGTCGGCCGGGTCGATGGTGCCCCTGGCCTGCGCCCAGTCGATCAGCAGCTGGCGGATCTCCTGCTGCTCGTTGTAGACCTGGGTCTTGACGATGCCGGGGAAGTTGCCGCCGCCGCTGCGCCGGTAGTTGTTGACCGCCACCACGAACTGCGCGTTGTCCGCCACCGGCGTGTCGGTGCCGGGCAGCACCAGGCGGGTGACGCGCTGGCCCACCGGCTTGGAGATGTCGATGTCGTAGTCCAGGCCGGAGACGACGTCGTAGTTGTAGTCCGGCACGGCCGGGTCGCTGATCGTCGCCGGGTCGACCGGGGCGCCCGGGGCGAGGGTCCGGAAGTACTTCGCCGAGTACTCCAGGTAGGTGCGCACCTCGGCGCCGCTGAGTACGACGGCTTCGAGGGTGTTGTCGAAGACGTACAGCCCGGCCACGTCGCGGATCTTCACGTCGCCGGCGGGGAAGACGGCGGTGCGGCTGAACGGCGCCGCGATCGACAGCACCGGCAGGTCCGCGTACGACGTGCCGGCCAGCGCCTGACCGACGACCTCGGTCTGGACGTGGTTGATGAAGTCCAGGATCGGGGTGTCCCTGTAGCGGCTCTCGGCCGCCGACAGCTCCACGGTGGAGCGGGCGACAACCTGGTTGACGTACGCCACGGTCTTCTGGTGCTGCGCCCGCACGGCCGCGAGGACCTTCGGGTCCTCGACCACCGTGTTGGTGTTCAACAGGGCGGCGGTCTTCTTGGTGATCTTCCAGCTACCCCGCTCGCGGGTGAGCGTGAAGTCCATCCGGCTCAGCCGCTGGCCCCACTTCGACGGCTCGGTGAGCAGCACCTGCTCGCCGGTACGCTCGTTGGTCACGAACTTCTCGGCGACCTCGGCGTGGGCGTGGCCGAACAGGATCGCGTCGATGCCGGGGACCTGCTGGGCGATCAGCGCCGTCGGGTTCTCGATCGGCAGCTCGGGGCCGTAGCTGGAGGTGCCGCTGTCGCCGCCGTGGGCGGAGATCAGCACGATGTCGGCGCCGCGCGCCCGCATGATCGGCACGTACTTCGCCGCGGTGGCGATCATATCGTCGAACCGCAGTTTGCCCTCGACGTTGGCCCGGTCCCAGATCGCGCTGCCCGGGTTGGTCAGGCCGAGGATGCCGACGCGCAGCGGCGGCGCGGCGAAGCCGACGGAGACCTTCTTGATGACGTACGGCAGGAAGGCCGGCTTGCCGGTGGCCACGTTGACGGCGTTGGCGGCCAGCGCCGGGAAGCCCAGCTGCGAGATCCACTTCGCCAGCAGCGGCAGGCCGTAGTTGAACTCGTGGTTGCCGAGCGTCACGGCGTCGTAGCCGAGCACGTTCATCGCGTTGGCCATCGGGTGCGTCTCACCGGTGCTGGTGATCGGCTCCTGCTTGGCGTAGAAGGTGGCGAGCGGGGTGCCCTGGATGGTGTCGCCGGCGTCGAGCACCAGCGTCGCCTTGCCGCGCCGCTCGGCGCGGATCTGCTTGACGAGGGCGGCCAGCTTGGCGACGCCGACGTCGTTGTGCTTGCTGTCGTCGTACTCGGCGTCGGAGTAGTAGTCCCAGTTGTAGACGTTGCCGTGGGTGTCCGAGGTGCCGAGGATCGTGAGGTCCCAGGTCCGCGACCGGGCCGCGCCGGCCGCCTGGGCGGGGGTGGCGGCGATCAGCGGGACGCTCGCCGCCGCGGCCGCGGCGGCGAGCACCGTCCGACGCGACGGGCCGGAGGGAGAGGTCATGAGGTGCCCTTCCGTGGGGGTTCGCGACGCCCGGTGAGCGCCGAGCGCACCATAAACGAGCCCCCGCCACTGCTGCCACAGCAGCCCCGGGTGTTTCATCCCACCGGCGCGTACGGGCCCGCCGGTGTAACACCGGGCCGGTCGTTTCCGCTCGCCGCCGCAGGGTAGGGCGGTGGAAGACCCACACCCGACCGGTGCGCGAGGAGACGTCGGTGACCGAGGACCAGCACACCCAGCAGGACCCCACCAGCCAGTACGGCCAGCAGGAGGGACAACCGAAGCAGCAGCAGACGCCGCCCGGGTCGACTCAGGAGATGACCCCGAAGCCGGACCACGGCGAGGAGTCGTACCGCGGCAGCGGCAAGCTCGAGGGGCGGCGGGCGGTCATCACCGGTGGCGACTCCGGCATCGGCCGCGCCATCGCCATCGCGTACGCCCGGGAGGGCGCCGACGTGCTCATCTCCTACCTGGGCGAGGAGGAGGACGCCGACGCCTGGGAGACCGTCCGGCTCGTCGAGGAGGCCGGCCGCAGGGGCATCGCGGTACGCGGCGACATCACCGACCAGCGGCACTGCCAGGAGTTGATCGAGCGGGCCGTACGCGACCTCGGCGGCATCGACATCCTGGTCAACAACGCGGCCTACCAGATGGCGCAGGAGGACGGCATCCTCGGCATCAGCGACGAGCAGTTGGACCGCGTGCTGAAGACCAACCTGTACGCGATGTTCTGGCTCTGCCGGGCGGCCGTGCCGCACCTGCCCGAGGGTTCGGCGATCATCAACACGTCGTCGATCCAGGCGTTCGACCCGTCGCCGCAGCTGCTGGACTACGCCACCACCAAGTCGGGGATCGCCAACTTCACCAAGGCGCTCGCCGCCGACCTGGCCGAGCGGGGGATCCGGGTGAACGCGGTGGCGCCCGGTCCGATCTGGACGCCGCTCATCCCGGCCACCATGCCGCAGGAGAAGGTCGAGAAGTTCGGCCAGGACACCCCGGAGGGCCGCCCGGGCCAGCCGGCCGAGCTGGCCCCGGCGTACGTCTTCTTCGCCTCCCAGGAGTCCAGCTACGTCACCGGCGAGATCCTCGGCGTGACGGGCGGCCGCCCCACGAAGTGACCCCGCCACACCCCCCTCGCCCCTGCCCTCGGCGTCGAGCACGCAGTTGTGGTGGGCGGGAGGTGGCGACTCGCACTTTTCGCGCGGCACCACAGGTGCATGTTCGGACGGGGGTGGGTGGGGCTGGGGTCAGCGGGGCCAGGGGGCCAGGCGGGTGCGGACCTGGGCTATGGCGGCGGGGTCCAGGCCGTAACGGGCGAAGCGGCGGTCGGGCAGCCGGTCCAGGTAGCGGCCGGCTGCCCGTACGTCCTCGTCGTCCAGGGCCGGGTCGAGTTGGCGGGCCAACTCCAGCAACTCCGCCACGTCATGGTGCTCGAGGGCGGCTGCGACGTCGATGTAGTCCCGGACCTCCCGCCGGTTGACCAGGGCGGCCGTCTTGTTCGCCATCAGGTCCCGCACGTCCATCACGGGCCCGAGATCCATGACCACCGGGCTGCGGTGCCGGTCCAGGCGGGCCAGGCTGAGCCGGATGAGTCGCCCGTCCCGGCTCACCACGAAGTCCCGCAGGTCCCGGTCGAAGCCCTCGAACAGCTCGGCCAACTCGCTGTCCGGGTCGGCGTCGGTCACCCCGAACCCGGCTCGCTCCAGGGCCGCCCGCACCCCGTCCGCCGCCGCGGCGGCGGCCCCCTCCACATCCGCGAAGAGATCCACGTCCTCCGTCGGGCGGGTGACCAGCCCGTGCGCGGCCCACGCCACCCCGCCGCCGAGCACGAACCGGTACGGCCCCGCGGCGGACAACGCCACCCGGGCCACCTCGCGGTAGAACTCGTGCGGGTGCGCGCTGCTCACGCCGTACGCAGCCCCCGGTGGCGGCTCTCCCACGCCTGGCGTACGCCCCGGGGCAGGTTGAGCAGCCGCCACACCCGGCGCAGCGTGCGCCCGTCGATGAGCAGCCGGAGGTCCTCCGCGCGGGTGGTCTCGCGCAGCACGTTCTCGTACATCCAGAGCAGTTCGTCCGGATCGCCCAGGTCGAAGGTGCGGTCCGCGTTCCACATCAGCCGCACCGGCAGCTCCACCACACCACGGGTGGGGCCGGTCAGCTCGGCGAGCGTGTGGGCCACCACGGCGGGCCGGCCCGGGCGGGCCAGGTGGGCCGCGCGGGTCGGTGCGGGGGAGAGGGCCTGCATGCTGTCAGGGTAACCCCAGGTCGGGCCGCTTGGGACTGCGGTTCCGGCCGGGTCGGGGGTGTTGTGGTCGCGTCTCGTCCATCGGTGCCTGGCTTTGTGGCGGAGATCCGACTGCGGCTCCGGTTCCGTTCCGGTTCGGGGAGATCTTGGTAGGAACGTGCCCCTCCAGGGGCCGATCCGCACCAAGATCTCGCGAATCGCCACCTGCCCCCGCTTGCGTCGCGTGTCCGGCTCCGGCGTCGGTGTCCGGGTGGGCTTGGTCAGGCCTGGGGTGGTCAAGTTCCCGGGGTGCGGGATGTCCGGTTTCGGCCTGTGACCGGGGCATCGTGGGGGCGGAATCGTGGGCGGGGTGGGGTCGTTACACCCTGCGTACGACCGAGCAAGGCCACGCCGCCCCGACGCGATTCCGGGCCCCGGGGCCCGGAATGTTGGCGGGCCGGTGGTCGTTACACATGGTCCGGCCGACGTGAGGGCAACCCCCGCCCCGCGAAACAGCCGGCCTCTTCCGAGCCGCACAGGTTCGAGCATCCGGCCGGGCACGGCCGAGCTGATCTTTCCTCTGGTACGACGCCGGAGATCCCTCCGGTTCGACTGGAGATCCCCTGATCTTCTTGGGCGCCGGACGGTGCTTGCACCCGCGCGAAAGCCGATCCCCCTTTTCGGCGTGTGGGTGCCAACCCCCGAATGGAGCATCTGTGATGAACACGATCATCCGTAACAGCGTTCTCGGTATCGCCGGTCTCGCGTTCGCCGGTGGTGTGGCCGCCGGCCCGATGACCGACACCACCCACACCCCGAGCGTGGACACCACGGCTGTCGCCGTCGCCGCCGTGCAGGCCGACAAGCCGTCGGTGGACAAGGCGAAGCTGATTCCGCACGGTGTGCAGGGCGCGCAGTCGCGCATCGACCTGTCCGACGAGCAGGTCGACAACG
Source organism: Micromonospora sp. ZG13 (assembly GCF_059359355.1). NCBI lineage: Bacteria > Bacillati > Actinomycetota > Actinomycetes > Micromonosporales > Micromonosporaceae > Micromonospora > Micromonospora sp. ZG13. The sequence goes on from NZ_JCADBQ010000009.1 coordinate 10,656, forward strand.
TGAAGGCGATCATCGCGGCGACGAAGAAGGCCGGCATGGACGAGCGCGCCGCGGTGGTGTCGATCGCGACGGCGTTGCAGGAGTCGAAGCTGGAGAACCTGGGTCACCTGGGTGACCGCAACGACCACGACTCGCAGGGCCTGTTCCAGCAGCGCCCGTCCTCCGGGTGGGGCACGGTCGAGCAGATCACCGACCCCGAGTACTCGACCACCGCGTTCCTCAAGGGCCTCAAGCAGGTCGACGGGTGGCAGGACATGCCCCTGACCAAGGCCGCGCAGACCGTGCAGGTGTCGGCCTACCCGGACCACTGCGCCCAGTGGGAGCAGCAGGCCGCCGACCTGGTCGCCGAGCACTGGAACAGCTGACACAGAACCACGGACACCGACTTTCCACCACAAGGGGGATCGCTGGCCGGCACCCGAACCCGGGGTGCCGGCCAGCGGCACATCCACCGCCGGGGGAACATCGCGGCCCGCCGGCTGGTTGAATGAGGTGTCGGTGTGTCCAGTGTCCCCGGGCCTCACCTAAATTGCCTTCGCGGAATACCGTCCGGCTGGAGCCGCGTCGCGCCACTCGCCGAGAGGCGACCTGCACACCGATACCAGCGCCGCCCCCGAGCCTCAGGGCCCGGGGGCGGCGTCGTGTCGTCTGGTGTCCGTACCCCTGGCGGGGCCGACCGCCGGTCGCGGACGTGAGCGTCGGGGTGGTGAGCCGGTGCGCGGACGTGGGCGTGGGGGTCGTGATCGGTGGGGACGGGTCGCGGTGCCCGGCGGCCTGGCCTATGTTCATGGTGGCGACGTCGCACGGGCCGGGAGAGGGGGTGTCGCGTGGGCCTGCGGACCTTCATCCAGGGCTGGCCGGTCTACCGGCAACTCACCGGCACCGACCCGCTGGGCCGGGGCGCCGCGGCGCAGTCGGGCCGGTCGGCGGAGCTGACTCCCCGCACCGAAGCCGCCGACAGCGTGGCCCGCTCGGTCTGCCCCTACTGCGCGGTGGGCTGCGGCCAGCGCGTCTTCGTGAAGGACGGCGCGGTCACCCAGATCGAGGGCGACCCGGACAGCCCGATCTCCCGGGGCCGGCTGTGCCCGAAGGGGTCGGCCAGCAAGAGCCTCGTGACCAGTCCGCTGCGGCAGACGAAGGTCCGCTACCGGCGGCCCTACGCCACGGAGTGGGAGGACCTGGAGCTCGACGTCGCGCTCGACATGATCGCCGACCGGATCCTCGCCGCCCGCGCCGAGACCTGGGAGGACGTGGACGCCCAGGGCCGGCCGCTGAACCGTACGCTGGGCATCTCCAGCCTGGGTGGCGCGACGCTGGACAACGAGGAGAACTACCTCATCAAGAAGTTGTTCACGGCGATGGGGGCGCTCCAGATCGAGAACCAGGCGCGCATTTGACACTCCGCCACCGTCCCCGGTCTGGGGGCCAGCTTCGGTCGCGGTGGCGCGACGGACTTCCAGCAGGACGTCGCCAACGCTGACGTCGTCATCATCCAGGGCTCGAACATGGCCGAGGCCCACCCGGTGGGCTTCCAGTGGGTGATGGAGGCCAAGCGGCGTGGCGCCAGGGTGTTCCACGTCGATCCGCGGTTCACCCGCACGAGCGCGCTGGCCGACACGTACCTGCCGATCCGCGCGGGCTCCGACATCGCGCTGCTCGGTGGCGTGGTGCGGCACATCCTGGAGAACGAGCTGGACTTCCGGGAGTACGTGCTGGCGTACACGAACGCCGCGACGATCGTCAGCGAGCGCTTCGTCGACACCGAGGACGGCGACGGCTTCTTCTCCGGCTTCGACCCGGAGACGGGCAGCTACGTCCAGGACTCCTGGCAGTACGCGGGCCACGAGTCGGACTCCGGCAGTGGCCACACCGCCAAGGAGCGCGACACCGCCGCGGGGCTGCGCCACGAGTCGCACGGCGCCCAGGTCGGCGGGCAGACCGAGCGGGACGAGACGTTGCAGCACCCGCGCTGCGTCTACCAGATCCTCAAGCGGCACTTCGCGCGCTACACGCCGGAGATGGTGGAGCGGGTCTGCGGCATTCCGCGGGAGAAGTTCCTGGAGCTGGCCGAGGCGTGGACGGCCAACTCGGGTCGGGAACGCACCGGCGTGCTGATCTACTCGGTGGGGTGGACGCAGCACAGCGTCGGCGTGCAGTACATCCGTACGGGCGCGATCATCCAGCTGCTGCTGGGCAACATGGGCCGCCCCGGCGGGGGCATCCTCGCGCTGCGGGGGCACGCCAGCATCCAGGGCTCCACCGACATCCCGACGCTGTTCAACCTGCTGCCCGGCTACCTGCCGATGCCGCACCACGCCGACCACCCCACCTTCGACGAGTGGGTGGACAGCATCCGCCACCCCGGTCAGAAGGGTTTCTGGGGCAATGCCCGCGCCTACGCGGCGAGCCTGCTGAAGGCGTACTGGGGGGACGCGGCGACGCCGGGGAACGACTTCTGCTACGGGTACCTGCCCCGGATGACGGGTGACCACGGGACGTACCAGCAGGTGCTGAACATGATCGACGGGAAGGTGCGGGGCTACTTCCTGCTCGGCCAGAACCCGGCGGTCGGCTCGGCGCACGGCCGGGCGCAGCGCCTCGGCATGGCCAACCTCGACTGGCTGGTGGTCCGCGACCTGTTCATGATCGAGAGCGCCACGTTCTGGCGCAACAGCCCCGAGGTCGCCACCGGCGAGATCGTGCCGGAGCAGTGCAGGACGGAGGTGTTCTTCCTGCCGGCCGCCTCGCACGTGGAGAAGGAGGGCACCTTCACCCAGACCCAGCGGCTGTTGCAGTGGCGGGAGAAGGCCGTGGACCCGCCGGGCGACGCCCGCTCCGAGCTGTGGTTCTTCTACCACCTCGGGCTGCGGCTGCGGGAGAAGCTGGCCGGCTCCGACCTGCCGCGCGACCGGGCGCTGCTCGACCTGGCCTGGGACTATCCCACGCACGGCCCGCACGCCGAGCCGAGCGCCGAGGCGGTGCTGCGCGAGATCAACGGCTACGAGGTGGCGACGGGTCGCCCGCTGTCCGCGTTCGCCGAGGCCCGCGACGACGGCTCCACCGCCGTGGGCTGCTGGATCTACTCCGGGGTGTACGCCGACGGCGTCAACCAGGCGGCGCGGCGTCGGTCGCGCCACGAGCAGGACTGGGTGGCCGCCGAGTGGGGCTGGGCGTGGCCGGCGAACCGGCGCATCCTCTACAACCGCGCCTCCGCCGACCCGCAGGGCCAGCCGTGGAGCGAACGTAAGCGCTACGTCTGGTGGGACCAGGCGGCCGGGCAGTGGACCGGCTACGACGTGCCGGACTTCGAGCGTACGAAGCCGCCGACGTACCGGCCGCCCGAGGGCGCGTCCGGTCCGGAGGGGATCGCCGGCGACGACCCGTTCGTCATGCAGGGCGACGGCAAGGGCTGGCTGTACGCGCCCAGCGGAGTGCTCGACGGCCCGCTGCCGACGCACTACGAGCCGGCCGAGTCGCCGGTGCGCAACCCGTTCTACCGGCAGCAGGCCAACCCCACCCGCAAGGTGTACGCGCATCCGGTGAACTCGGTGAACCCGAGCCCGCCACAGGAGCACAGTCAGGTGTTCCCGTACGTGTTCACGGTCAGCCGGCTCACCGAGCACCACACGGCGGGCGGGATGAGCCGTACGGTGCGGCCCCTGGCGGAGCTGCAACCGGAGATGTTCGTCGAGGTGTCCCCGGAACTGGCGACGGAGGCGGGCCTGGCGCACCTGGGCTGGGCGCACCTGGTCAGCGGGCGGGCGGTGATCGAGGCGAAGGTGCTCATCACCGACCGGCTCACCCCGCTGCGCGTCGACGGCCGGGTCATCCACCAGGTGTGGCTGCCGTACCACTTCGGGTTCGAGGGCCTGGTGACCGGCGACTCGGCCAACGACCTGTTCGGGATCACCCTGGACCCGAACGTGCTGATCCAGGAGAGCAAGATCGGTACCTGTGACGTGCGGCCGGGGCGGCGGCCCACCGGCCCGGCCCTGCTGGGCCTGGTGGCCGACTACCAGCGGCGGGCGGGCATCGTCCCCGGCCATCCGCCCCCGACGCTCACCCCGGGGGCGCTCCCCCCGCCGGCTCCCGCCTACGGCGCCGGGGAGGGCCGCGATGCTTCCTGACCCGCACAGCCTGTCCGGGCCGCTGGATCCCGCTCCCGAGGCGGGCTGGACCGACGCGCCGCCCCGGATGGGGTTCTTCACCGACACCAGCGTCTGCATCGGCTGCAAGGCGTGCGAGGTGGCCTGCAAGGAGTGGAACGACGTCCCCGGTTCGGGGCTGGACCTGCTGGGCATGTCGTACGACAACACCGGCGCGTTGACCGCGAACTCGTGGCGGCACGTGGCGTTCGTCGAGCAGCCCCGACCGGCCGGGCACCGCAGCCCGCCGTTCGCCGGTACGCCCACGGGCGGGTCGGTCAGCGCCGCGTCGGCGGCCGTCGCCGCCGGCGTCGGCAACGCGACCGGCACCGAGCCGGGGGTGCCGCCGGGCGCGGCGGACGCGGCCGCGCGGATGGCCGCCGGCGTCGACCCGGGGCCGGCGACCGGTGCTGGCGCCGGCACGGGCTCCGCCGGCCGGGGCGGCGGGCCGGAGTTCCTGGGGATGCCGGGGGCGCAGCCGCCGGGGCGGGCCGGGGGCGCGGAGGGACGCACCGACTTCCGCTGGTTGATGATGTCCGACGTCTGCAAGCACTGCACCCACGCGGCCTGCCTCGACGTGTGCCCGACCGGCTCGCTGTTCCGCACCGAGTTCGGCACGGTGGTGGTGCAGGAGGACATCTGCAACGGCTGCGGCTACTGCATCTCCGCTTGCCCGTACGGCGTCATCGACCAGCGTAAGGGCGACGGCCGGGCGTGGAAGTGCACGCTGTGCTACGACCGGATCGGCGCCGGCGGGACCCCCGCCTGCGCGCAGGCGTGCCCGACCGAGTCGATCCAGTACGGGCCCCTCGACGAGTTGCGGGAACGGGCGGCGGCCCGGGTGGCGACGCTGCACGAGCGGGGCGTGCCCGAGGCGCGGCTCTACGGGCACGACCCGGGCGACGGGGTGGGCGGCGACGGCGCGTTCTTCCTGCTGCTCGACGAGCCCGAGGTGTACGGGCTGCCGCCGGACCCGGTGGTCACCACGCGGGACCTGCCGAAGATGTGGAAGCGGGCCGGCCTGGCCGCGCTGGCGATGGCTGCGGCGGCCGTGGCCGCGTTCGTGGGAGGTTCCTCGTGAGTCCGGAGCGTGGTGGGCGCAGGCGGCGCGGCGGCGAGGAGTTGCGCGTCCCGGAGGCCGAGTTCACCTCCTACTACGGCCGCCCGATCCTCAAGGCGCCGGTCTGGAAGTGGGACATCGCCGCGTACCTGTTCACCGGCGGGCTGGCCGCCGGCTCGTCGCTGCTCGCCGCGGGCGGGCAGCTCACCGGCCGTCCCGCGCTTCGCCGCGCCGGCCGGGTCACCTCGCTGGCGGCCGTCACCGCCAGCACCGTCTTCCTGATCAGGGACCTGGGCCGGCCCGCCCGGTTCCACCACATGCTGCGGGTGGCCAAGCCGACCTCGCCCATGTCCGTGGGTACGTGGATCCTCGGCGCGTTCGGCCCGGCGGCCGGCGTCGCGGCGGTCGCCGAGGGCGCGTCGTGGCTGCCCGAGCGGGGGTTGGCCGGCCTCGCCCGCCGGGTGCTGCCGCCCGTGGGGCACGCCGCCGGGCTGGCCGCCGCGGCGACCGCGCCGGCGCTCGCCACGTACACGGGGGTGCTGCTGGCCGACACGGCCGTGCCGTCGTGGCACGAGGCGTACCCGGAACTGCCGGTCATCTTCGCGGGCAGCGCCCTGGCCAGCGGCGCGGGAGTGGGGCTGATCGCCGCGCCGCCCGCGCAGGCCGGGCCCGCCCGGCGGATGGCGGTGGCGGGCGCGGCCCTGGAGCTGTACGGCGCGCACCGCGTGGAGACCCGGCTCGGGCTGCTCAGCGAGCCCTACCGCACCGGGTCCGCCGGTCGCCTGCTGCGCGCCGGACGGGCCCTGACCGCCGTCGGGGTGGCCGGCGCGCTGCTGGGCCGGCGCAGTCGCACGCTCTCCGCACTGTCCGGTGCGGCCCTGCTGGGCGCCTCGGTGGCGACCCGGTTCGGCATCTTCCACGGCGGCGTCGCCTCGGCGAAGGATCCGAAGTACACGGTGGTGCCGCAGCGCGAGCGCCTCCAGCGGCGGCGCGCCGCCGAGGGCTGACGCCGCCCACGGCCGCCCGCCGGGCCTGTGGTTCACTGCTGCGTGGAGGCGTTCAGGCGGCTGGTGCCCCTCCCGGTCTTCAAAACCGGTGTGGTCCGGGATCCGGGCCAGGCGGGTTCGATTCCCGTCCGTCTCCGCCATGCTGCGGAAGAGGGGACCATGGGGGACGTCGCGGCCGATCCGCGCCGGCGGGTGCCGCGCACCGACGCGCTGCTCGCCGACCCCCGGCTGGCCGCCGCGGCGGTCACCGTCGGTCGGGAGCGGGTCAAGGCCGCCGTCCACCGCGCCCAGGAGCGCGCCCGCCGGGGCGAGATCACCCCCGAGGCGGTACGCGACGCCGCGCTGGCCGCCTTGCCCGCGTCGACGCCCCGGGCGGTGCTCAACGCCACCGGGGTGGTGCTGCACACCAATTTGGGCCGCGCCGCGCTGTCGCCCGCCGCCGTCGCGGCGGTCGCCGCGGCCACCGGGCACACGGACGTCGAGCTGGACCTGCGCACCGGGCGGCGGGCCCGGCGCGGACGCGACGCCCTCGACGCCCTCGCGGCGGCGGTACCCGACGCGGGCGCGGTGCACGTGGTCAACAACGGCGCCGCCGCGCTGGTGCTCGCCGCCACCGCCCTGGCCGCCGACGCCGAGATCGTCGTGAGCCGGGGCGAACTGGTGGAGATCGGCGACGGGTTCCGCCTGCCCGACCTGCTGGAGAGCACCGGCGCCCGGCTGCGCGAGGTCGGCACCACCAACCGCAGCACCCTCGACGACTACGCCGCCGCGCTCGGCCCCCGTACCGGCTTCGTGCTCAAGGTGCACCCGTCGAACTTCCAGGTCACCGGCTTCACCTCCGCCGTGCCCGTACGGGCGCTGGCCACCCTCGGCGTCCCCGTGGTCGCCGACATCGGCTCCGGGCTGCTCGCGCCCGATGCGCTGCTGCCCGCCGAGCCGGACGCCGCCTCCACCCTGCGGGCCGGGGCGGCGCTGGTCACCGCCAGCGGCGACAAGCTGCTCGGCGGCCCGCAGGCCGGCCTGCTGCTCGGCGCCGCCGACCTCGTCGAGCGGCTGCGCCGCCACCCCCTGGCCCGGGCGCTGCGAGTGGACAAGCTGACCCTCGCCGCGCTGGCCGCCACCCTCGGCGACCCGGCCACCCCCACCCGGGCCGCGCTGCACGCCGACCCGGGCGCGCTGCGCGAGCGCACCGAGCGGCTGCGTGACGCGCTCGCCGCCGACGGGTGCGAGGCGCAGGTGGTGCCCGCCGGGGCGGTCGTCGGCGGCGGTGGCGCGCCCGGCGTCGAGCTGCCCTCCTGGGCGCTCGCCCTGCCCGAGCACTATGCGGGGCCGCTGCGTCTCGGCGACCCGCCGGTGCTGGGCCGGGTCGTACGGGGGCGGCTGCTGCTGGACCTGCGCTGCGTACCCGTCGACGCCGACGCGGCGCTGCGCGCCGCCGTGCTGCGCGTACCCGGGCGGGGCTGAGCCGTGTTCGTGGTGGCCACCGCCGGGCACGTCGACCACGGCAAGTCGACGCTGGTGCGGGCGCTGACGGGGATGGAACCGGACCGGTGGGCCGAGGAACGCCGCCGGGGCATGACCATCGACCTCGGCTTCGCCTGGAGCACGCTGCCCTCGGGCGCGACGGTCGCGTTCGTCGACGTGCCGGGCCACCAGCGGTTCGTGCCGAACATGCTCGCCGGCGTCGGCCCGGTGCCCGCCGCGCTGATCGTCGTCGCCGCCGACGAGGGCTGGATGCCGCAGTCCGCCGAGCACGTGGCGGCGCTGGACGCGCTCGGGGTGGCGTACGGGCTGCTGGTGGTGACCCGCGCGGACCTGGCGGACCCGGGGCCGGCGACGGCGCAGGCCCGGGCGGAGCTGGCCGCCACCTCCCTCGGCGGCCTCGACGCGGTCGCCGTCAGCGCGGTCACCGGCGCCGGCCTGCCGCAGCTGCGCGCGGCGCTGGACCGGCTCGCCGCCCGGCTGCCCGACGCGCCCACCGACGCCCCGGTGCGGCTGTGGGTGGACCGCGCCTTCACCGTCCGGGGCGCCGGCACCGTGGTGACCGGCACCCTCGGCGCCGGCCGGCTGCGGGTGGGCGACGAGCTGGAGCTGGCCGGCAGCGCGGAGCCGGTGCGGGTACGCGGCCTGCACTCCCTCGGCGTGGCGCGGCCCGAGGTCGCCGCGGTAGCGCGGGTGGCGGTGAACCTGCGCGGCACGCCCCGCGACCGCCTCGGCCGCGGCGACGCGCTGCTCACCCCCGGCCGGTTCCACCGCACGGACCTGCTGGACGTACGGCTGGCCGCCGATGCCGCCGGGGACCTGCCGGCCACCCTGACCCTGTACATCGGCGCGGCGGCCGTGCCGGCCCGGGTCCGGCCCCTCGGCGCCGACACCGCCCGGCTGCGGCTGGCCCGGCCGCTGCCGCTGCTGGTCGGGGACCGCGCGTTGCTGCGTGATCCGGGCCGGCACCACGTCGCGGGCGGGGTGACCGTGCTGGACGTCGCGCCGCCGCCGCTGACCCGCCGGGGCGCGGCGGCCGCCCGCGCGGCCGTACTGGCGACGATGGACGGCCGCCCCGACCTGGCCGGCGAGCTGCGCCGGCGGCGGCTGGCACGGGCCGGCGACCTGGTCCGCACCGGCGTCGAGGTCACCGGCCGGCCGGTCGCCGGCGACTGGTTGGCCGACCCGGCGCACTGGCGGGCCCTCGGCGCCCGGCTGGTCGAGGAGGTAGCCCGGCACGCCCGGGAGCATCCGCTGGAGCCGGGGGCGCCGGTCGAGCTGCTGCGCCAGCGCCTCGAGCTGCCCGAGCGGGCGCTGGTCGAGGCGCTGGTGCGACCGCCGCTGCGGCTGCGCGCCGGTCGGGTCACCGCGTCGGCGGTCGACGCGCTGCCGGAGCCGGTGGCCCGGGCCGTGGCCCGGGTCCGCGCCGAGTACGCCGACCGCCCGTTCCGCGCCCCCGAGGCCGAGCACCTCGCCGACCTGGGGCTGGGTCCCCGGGAGATCGGCGCGGCCGTACGCGCGGGGGCGCTGCTGCGGCTGGCCGAGAACGTGGTGCTGCTGCCCGGCGCGGCCGACGACGCCGTACGGGTGCTGGCCGGGCTGCCCCAGCCGTTCACGCTCAGCGCCGCCCGGCGGGCGCTGGACACCACCCGCCGGGTCGCGGTGCCGCTGCTGGAGCTCCTGGACCGCCGCGGCGTGACCCGGCGGCTGCCCGACGACGCGCGGGTCGTGGTCACGGCCGGGTCCTGAAGCCGCCCCGGCGGGGTGGGCGGTCGCCTAGCGTGACGCCATGGACCCTTCCGCGGTCTGGCGGGACAGGCAGCACAAGTGGCGGATCGAGGCGTACCGGGCGCCGGACCTGCGTTTCGCGATCTTCGCGACCAACGGCACCACCGAGTCCGCGCCGCTGTGGCTGTTCGGGATGTCGGCGCTGGCCCGGTGGCTGATGACGCACAAGATCTCCCTCGACGACCTGGAGGTCGACTGACATGGGGGCGCAGTTCGGCCAGCTCGCGCTGGTGGCGGTGCTGGTGCTGATCAACGCCGCCCTGTCGGGCAGCGAGATGGCGTTGGTGACGCTGCGCGAGGGGCAGGTGCGGCAGTTGGGCCGGCGCAGCCGCTCGGGGGAGCGGCTGGCGCGGCTGGTGCGCGACCCCAACCGGTACCTCGCCACCATCCAGCTCGGGATCACCCTCGCCGGGTTCCTCGCCTCCGCCGCGGCCGCGGTGTCCCTGGCCGAGCCGCTGGTCGGGCCGCTGAGCTTCCTCGGCGGCGCCGCGCGGGGAGTCGCGATCGTCCTGGTCACCGTGCTGCTGACGTTCGTCACGCTGGTCGTGGGCGAGCTGGCCCCCAAGCGGCTGGCGATGCAGCGCGCCGAGCGCTGGGGGCTGCTCAGCGCCGGCCCGCTGGACCTGCTGGCCCGGCTGTCCCGGCCGGCGGTCTGGCTGCTGAGCAGGGCCACCGACGGGGTGGTGCGGCTGGCCGGCGGGGACCCGCGGGCCAGCCGTACGGAGATGACCGAGGACGAGCTGCGGGAGATGCTGGTCAGCCAGCGGGGCCTGTCCCCGCAGCAGCGGGAGATCCTCACCGGCGCGTTCGACATCGCCGGCCGTACGCTGCGGGAGATCCTGGTGCCCCGGCTGGCCGTGACGACGCTGCCCGCCACGCTGTCGGCCGCCGACGGGCTGCGCCGGCTCGCCGCCGCCGGCCGCTCCCGCGCCCCGGTCGTCGGGCCGGGCGGGCTCGACGAGGTGCGCGGCGTGGTGCACATCCGCGAACTCGTCGGAGCGGACGCGGCGACCGTCGCCGACCGGGCCCGCCCGCCGCTGCTGCTGCCGGGCACCCTGCCCGTCTCCGACGCGCTGCGGGAACTGCGGGCGTGCCACCAGCAGCTCGCCCTCGTCGTCGACGAGCACGGCGGCGTCGACGGCATGATCACGATGGAGGACCTGCTGGAGGAGGTCGTCGGGGAGCTGTACGACGAGACCGACCGGGACGTGACCGGGGCGACCCAGGAACCGGACGGCTCGCTGCTGGTGCCCGGCGACTTCCCGCTGCACGACCTGCCCGACGTCGGCGTACGCCTGCACTTCCGACCGTCGCGGGAGTACACGACGGTGGCCGGGCTGGTGCTGGCCGGGCTGGGGCACCTGCCGAGCGGCCCGGGGGAGACCGTGCACCTGCCGGGGCTGACCGTCGAGGTGGTGGAGGTGTCCGACCGGGTGATCCGCCGGGTGCGGCTGCGCGGCTTCGCGGCCGGCGACTGACGGCCCCCGATGGGATGAAAACGGAATGAACCGCCACCTTCGGTGCGGGCCGCGTCGTACCGTGCCGTACGTGAAGGACCGAGGGATGCGGACGTTCGTCACCGTGCTGGCCGGGCTCGCGGTGATCTACTTCGGCACCACCGGCCGCAGCGAGGAGGACGGCCGCGGCGTGTCCGGGGGCCTCGTCGTGCTCGCGCTGCTGGCGGCGCTGCTGGTGTGGCACCTGACGAAGCCGGGCGACAAGACGGTGAAGTAGGCGGTCACCCGGCGGCGGCGCGGGTCACCTCACCGGCGGACTCCTCGCCGAGGGCAACCCGGACCAGCGCCGAGGCGAACCGACCGAAGTCGGCGGGGGCGACCAGCGCCGCCAGCCGCTCCGCCGAGCCGGGCAGGCCGAGGCGTTTCGCGCCGGCCAGGGCCCGCCGGTCGGCGAACGGGCGCAGGTCCGGCCAGACCACCTGCGCCTCGCGCAGGAAGATGTCGGCGCCGGTGGGGCCGATGCCGGGGAACTCGGTCAGCAGCCGGCGCAGTCCGACCGGCTCCCCGCCGGCCTCGCGGTGCAACCGGCGCAGGTCGCCGCGCCAGCGCTCCCGGCACAGTCGCGCGCCGGTGCCGAGCATGGTCGAGGTCCGCTCGTCGTAGCGGCGGTAGTGGCCCCGACCCAGCGCGTCGACCCGGTCCTGCCAGCTCGCCGCCTCCATCGCCTGCGGGGTCCGCAGGCGAGCGGCGAACAGCTCCCGCGCGGCCGCCACGGCCACGCCCGCCCGGATCCGGGTGCTCAGCAGCGTGGCGAGCACCAGCAGCTGGTAGAGCGGGGCGGGCCGGTCGGCGAGCGTGATGCCCGCCTCCTCGGCGTACGTGCGGCCCCGCCGGTCCAGCAGGACCCGCGCCACCTTCCGGTCGTCGCCCATCCCAGGGATGTACCCGCCCTGCGCCCGGCCACCCCTGCGAGCGTCGGTCCCGACGGGCATGCCGCAGGGGTGGACGGGTAACCGACGCCGGACCCGGTCGAACCCGGAAGGAGAGACCCGTGGTGAATCCGCAGCAGGAGGAGTTCCGCCGCAACAACAAGGGCGCTACCAGCCAGGACAGCAAGGGCCCCAACCCCGCGGGGCACCCGCGCAACCGCGGCTCGTCGCGCGGCGACGAGGGGCGCCCGGTGCCCCGCGGGCAGGTGTCGCCGTACGGGCCGGCCGCCGAGCCGGTCGCGGACGACGAGAGCACCCCGGGCTAGCGGCCCCGGTGCGAGGCGGGCGGTCGCAGCCGGTTCCAGGTGGCTGCGGCCGCCACGCCGTACGCGAGGTGCGGCACGAGGTCGGCCAGCCAGTCGCCGCGTCGCCACGTGCGCGGATCGGTCACGCCGAGCACCGTCATCGACCCGTCGGACATCGTCATGACGCCGCCACCGAGCACCCCGGCGGCCAGCGGCAGCGGCATCCGGCGGCCCCGGGAGAGCAGGGCGTACCCGATTCCCGCCGCGACGCCGATGCCGTAGCCGAGCAGCGGGCCGAGGCCCGAGCGGCGGTTGGCCGCCCGGTCCCCGGGCCCCAGGTCCACGTGCGCCACCTCGGCCAGCCGTCCGGCGCTGCGCTCCGGGGTGCTGCTCGCCGGGCGCGCCCGTACGACCATGTCCAGGTAGCTGACCACGTTCAGGGCGGTGCTGCCGACCGCGCCGGCGATCGCCCCGTCGGCCAGGCCGCCCGCCCTCACTTCGGGTCGCCCGGTTCGCGCTCGCCCTTGGGGCCGTAGACCCGCTCACCGCGCACGACGCCCCGCTGCCCGCGGTCGGACTGCAGGATCCGGTTGGCCACGTCGTTGGCCTTGTCGTCCGGCACCCGTCGTCCCGAATCGTCTATCGCGTTGCGGATGCGTGCCCGCTGCTTGTCGTACGCGTTGCTGCCCGGCCGTGGTCCTGGCATCGCTGCCTCCTCCGGTCGTCGTCGCCGTTGGCGTACCGCGGTCGTCTACCCGCCTGCGCCGCGACCAACCCCACGACCGGTTCGGCGCGGTGGGGTGGGCTCAGCGGGGCGCACGGACCACCGCGACGGGACAGTCGGCGTGGTGCAGCATCGACTGGCTCACCGAGCCCAGCAGCAGCCCGGTCAGCTCGCCGCGGCCCTGCCGGCCGACCACCAGCAGCTGTGCCCCCCGGGACGCCTCGGCCAGCACGGTGGTGGGGCGGCCCCGGGAGGTCTCCCGGCTGACCGGCACGTCCGGCCACCGTTGCGTCAGCCCGGCCAGCGTCTCGGCGACCACCCGCTCCTCCTCGGAACGCAGCTCGGTGTCGTCGTACACCAGGGGCAGCATGTCCCCGGGGCCGGTGGAGGCCGGATGCCGGTAGGCGTGCAACGCGACCAGCGGCGCGCCGCGCACGGACGCCTCCTCGATCGCGAACTCCGCGGCGAGCCGGGCGGTCTCGGAGCCGTCGACCCCCACGACCACGGGCCCGTCGGGGTGGTCGGTGCCCCGGGCGACCATGACCGGGCAGTCGGCGTAGGCGGCGACCTGCACCGCGACCGACCCGACCACCAGGGCGGAGAAGCCGCCGAGCCCCCGGTCGCCCAGCACGATCATCGCGGCGGCCGGGGACTCGCCGAGCAGCACCGCGGCGGCCTCGCCGTCGATGATCTCGCCGGAGATCCGCAACCCGGGCACCGTGGCCTCGGCCTCGTCCGTGGCGGCGGTGACGACCTGTTCCGCCTGCTCCCGCAGCCCGGCGCCGGGCGGTCCGCCGGCGGGGGCGTCGACCGGGACGCGCAGCAGGGGCCAGATGAAGCCGTGCACGATCCGCAGCGGCCGGTGCCGGCGGGCCGCCTCGACGGCGGCCAGCCGTACGGCACGCAGCGCCGATTCCGAGCCGTCCACGCCGACGACCACCGCCGCGCCGTTCGCCGAGTTCACCGCCCACCTCCCGCCGGTTCCCGGCCAGTATCGCGGCCGGCCGCCTGTCGGCGGGCCGATACCGCGCAGGCCGAGTGGTCGGTACGCTGTCCACGCCCACCGGGGAGGGAGCGTCGTCGATGGTTGAGCCCGACCAGCCGAGCACCGCGCGCATGATCGACTTCTGGCTCGGCGGGGAGCACCACTTCCCGGTCGACGTGGCGTCCGCGCGTGCCTTCGAGCACGCGTACGGGCCGTGCGCGCCGGTCTTCCGCGAGCTGCGCGCCTTCCTCGGCCGGGCGGTGCGGGCGATGGCCGCGCGGGGGGTGGACGGCTTCCTCGTCTTCGGCGCCGGGGTGCCCAGCATGGGCAACGTGCACGAGGTCGCCCCGGAGGCCACCGTGCTCTACACCGACGTCGACCCGGTGACCATCCGCCTCGGTCAGCGCCTGCTGGCCGGCAGCGACCGGGCCGGCTACGGCTACGGCGACGCCACCGACATCGGCACTGTCGACCGCGCCCAGTTGCACCGGTTCGTGCCGGGGTGGGGGAGGAGGCCGGTCGGGGTGGTCTTCCTCGGCCTGGCCGCGTTCCTGGACGACGAGACGCTGGCGCGCACCCTCGACGAGCTCTACCAGGCCACCGCGCCCGGCAGCCTGCTCGCCGTCGACTTCGACACCGAGGAACTGGCCGGTCACCCGGAGGCCCTGGCGATGATGGGTCCGACGTTCCGGATGCGCGCGCCGGCCGCGTTCGCGCGGCTGCTGGGCCGCTGGACGCCCACCGACGACGGCATCGTGCCGATCACCCGGTGGCGCCCGGACGGCCCGCCGGCGCAGGTGCCGGACGCCTTCCACGGCGGGCTCGCCGTCCGTTCGCCGGACTGACCGCCTCGCCTGGCGGGTCGGGTTCCACGACGCTCGCCGGGCTGACCGCCTCGCCTGGCGGGTCGGTTTCCAGGACGGCGGAGGCGGTGCCGGCCGCCCGCCGCAGCACGTACGCGCCGGCGCTGCCTGGGGTGGTGCCGGCGCCCCCGTGTCGTGGCCGTCGACGCGCTCCCGGCGGGCCCGCCCGCCGGGAGGCCGGGGCGCGGGCCTCCGTATGATGCTTGCCCTACGGCAAGCTTTTCGGAGGATGATCATGTTGGAGGCACCGGGCCAGGTCTCGCGTGCGCTTCGCGCGGCCCCGCCCGACCAGGTGGTGGAGGCGGCGGACCGGGCCATCCGGTCAGCCCTGGGCGCCTCGCGAACGGACGTGTTCATCGCCGACTACCGGATCACCGGGCTCTGGCCGGTGCTGGACACCGACCTCGCCGACGGCGGGGAGTTCCTCGCCTGCCACACCATGGCACAGCGCTGCTTCAGCAGCCAGCAGCCGGTGACCGACGCCACGGACGAGGGCCGGTGGCGGCTCTACCTGCCGCTGTCGGTGTGGGGGGAGCGGCTCGGGGTGCTCCTGGTCGAGCTGCCCGACCCGCCCGGCCCGGACGTCGTCGAGCGGGCCGCGGACGTCGCCGGTGAGCTGGCCGTCGTGCTGCGCGCCGCGGACCGGGAGACCGACCGGTACCGCCGGGTCCGCCGGCGGGAGCGGCTCAGCATGGCCGCGGAGATGCAGTGGGAGCTGCTGCCGGGGCGCGGCGTGAGTCACGCGGCGTTCGATCTCGCCGGCCAGCTGGAGCCTGCGTACACCGTCGGCGGGGACCACTTCGACTGGTCCGTGGACGACGACCGGCTCACCGTGACGGTGCTCAACGGCGCCGGCATCGGGCTGGCGGCGGCGCTGCTGACCGCCGTCACCGTGAACGCGCTGCGCAACGCGCGGCGTTCCGGGGGGAGTCTCGCCGAGCAGGCCGAGCTGGCCTCCGACACGGTCTTCTACCAGCATCGTGGTCGCCGCTACGTGGCCACGCTCCTGCTCGAACTGGACACCGCCACCGGGCGGGTGCGGGCGGTGGACGCCGGCTCCCCGCACCTGTTGCGCCTGCGCGGCGGGACGGTGACGCCCATCCACCTGGAACAGCAGCTGCCGTTGGGCATGTTCGCCGAGGCCCGCTACGACGTCCAGGAGTTCGATCTGGAGCCGGGGGACCGGCTCTTCGTGGTCAGCGACGGCGTGTGGGCCGCCGACCCCGGTGACCGCGGGGCGTACGGCGAGCGGGCGATGGCGCGGGCGATGCGGTCCACGCGGCTGCAACCTCCGGCGGAGGCGGTTGGTACGGTGATGCGCGAACTGCACGCCTGGCACGCGGATGTCGATTTGCGCGACGATGCTGTCGTCGTCTGCCTGGACTGGCGTGGCTCCGCCGGGCGGGGCGACGGGTGAGAGCCGTCGTCGCGACGGCAGCACACGAGCGGGACGATCGCAGGGGACACCTGGTGGAACGACCTCTGAATCTCGCCGCGGCGATCGACGCCGCCGCGGAGGCGCTCGTCGGTGTGCTCGACTCGGCGGTGTCCCGGCACCAGATGGCCGTCTCCCCGACGCAGTTGCGCGTGCTGTCGCTGATCACCGGCCGACCGGAGACCAACGTCAACGGCCTGGCCGAGCTGCTGGACGTCGTACCCTCCTCGGCGAGCCGGCTCTGCGACCGGCTGGAGGCGACGGGCCTGCTGCGCCGGGTCCCCGACCCCCGCGACCGGCGGGAGGTGCGGCTGGTCCCCACCGCCGACGCCGAGCGGCTGTTGCGCGAGCTCCAGGAGCGCCGCCACCGGGCCGTGCAGGCCGTGCTGGACCGGATGCCGGGTCGGGCGCAGCACGAGCTGCTGCTGGCGCTGGTGGCCTTCGAGCGCGCGGCCACCGCCGTGACGGCGGAGGTGCCGGCCGACTCCTCCGCCCGTACCGCCTGACCCCGGCCCGACGCCGACGGCCCGTGGGTTCCATCGCTCCACTAGTGTCCTAGGATGCCTTACGGGTGGTGACCCACCACACGAAAGACAACCAGACACCGACCAGCGAGTGGCCTGAGCCGGGGGGCAGCGGCGACGGCCCGATATAGTGGCAGCGCAATCAGCCGGCCCGTGATCATGACGATCGCGGGCCGAGTCAGGTGAAGGTCCCGTCGGGGGCCGCAGGGGACGCCGGCGCGAGCCGGCCCGACAGCGCCCACGTTCTCCGCGCTCGGCCGGGCGGCGGAGCGTGTCGCGGAGGAGGTCCGGTGTCGCGTCCGCCGGCTCGGGAAGATCACCCGGAGGCCACCGCCGCCACGAGCGGGTCGGCCGTCGGCGACCGGGTCCTCACGCTGCCGAACGTCATCAGCTTCGTCCGCCTGCTCGGCGTGCCGCTCTTCCTCTACCTGCTGCTCGTGGCGCGTGCCGACGTGGCGGCGGTCGTGGTGCTGGCCATCGGTGGCACCACCGACTGGGTGGACGGCTGGGTCGCGCGCCGGATGCGTCAGGTCAGTCGGTTGGGGGAGCTGCTCGACCCGCTGGCCGACCGGCTCTACATCCTCGCCACGCTGCTCGCGTTCACCGCCCGCGACGTGGTGCCCTGGCAGTTCACGGCGGCGTTGCTGGCCCGGGAGCTGCTCCTGCTGGGTTCGCTGGCGGTGCTGCGCCGCCACGGCTACGGTCCGCCCCCGGTGCACTACGTGGGCAAGACCGCGACGTTCCTGCTGCTGGCCGCCTTCCCGGTCCTGCTGCTCGCGGCGGCGGTGCCGGGTGCGGCGACCGCTGCGGGGGCGATCGGTTGGGGCCTGGCCTGGTGGGGCCTGGTGCTCTACTGGGTGGCCGGCGCGCTCTACGTGGTGCAGGCTGCCCGGCTGGTCCGGTCGGTGCGGGCCGGGGGAGTGACGGCATGACGGGTACGCCGGGCGACGGTCGGGGACGTCCCGACCGGGTGTACGCCCCCGACTTCCTCACGGAGTTGTTCCGTAACCCGTTGGATCCCGGGTACGCCGACGCGGCGGCCCGGCGTCGGGAGCGGCAGACGCCGCCGGCGCAGTGGCGGCGCTGGTCGGCGCGCTCCGTGACCCTGGTGGTGGCGCTGCTGCTGGGTTTCCTGTTCGCGGTGGCGTACCGGCAGACGCTGGAGGCCGAGCCGGGGCGCAGCCAGGCTCGGTCCGGCCTGGTCGAGCAGATCAAGCAGCGGGAGACCGAGACGGACCGGTTGTCGGTGCGGGCCGACGAGCTGCGGGCGGAGGTGGCGCGGCAGCGGGCGGCGGCGCTGGGCGGTTCGGAGGCGGCGCGGTTGCACAACCTGGAGGCCGGTACCGGCCTGGGGCGGGTGCGCGGTGACGGCGTGGTGGTGCGCCTGGCGGACGCCCCGCAGAACCAGGACGCG
This sequence comes from Micromonospora sp. ZG13, assembly GCF_059359355.1. Lineage (NCBI taxonomy): Bacteria > Bacillati > Actinomycetota > Actinomycetes > Micromonosporales > Micromonosporaceae > Micromonospora > Micromonospora sp. ZG13. The sequence continues at coordinate 28,774 of NZ_JCADBQ010000009.1, forward strand.
GTGACCGGCGCGGACGTGGGGCCGTCCCGGGTGATCTACAGCGATCTTCAGGGTGTGGCCAACGACCTGTGGGCGGCGGGGGCGGAGGCGATCGCGATCAACGGTCAGCGGTTGACGGCGATGTCGACGATCCGTTCGGCGGGGCAGGCGATCCTGGTGGACTTCCGGCCGGTGACGGGCCCGTACGAGGTGTCGGCGATCGGTCCGGGGTCGATGCGGGACCGCTACGAGGACAGCCGTAGCGCGTTGACGATGCGCAAGGTGGCTGAGGACACGGGGTTGTCGTTCGGTGTGCGGGAGGCCGAGGACCTCACCCTGCCGGCGGCTCCGGACCCGCGGCTACGCTACGCGCAGCCCTCGGTGAGTCCGACGCCGTCGCCGTCGGGGGTCGACGGTTCCGTCAGTCCTGGGCCGACCGGTTCGAGGACGTCTCCCAGCCCCTCCGGAGGTGGTCGATGATCGCGGTGCTGGCCTTGCTGGCCGGTGTGGTGCTGGGGGTGTGGCTCGACCCCACGGTTCCCACGGCGTTGCAGCCGTACCTGCCGATCGCGGTGGTGGCCGCGCTGGACGCGGTGTTCGGCGGGGTGCGGGCGAAGCTCGACCGGATCTTCGACGACAAGCAGTTCGTGGTGTCGTTCATCTCGAACGTGCTGGTGGCGGGTTTGATCGTGTACCTGGGTGACCAGTTGGGGGTGGGCGGTCAGCTCTCCACCGGCGTGGTGGTGGTGCTCGGGGTGCGGATCTTCGGGAACGTGGCGGCGATCCGTCGGCACCTGTTCCGGGCGTAGGTTGGTGGCGATGAGCAGCGACGAGCACACGGAGACGGGCACGGGCTGGCCGCAGCCGGCGGGTCCGGGGCGGCCGGGGGGTCCGGCGGGGGAGCCCGATCCGCGGCCCGAGGCGCCGGATCCGGACGAGTTGAGCCCGTTGGCGCCGGAGCGGTCGGCGCCGCCGGTGGAGCCTTCCGTGCGGGAGCCCGATGACGGGGCGACGGTGGATCTGAGCCGGGCGGCCGGTGCGGGTGACGTCGAGCAGCCGGCGGCTGCCGGCCCGGCGCCGCGGCGGCGGGTGAGTTCGGCCGGGGTGATGATCGCGGCGCTGTTGGCGTTGCTGGGGTTCACGTTGGTGGTGCAGTTCAAGACGACGTCGACGGATCCGACGGTGGCGGCGACGCGGCAGGAGGATCTGGTGCGGATCCTGTACGACCTGAATTCGCGGGAGGTCCGGCTGCGGCAGGACATCGCGACGTTGGAGGAGAGCCAGCGGCAGTTGCGGTCGGGTCAGCAGGGTCGGCAGGCGGCGTTGGAGGAGGCGACGCGGCGGGCCGACGAGTTGGGCATCCTGGCGGGGACGTTGCCGGCGACGGGACCGGGGTTGTCGGTGCGGTTCGAGGCGGGTGAGAAGTCGATCTCGGCGTCGCGGGTGCTGGACGCGGTGCAGGAGTTGCGGGGCGCGGGCGCGGAGGCGATGCAGATCTCCGGTGGTGACCGGGCGACGGTGCGGATCATCGCCTCGACGTTCTTCCTGGACGGGGAGGGCGGGGCGTTGGTGGTGGACGGGCGTCGGTTGACGGGTCCGTTCACGATCACGGTGATCGGTGATCCGGCGACGATGCGTACGGCCTTGAACATTCCTGGCGGGGTGGTGGCGTCGGTGACGGGTGACGGCGGTAAGTTGATCGTTGAGGATCGTGAGGTTGCCGAGGTTTCGGCGCTGCACGCGCCGATCAAGCTGGAACACGCCCGTCCGGTCTCCTGACCGGCGCGGCTCGCACCGGGTTTCCGGTGCGCCGATGGATGAAGGACGCGTCTGGTGATTCCTGAGGATCTGCGGTATACCGCCGAGCACGAGTGGGTGGCGGGTGACGGCGGTGGCACTGTCCGGGTCGGCATCACGCACTTCGCGCAGGACGCCCTGGGTGACATCGTGTACGTCCAGCTGCCCGAGGCGGGCGCGGTGGTGGCGGCCGGTGAGTCGTTGGGTGAGATCGAGTCGACCAAGAGCGTGTCGGAGATCTACGCCCCGCTCAGCGGTACGGTGTCGGCGCGCAACGAGGCGCTCGGCGACACCCCTGAGGTGATCAACACGGATCCGTACGGTGCGGGTTGGTTGGTGGAGATCGCCTTGGACGATCCGGCGGCGGTCGACGGCCTGCTGTCCGCGGACGCGTATCGTGAGCTCACCGAGAGCTGAGTGCGTCCCTTCCGGGCGTGGTGGGTGTTCCGCGCGTCCGGTTGCCCTGCATTTCGGCGCTGGCTAGGCTCGCCCAGTCGACCGAGAATCCAATAGTTCAGCGTTGCGGAATTGCCTTTCCGGGCACGGGGAGCCAGCCGCCGGGTGTGGTAGTGCCCGGCGGCCAGACCCGCCATTACCCGACGCCGACCGAACAGATCCGTGAGGTGGTCCCATGACGCGCCCAGACGACGAGTTCCCCCCACTCGACGTCACTTCGACGCTCAATCTCGGTTCGCTCGACGAAGTGCTGGAGGGGCCGGACACCGATGTGGTGCCGAGCCGGATGTCCGGTTCGTTGCCGCCGGGTATGGCGCTGCTGGTGGTTCGCCGGGGTCCGAACGCGGGTGCCCGGTTCCTGTTGGATCACGATGTGACGACCAGCGGTCGTCACCCGGACAGTGACATCTTCTTGGACGACGTGACGGTGTCGCGGCGGCATGCGGAGTTCCACCGTGACGGTGGGACGTTCACGGTGCGGGACGTGGGAAGTCTGAACGGCACGTACGTGAACCGGGAGCGGGTCGAGGCGGCCACGTTGAGCAATGGTGACGAGGTGCAGATCGGCAAGTTCCGGGTGGTGTTCATCGCCGGTCCGCGTCCCGAGGAGGGGGCCGGCCGGGGGTGAACGAGCCTGCGGCCTCCACGCCGCCCGAGGCGGCCCGCGCCCGTCCGCTGATGAGCATCGGCGAGGTGCTGGGTCAGTTGCGGGTTGATTTCCCGGACGTGACCATTTCGAAGTTGCGGTTCCTCGAGGCCGAGGGTCTGGTGGAGCCGCAGCGGACGGCTGCGGGTTACCGGAAGTACAGCTGGGACGATGTGGCGCGGTTGCGGTTCGTGTTGACCGCGCAGCGGGACCAGTATCTGCCCTTGCGGGTGATCCGTGATCAGTTGGCGCAGTGGGACGCGTCCGGGGAGTCGCCGGGTCGGCAGCGGCCGACGTTGGTGGCGGTGGGTCCGGACGGTGAGGTTCCGGGGCGGGTGTCGGAGGAGCCGGCCGGGTCGTCGCAGGTGCGGCTCGGCCGGTTGGATCTGGTGGCGCGCAGTGGGATCGACGAGTCGACGCTGGGCGAGTTGGAGCGCCTCGGTGTGGTGGTGTCGGATCCGCCAGGTTGGTACGACGACGATGCGTTGATCATCGCGCGTGCGGTGGCGGGTCTGGCGGCGTACGGGTTGGAGCCGCGGCATCTGCGGGCGTTCCGGACGGCGGCGGATCGGGAGGTCGGTCTGTTCGCGCAGTTGGTGGCGCCGTTGGCGCGGCAGAGTGATCCGGCGGCGCGGGCGCGGGCTGCGGAGACGGCGCGGGAGTTGGTGGCGTTGTCGCAGCAGTTGCATGCGGCGTTGGTGCGGGTGGGGTTGCGCTCGACGTTGGGTCGGTGATCCGGTGGGGCGTGCGGAAAGATCTTCCCCGGGAAGCGTGTCGTAGGCTTGCCGGGGTAACCCCTTTCTGGCGCGGGCGTGGTGCAGGTAGCGCATGGGACGGCCGTGTCGCGGTCCGTGTACCGTGCAGGGAAGGGCGCGGTGCGGCGTAGGTGACAACGACACGGAGGCGGCGGTGCGCGAGCTGAGCGTGGTCGGAGTTCGGGTGGAGCTGCCCAGCAACCAGCCGATCGTCCTGCTCAGGGAGGTCGAGGGGGACCGCTATCTGCCGATCTGGATCGGTGCGGTCGAGGCGACGGCGATCGCCTATGAGCAGCAGGGGGTCAAGCCGGCCCGGCCGCTGACCCATGATCTTCTGCGGGACGTGTTGGCGGCGTTGAAGGCGCCGTTGCAGGCGGTGGAGATCACCGAGTTGAAGGAGAACGTCTTCTACGCGGATCTGTTGCTCGGTGACGGGGTGCGGGTGTCGGCCCGGCCGAGTGATTCCATCGCGTTGGCGTTGCGGGTCGGTGCGCCGATTCGTTGTGCCGAGGAGGTCCTCAGCGAGGCGGGGATCGTGATCCCGGACGAGCAGGAGGACGAGGTGGAGAAGTTCCGCGAGTTCCTGGACCAGGTGCGTCCGGAGGATTTCGCCGGCTGACTCCGGTCTCCTGCGGGGGGCGTCACTTTTGGTGACGGTCCGGTGCTGTGGGTGATCGTCGTTGTCGTGTGTCGCGGCGTGTCGCGACGGTTCCTGCGGGGCAATTTCTCAAGGCGGCTATAGGGTTGCCGTGTCGAGGGGTGCACGTCCCGGAAGCGACGTGTCACCGCACTGGCGGGGAGGTTGTCCGGATGCACGAGCCGCGAGATCCCGATCCGGGTACGGAGCTGGACGAGCCGGGTGTGGCGCCGCCGGGTTGGGCGACCGAGGGTGACGGTGCCGTGGGGTACCGGGGTGTGACGGCCTGCCACGCGGTGGGGATCAGCTACCGCCAGTTGGACTACTGGGCCCGTACGGGGTTGGTGGTGCCGAGTGTGCGCGACGCTTCGGGTTCGGGCACGCAGCGGTTGTATTCGTTCCGGGACCTGGTGGTCCTGAAGGTGGTGAAGCGGCTGCTGGACGCCGGGGTGTCGTTGCAGAACATCCGTAAGGCGATCGAGGCGCTGCGCTCCCGTGGGGTGGAGGATCTCGCGGGCATCACGTTGATCTCCGATGGCACGACCGTGTACGAGTGCCGGTCGCCGGAGGAGGTGGTCGATCTGTTGCAGGGTGGCCAGGGCGTGTTCGGCATCGCGATCGGTGGGGCGTTCAAGGAGATCCAGGGGTCCTTGTCGCACCTGCCGTCGGAGCCGGCGACGTCGGTGGAGGCGCCGGTGGCGGCTGATCCGGTGGGTGACGAGTTGGCGGCGCGTCGGGCGCGTCGTCGGGCGGGTTGATCTCCGGCGGCTGGCCGGGGGTGCCCTTCGTGGGTGGCCTGGGGAATCAGGAGCCGCTGCGGTGATGTCCAATCTGGCCTGCTCGGAGGCAAATGCCGACAGTGGACGCCTTGGGCACGAGTCGCCTTGTTGACAGTCATTGCGTCACCGTGAATCCTGTGTGCGGCGTTCACGATCTTCTGCGTGCATATCACCCACGGTGATATGACGTGGCGGTTCGGCGAACCTGTACGGACGACGCAGAAGGCGATGGCGACGCCTGCCCGACGATCGGATTTGAACGAGAGTGCAGACTGACTATCACGTCGACGCAATGGTCTTGGATGCCGGTGAGAGTGCCGCAGACGGCAACGCGTCGGGCTGTCCGGTGGCTCATGCCTCCCGGTCGCAAGATTCCCTGGTGGAGGACGTCACGGCGGAGGCCGTCGAGTTCTTGCAGCTCTACCACGCGGAGCGACGGCTGCCGGGCCTGATCGGGCGGATCGCGGAGGTCCGGGAGGAGATCGCGCTGACCGGCACGTACCGGCACACCACGGAGGAGTTGGCGTACGGGGCGAAGGTCGCCTGGCGGCAGTCGGTGCGGTGCGTGGGACGGGTGCGGTGGGCAGGGCTGAAGGTCCGGGACCGGCGCGAGGTGACGACGGTGGCGGGCATCTCGCAGGAGTTGGCGCAGCACCTGGCGGTGGCGGACAACGGTGGGCGGATCCAGTCGGTCATGACGGTGTTCGCGCCCGACCGGCCGGGGGTGGGGCCGCGGGCGCGGATCTGGAACGACCAGTTGATCCGGTACTGCGGGCATCGGACGGACGACGGGTCGGTGCGGGGTGATCCGGCGCAGGTGGCGATGACCGATGCGGCGCGGCGTCTGGGGTGGCGTCCGCCCGCGGTACCGGGTCGGTTCGACCTGTTGCCATGGGTCATCGAGACGGCGTATGAGGATCCGACGGTGGTGGAGGTGTCCCGGGACCTCGTTCGGGAGGTCGCCCTGGTGCATCCGGAGTACCCGTGGTTCGAGGATCTACGGCTGCGCTGGCATGCCCTGCCGGTGATCAGCAACATGCGGTTGCGGATCGGTGGGGTGGACTACAGCTGTGCTCCCTTCAACGGTCACTATCTGAGCGACGAGATCGGTACCCGCAACATGGGGGACCGGGGCCGCTACGACCAGTTGCTGCCGGTGGCCCGGGGGCTGGGGTTGGACACCTCCCGGGAGGACAATCTGTGGCGCGAGCACGCCGTGTTGGTGATCAACCAGGCGGTGCTGCACTCGTTCCGGCTGGCCGGTGTGCGGGTGTCCGATCCGCACACCGAGTCGGAGCAGTTCATGAGGTTCTGCGAGTTCGAGGAGCGGGCGGGTCGGCCGGTGCATGGTGACTGGTCGTGGCTCAACGGCAGTGTGGGGTGGGCCGCGTTGCATGCCGTGCATCACCGCTACTACGACGAGAGGATCCCGAACCCGAACCTGTGGCAGGCGGACCGTGCGTACGGGCCGTCGGGCGTGTTGCAGTCGACCCTGCGGCAGCGTCATGACGTCGCTCGCCGGCAGGAGGGCTGAGGCATGGATGTCGCGGCGTTACGCCAGAGTTGGGCCCAGTTCTGTGTGGCCGGTCCGGAGGCGGCGAAGCACTTCTACGCGACGTTGTTCGTGATCGCGCCCGAGGTCCGCACGATGTTCCCGACCAACATGGAGTACCAGCAGGACAAGTTGCTTGCGGCGTTGGGGCATGTCATCACCCACATCGACGACGAGCGGGTGGTGACGTCGTTCGCGCAGCGCTTGGGGGCTGACCACCGCCGGTTCCGGGGCGAGGACCGGCAGGGTCGGCCGGTGCCGATGGCGGAGTGGCACTACAGCCAGGTCGGGCAGGCGTTGCTGTTGACGTTGGAGCGGTTCCTCGGGCCACGGTGGACGCCGGCGCTGCGCGCGGAGTGGGCCGCGGCGTACGAGTTGGTGGCGCGGTTGATGCTGGCCGGTGCGGCGGAGGCGGTGCGGTCGTCGCCGCCGTACTGGGAGGCGGAGGTGCTGAGGGTGCAGCGGCGGCGGTCCGACGTGTGTGTGCTCACGGTCCGCCCGAACTATCTGTGCGAGTACCTGCCGGGGCAGTCGTTGCCGGTGCAGGTGCCGCAGTTGCGGACGTGGCGCTATCTGTCGCCGGCGAACGCGCCGCGTCCGGACGGGACGATCGAGTTCCACGTCCGCGCCACGGGTCGGTTCTCCACTTATCTGGTGCGCAAGGTGCGCGAGGGCGACCAGTTGTTGTTGGGGTTGCCGGTGGGTGAGGCGTTGGCGTCGTACGACCGGTCACCCCATCTGCCGTTGCTGCTGGTGGCCGGGGGCACCGGGCTGGCGCCGTTGCGGGCGGTGGTGGAGGCGTTGCAGCGGGGACCGGGGCGTCCGACGACTCTGGTGGTGGGCGGCAAGACGCCCGACGACCTGTATGACGACCGGGCGTTGCGGGAGTTGGCGGCGATGCCGCCGGCGGGGTCGTGGCGGTCCGGTGAGGTCGGTGGGTGGCTCCGGTACGTGCCGACGGTCGAGAGCGGCTGGCAGTGGCAGGGTGCGGTCGGTACGGCCGGTCACACCGCGGCGCGGTTGGGTCCGTGGCGGGACACCGAGGTGCTCGTGTGCGGCAGCCCGGAGATGACCCGGGAGACGATCAGCGCCCTGGCCACGTCGGGGGTGACGCCGGAGCGGATCCTGACCGAAAGTTACGATCACTCCCTCTACCCACCTCTGGCGAGCGCGGCTGCCGTAGCGCCGTCCGATGTGACGTGGACCGGTGCGGCTCCCGCCGCACCGCGCGACTTGAGTTGGACAGGTGCGCGATGAGCATCGACCACGGTGACCGGGTGGTCGCCGATCCGCACGGTGAGCTGACCCGGTCCGTGGCCGCGCTGGAGGCGCGCCGGTTCCGGGGCAGCCGGTGGCTGTCGGCCGACGAGGTCGCCGGCCTGGCCCGGTCGGCGGACGAGCGGGTGGCGTTGCTGGGGGGTGAGGTGGACCGGCTGCGGCGGGAGAACGAGGCCCTGGCGCGGCAGGTGGAGATGTTGCGCCACGGCGCGTTGCCCAGCACCGCCCCGCAGGGCCCGGACCCGATGGTGATCGAGTTGGCGGTGCGGGCGCAGGACGAGGCGAACCGGACGATCAGTGAGGCCAGCGCGGAGGGCGCGGAGATCATCGCCGACGCGCGGCGGCAGGCCGAGGAGATCCTCGCGGAGGCGCACGTGTTGGCCGGGGATGCTGCCGGCCGGGCGGGGGACGAGGGATTGCCGCGGCAGGTGCGGGAGTTGGAGGGCCGGCACGCGGCGTTGGTGGCGGCGGTGGCGACGGCGCAGCAGCACCTGAGCCGGTGGCAGGCGTACCTGTCGGAGCAGTCGGAGCAGTTGCGTACCGACGCGGCTGCTGCCGGGGCGCTCAGCGCGCAGCTGCGTGCGGTGGTCGGCGAGTAGCGGCGCCGGGTCAGCGCTGGTCGACGGCGGCGACGGCGTCGGCGATGGGGGTGTCGCCGCCGACGACCTCCAGGATCGCACCGGCGCTGTGCGGGTGGTAGAGCAGGGCGACGAGGACCCGGGCGACGTCGGTGCGGGTGACGGCGCCTGCCGGTGCCCGCCGGGCGAGGGTGATGCGCCCGGTGGGCGTGCCGTCGGTGAGGCGGCCGGGGCGCAGGATCGTCCAGTCGAGGTCGCGGCCGGTCAGGTCGTCCTCGGCGGCCTTCTTCGCCCGCAGGTACGCGGCGAACACCTCGTCGGTGCCGGTGGGCGCCTCGCCCTCCACGCCCATGGACGACACCAGCAGGTAGCGGCGGACGTCGGCGCGTTGCGCGGCGTCGGCGAGCAGGACGGCGCCGGCCCGGTCGACGGTGTCCTTGCGGTCGGCACCGCTGCCGGGGCCGGCGCCGGCGGCGAAGACGACGGCGTCGGCGTCGCGCAGGTGCTCGGCGAGTTCGTCGACGCCGACGTGTTCGAGGTCGGCGACGACGGGGTGGGCGCCGGCGGCGCGCAGCGCGGCGGCGTGGTCGGGGTTGCGGATCAGCCCGACGGCGGTGTCGCCCCGACCGGCGAGTTCGCGGTGGGCGAGCTGGGCGATCTTGCCGTGGCCTCCGGCGATGACGACGCGCATACTGCCAACCTAGCCGCCGCTTCGGCCCGGCGCGGCCTCTCGGCCCGGGCGGTGGCGGCGCCCGCCTGGCCGGTTGGCCGGCGGGGTGGCGGCGCGGGGCGTGCACTGGCGGGACGGTCGCCGGTGTTCGCCGAGGGGCGCCTGCCTGAGGCAGCATGGACGGGTGACGGAGACGGTCGACGCGCTGGCCGGGCTGGTGGCCGGCGGCGGTGTCGTGGTGTTGAGCGGGGCGGGGCTGTCCACCGAGTCGGGCATCCCGGACTACCGGGGGCCCAGTGGCGCGGCGCGACGGCACACCCCGATGACGTACCAGGTGTTCACGCGTGACCCCGTGGCGCGGCGGCGCTACTGGGCGCGCAGCCACCTGGGGTGGCGGATGATCGCGCGGGCGACGCCGAATGAGGGGCACCGGGCGGTGGCGCGGCTGCAACGCGGCGGGCTGGTCGACGGGATCATCACCCAGAACGTGGACGGGTTGCACACCGCCGCGGGCAGCCCTCGGGTGGTGGAGCTGCACGGCCGCCTCGACGAGGTGGTGTGCCTGGACTGCGGCAACCAGACGTCGCGGGAGGAACTGGACCGGCGGCTGCGGGAGGTGAACCCGGGCTTCGACGCGCGGGTGGCGGCGGTCAACCCGGACGGTGACGTGGATCTCGCCGACGAGCAGGTGGCCGGGTTCCGTACGGTCGACTGCACGTTCTGTCGGGGCGGCATGTTGAAGCCGGACGTGGTGTTCTTCGGTGAGACGGTGCCCGCGGCGCGGGTGGCCCGCTGTTTCGAGCTGGTGGCACGGGCGCGGCTGCTGCTGGTGCTGGGATCGTCGTTGACGGTGATGTCGGGTCGCCGGTTCGTGGTGGCGGCGGCGAAGTCGGGCATTCCGGTTGTGATCGTCAACCAGGGGCCGACCCGGGGTGACGGGTACGCGGCGTTGACGGTCGACGCGCCGTTGGGTCGGCTGTTGCCGGCGCTGGCCGACCGGGCGATCGGCGGTGTGCCGGTGGGCTGACCGGCAGGGCGGCAGCGGCCTGTCGGGGTGTGGATCAGCGGGCGCTGGTAGCGTTGACCATGCCGGTAGTACCCACGTGGGAGAGACCGCCCAGCAGCATCTCAGGCGGCGCCGAAGGGGCAAATCCTCCCCGGAACCTCTCAGGCAAAAGGACCTCGTGGGCAGGCACTGTGGAGCGCCTCGTGGGCGCGACAGAGGGGGAGGCCGACCTGTCGACCTCGCCCCGGGAGTGCCGCCCATGACCGCAGAGCAGTTCGCCGCCCGCCACATCGGTCCCGATCCGCACGACGAGCGCCGGATGCTGGAGGCCGTCGGTTACGGCTCGGTCGAAGAGCTGATGGACGCGGCGATCCCCGAGGTGATCCGCTGGCACGGCACCCTGGACCTGCCGGAGCCGGCCAGCGAGCACGACGCCCTGGCCGAGTTGCGGGCGCTGGCGGCCCGCAACACCGTCGTGGTGTCGATGATCGGGTTGGGCTACCACGGCACGCACACCCCGGCGGTGATCCGCCGCAACGTGCTGGAGGACCCGGCCTGGTACACGGCGTACACGCCGTACCAGCCGGAGATCAGCCAGGGGCGGCTGGAGGCGTTGCTGAACTTCCAGACGATGGTCACGGACCTGACCGGGTTGGCCACCGCGAACGCGTCGATGCTCGACGAGGGCACCGCCGCGGCCGAGGCGATGACCCTCGCGCGCCGCGCGTCGAAGAGCAAGAGCGCGGTGTACGTGGTCGACGCCGACACCCTGCCGCAGACCATCGCGGTGATCGCGAGCCGGGCCGAGCCGCTCGGTATCGACGTGCGGGTCGTCGACCCCGGGCGTGACGAGTTGCCGGCGGAGTTCTTCGGTCTGCACCTTCAGTACCCGGGGGCGTCGGGGGCGGTGCGTGATCAGGCGGGCCTGGTCGAGGCGGCGCACGCCGTGGGGGCGCTGGTGACCGTGGCGGCGGATCTGCTGGCGCTGACGCTGCTGCGCCCGCCGGGGGAGATCGGCGCCGACATCGCCGCCGGCACGACGCAGCGTTTCGGTGTGCCGATGGGCTTCGGTGGGCCGCACGCCGGCTACCTGGCGGTGCGGGCGGGGTTGGAGCGGATGCTGCCCGGCCGGCTGGTCGGGGTGTCGCGTGACGCGGACGGCAACCCGGCGTACCGGCTGGCGTTGCAGACCCGGGAGCAGCACATCCGCCGGGAGAAGGCGACCAGCAACATCTGCACGGCGCAGGTGCTGCTGGCGGTGATGGCCGGCATGTACGCCGTCTACCACGGTCCGGACGGGCTGCGGGAGATCGCCCGCCGTACGCATGACAGGGCGGTGCGGTTGGCGGCGGCGCTGCGGGGCCTCGACGGCGTGGAGGTGGTGCACGAGGCGTTCTTCGACACGGTCCTGGTGCGGGTGCCGGGCCGCGCGGGGGCGGTCGTGGCCGACGCCGCCGCGCGGGGCGTGAACCTGCGGCTGGTCGACGCCGACCACGTGGGGGCGTCCTGCGACGAGACGACCACCCTGGCGCACCTGCGGACGGTGTGCGACGCGTTCGTGGCCGTGCTCGGCGGGCGGGCCGGGGGCGTGGCGGCGGCGTGGGACGCGCCGGTCGGGGGCGTGTTGCCGGCGGCGCTGGCCCGTACGTCGGACTTCCTCACCCACGCGGTGTTCCGCAGCCACCACTCGGAGACGGCGATGCTGCGCTACCTGCGGCGGCTGTCGGACTTCGACTACGCCCTGGACCGGGGGATGATCCCGCTCGGGTCGTGCACGATGAAGCTCAACGCGACCACCGAGATGGAGCCGGTGAGCTGGCCGGAGTTCGCCCACATCCACCCGTTCGCGCCGGACGCGCAGACCTCCGGTTACCGGGAGATGATCTCCCAGTTGGAGGGGTGGCTGGCGGAGGTGACCGGCTACGACGCGGTCAGTGTGCAGCCCAACGCCGGTTCGCAGGGCGAGCTGGCGGGTCTGCTGGCGATCCGGGCCTACCACCGCGACCGGGGTGAGGGGCACCGCGACGTGTGCCTGATCCCGTCGTCGGCGCACGGCACCAACGCGGCCAGCGCGGTGATGGCCGGCATGCGGGTGGTCGTGGTGGGCTGCGACGACGGGGGCAACATCGACCTGGTGGACCTCGACGCGAAGATCGACAAGCATCGGGGCGCCCTCGCGGCGATCATGGTGACGTATCCGTCGACGCACGGGGTGTACGAGACGGGCATCGCGTCGCTGTGCGCGAAGGTCCACGACGCCGGCGGGCAGGTGTACGTCGACGGGGCGAACCTCAACGCGCTGGTCGGTTTCGCCAAGCCGGGCAAGTTCGGGGCGGACGTGTCGCACCTGAACCTGCACAAGACGTTCTGCATCCCGCACGGCGGCGGGGGTCCGGGGGTGGGTCCGGTGGCGGTGCGGGCGCACCTGGCGCCGTTCCTGCCGGGTGACCCGCTGGGCGCGCACGTCGACGGCCGGCCGGCGATCTCGGCGGCCCGCCACGGGTCGGCGGGGATCCTGCCGATCCCGTGGGCGTACCTGCGGATGATGGGCGCGGCGGGGCTGGTGCGGGCCACGGGTGTGGCGGTGCTGGCGGCGAACTACGTGGCGGCGCGGCTGCGCGGGCACTTCCCGGTGCTGTACGCGGGCAACAAGGGCCTGGTGGCGCACGAGTGCATTCTGGACCTGCGGCCGTTGACGAAGGCGACGGGGGTGAGCGTGGACGACGTGGCGAAGCGGCTGATCGACTACGGGTTCCACGCGCCGACGATGTCGTTCCCGGTGGCGGGGACGCTGATGGTGGAGCCGACCGAGAGTGAGGACCTGGCCGAGCTGGACCGGTTCTGCGATGCGATGATCGCCATCCGGGAGGAGATCGACAAGGTGGGGTCGGGGCAGTGGCCGGCGGGCGACAATCCCCTCGCCAACGCCCCGCACACGGCGGCGATGGTGTCCGCCGACGAGTGGCCGCACGCGTATGCGCGGTCGGTGGGCGCGTACCCGGGCGGGGTGGCGCGCGCCGGGAAGTACTGGCCGCCGGTGCGGCGCATCGACGGCGCGTACGGCGACCGGAACCTGGTGTGCTCGTGCCCGGCGCCGGAGGCGTACGAGAGCTGACGTCGCGTGACGCCGGGGCGGTCGTGGTGCCGCCCCGGCGGGTGCGCCGACCTGGGCCGGGGGGTGTCCCGACCGGGGGACCAGCCTGGATCGACGCGTTGGTATTGCGTGACGCAGCGTGACAGGGTCAGGCGACGAGGGCGTGTCGGGCGGGGCCGCGGTGGGGGGCGATGCTGCTGCCGTCGGGGAGGAGTTCGCCGGTGTCCTCGAAGACGATGACACCGTTGCAGAGCAGGCTCCAGCCCTGCTCAGGGAAGCAGGCGAGGACCCGGGCGGCTTCCCGGTCGGTCGCTTCGGCGGAGGGGCAGGTGGGTTGGTGCTGGCACATCGGGATCTCCGGACTGTGGGGGCACTGTGTCATGGTTCACATGACCAGTGACGCACAGTACCAAGCAAAAGCGGTCAGCATCGAGCAGGTATGCGCGTGGATTCGCTGAAATCCACTGAACGGATGAGGGTGGATGGGCCGGACGGCGTGGAAACGCTCCCAGGGTTAGGGGTCGACGTGCCGGGGGCGCCGGCCGACTGCCGCCGTACGCTCGTCGAGCGGGCCCGCTGGCAGTGGCGGCCCGCCGACGGCGGGGACCCGGCGGCGCGGGTCGAGGAGTTCCTCGCCGCGTACGGCCTGCCGCTGCACGAGCTGGCCCGCCCCGCGCCCCGCCACGACCCGGCCGGGGTGTGCGGCGCCGCCCTCTACGTCTCCGCCGCCGCCGGCGCGGCCCTGATCGGCGCGCCCCCGGGCGCCGCCAACCCCGCCCCCGCGCTGCCGGAGGTCGCCGTGGTCGTCTACGGCCACGGCCCGGCCGCGGTGGCGTCGAGCCGCCCGGTCGCGGAGGGCGCCACGACACCCGGCGCGCACTGGTGGCGCGGCGACTGGGCGCAGAGCTGGACGCCGCGCCAGCACGCCGACGCCGTCACCGCGGTGCGCGCCGCGATCGGTCGCGGCGACGTCTACCAGGTCAACCTCGTCGGCCACGCCGCCGCCCGCTACAGCGGCGACCCGCTGCCGGCCCTGCGTCGGTTGGCCGCGCTGCCCGGCGCCCGCTACGGCGGCACCCTCACCGGTGCGGGTTGGGCGATCGGCTGCGCCAGCCCGGAGACCCTGGTGGAGCTGGCCGACGGGCGGCTGATCACCCGGCCGATCAAGGGCACCCGGCCGGCCACGGCCGTCGGCCGCGCGGCGCTGCTCGCCTCGGCGAAGGAACGCGCCGAGCACGTGATGATCGTCGACCTGGAGCGCAACGACCTGGCCCGCGTCGCCCGCACCGGCAGCGTGCGCGTCGACGAACTGTTCGCCGTACGCCGCTGGTGCGACCTGTGGCAGGCCGAGTCGACGGTGTCCGCGGCCGTCGCCGACGGGCTCGGCCTGGCGGACCTGCTGCGCGCGCTCTGCCCCGGCGGCTCGGTCACCGGCGCCCCGAAACTCGCCGCCCTGGAGCACGTCGCCGCGCTGGAGCCGGTGGGTCGGGGCGCCAGCATGGGCGCGCTCGGCTGGGTCGCCCCGGGCCGCATCGACCTGGGCCTGACGATCCGCACCGCCGCCGTCGACGGCGAGCGGGTGCACGTCTGGGCGGGCGGGGGCATCACGTGGGGCAGCGATCCCGACGCCGAGGTCGCCGAGGCCGCCGCGAAGGCCGCCCCGGTGCGCGCCGCCCTCGCCGGCGGCTGAGCGCGGCACGCACCGGGGGCAGCGCGGTCCTGGGCGTGAGCGCGTACCGCCGTGGCGCGGCCCCGAGCGCGCGCCGCCGTGTGGCGCGGCCCGCCGGTGCTGGGCACGTTGGAAGAGGCGCCGCGGCGCCTTCGTCCGGTCAGATGAGCGGTAACCGGATCGAGGGCGTCCGCAGCCGAGGCGGTCGGTATGTTCCAGCAACCCCTGCAACCCGTCGGCGGGTCGCTCACGTTGAGCGCCGCCTGCGCCGCGCTGCCCCTGCTCACCCTGTTCGTGCTGCTCGCGGTGGTGCGTACGCGGGCCTGGGTGGCGGCGTTCGGTGCGCTGTCCGTGGCGGTGCTGCTGGCCTGGTGGCTGTGGCGGATGCCGCTGCCGCAGACGCTGCTGGCCGCCGCCCAGGGCGCCACCTTCGCCCTCTTCCCGCTCGTCTGGACGTTCGGCACGGCGATCTGGATCCACCGGCTGACCGTGCACACGGGGCACTTCGACACGCTGCGGCGGGAGTTCGCCCGCCTCAGCGACGACCGCCGCGTGCAGGCCCTGGTGATCGCGTTCTGCTTCGGGTCGCTGCTGGAGGCCCTGGCCGGCCAGGGCACGCCGGTGGCCGTCACCACGGTCATGCTGCTGGCCCTGGGCTTCAGCCCGCTGCGCGCCGCCGCCGTGGCGCTGGTCGGCAACACGGTGCCGGCGGCCTTCGGCCCGCTCGGCCTGCCGATCACCACGCTGGCCGGCGTGACGGGGCTGCCGGCGACGGAACTGGGCATGATGGCCGGCCGGCAGGTGCCGGTGATCGCGGTCGTCGTCCCGCTGGTGCTGCTGGTCGTCGCCGACGGCCGCCGGGGCGTACGCGAGCTGTGGCGCCCGGCGCTGGCGTGCGGCGGCGCCTTCGCGGTGGCGCAGTTCGTCACCGCGAACTGGCTGACGGCCGCGCTGGCCGACATCACCGCCGCCTTCGCGGGGATGGGCGTGCTGCTGCTCGTCGCCCGCCGGCGCGTGGTGCGGCGACCGGTCGCCGTGCCGGTCGGCGCCGGCGGCCCGCCCCACGACGCCCCGGCGTCGCCGCGCCCCGCCCCGCAGTCGTCGACCGCGCCCGGCGACGCCGGCACGGCGCCCGCCGAGGGCGCGCCCGGGGCGCGGTGGCGGGCGTACGCGCCGTACGTGACGATCGTGGCGGTCTTCGCCGTCTCCCAGGTGCCGGCGCTCAAGCGGCTGCTCGACGCCGGCACGCTGGCGTTGTCCTGGCCGGGGCTGCACGTCGTCACGGCCGCCGGCGACCCGTCACCGGTGACGACGTTCCGCTTCGCCTGGTTGGCGGCGCCCGGGTCGTTGCTGCTGGTGGCGGGCCTGATCACGGTGGTGCTGCTGCGGGTGTCGCCGCGCGAGGCCGTCGGGCTCTACGGGCGCACCCTGGTCGAGCTGCGGTGGGCGGTGGCGACGGTGGTCGGGCTGCTGGCGCTGTCGTTCACCATGAACGCCGCCGGGCAGGTCGCCACGCTGGGCGTCTGGATGGCCGGCGCGGGTGGGTTCTTCGCGGTGCTGGCGCCGGTCCTCGGGTGGCTCGGCGTCGCCCTGACCGGTTCGGACACGTCGTCCAACTCGCTGTTCGGCGCGTTGCAGGTGGCCGCGGCGCAGCGCGCCGGCCTCGATCCGGTCCTGTTGGCCGCGGCCAACGCCTCGGGCGGCACGCTCGGCAAGATGATCAGTTTGCAGAACCTGACGATCGCCGCCGCCGCGGTCGGGCTCACCGGCCGCGAGGGCGACCTGTTCCGGCGGATGGTCGGCCCGAGCGTGCTGCTGCTCGCCCTGATGTGCCTGCTGGTCGGGTTGCAGGCCACGCCCCTGCTGGCCTGGATGGTGCCGTAGCGCGGTTCCCGCACGGAGAACGGCCCGCCTCCTGCCGACAACTTATTTTGTCTTGACAAGAGTTGCTGTCGGTAGGAGGCTTTCGGGACGCGGTGCCCGCCCGGGCACACCGCACCCGCCCCGCCGCGTCGCGGGCCCTTCAGGGAGGACAGTCATGCAGATCAGCGTCCACGCCTTCGTCAGCCTCGACGGCGTCATGCAGGGGCCGGGCGGGGCCGAGGAAGACACCAGCAACGGCTTCACGCGCGGCGGCTGGCTCGTGCCGCACAGCGGCGACGGTCAGCTCGACGCCGTCGACGGGTGGTTCCGGCAGGCCGACGCCTTCCTGCTGGGACGCCGCACCTTCGAGATGATGCGCGGCTACTGGCCGCAGGTCACCGACCCCGACAACCTCGTCGCCACCGCGCTGAACACCTGGCCGAAGTACGTCGTCAGCAACACCCTCTCCGAGGCCGACGCGGCCTGGGGCGACACCACCGTCCTGCGCGGCGACGTCGTCGCGCAGGTGCGGCGGCTCAGTCAGCAGCCGGGCGGCGAGCTCCAGGTGCACGGCAGCTGGCAGCTCGCGCGTGCCCTGCACGACGCGGGGCTCGTCGACACGTACCGGCTGTTGCAGTTCCCCGTCGTCGTCGGCGCCGGCAAGCGCCTGTTCGCCGACGGCGCGGCCCCGGCCTCGTACCGGATCACCGACTCGACGGTGGCCGACGGCGGCGCGGGGGCCGTCGCGCTCACCCTGCGCCGCACCGGGTTCGGTCCCACCGCCGCCGGCGAGTTTGTCGTGCGCGACGGCCGGGAGGCCGTGGCGTAACGGCGTCGACGCGTCAGCGGCGGTCGGCGAAGTCGTCCAGCGCCGCCACGACCCGCTGCGCCATGCCGTTGCCGGAGCCGTGCCCGGCGGCGTCCAGCAGCTCCAGTCGGGCGTCGGGCCATGCCTGCGCCAGCTGCCACGCGATCTCCGGCGGGCTGCTGATGTCGAGTCTGCCGTGCAGCAGCACCCCGGGGATGCCGGCTAGTCGGCCCGCCTCGCGCAGCAGCTGGCCCTCCGGCAGGAAACACCCGTGCCGCCAGTAGTGGGTGACCAGGCGGGCGGAGACCATCCGGAACACCGGGTCGTCGTAGCGGGGGTCGGGCCGGTGCCCCGGCACGGTGGCGACGTGGGTGTCCTCCCACGCGCACCACTGCCGCGCCGCCCGCTCGCGCACCGCCGGGTCCGGGTCGGCCAACAGCCGGGCGTACGCGTCGGCCAGGTCGCCGTCGCGCTCGGCCGGCGGCACCCCGTCGCGGAAACGCGCCCACTCGGCCGGGAACACCCGCCCCATGTCCCGGGTGATCCACTCGATCTCCCGTCGGGTGCCGGCGGTCACGCTGAACAGCACCAGCT
Organism: Micromonospora sp. ZG13; assembly: GCF_059359355.1. Taxonomy (NCBI): domain Bacteria; kingdom Bacillati; phylum Actinomycetota; class Actinomycetes; order Micromonosporales; family Micromonosporaceae; genus Micromonospora; species Micromonospora sp. ZG13. Next base: position 46,935 of record NZ_JCADBQ010000009.1, read on the forward strand.
CGCTGACGCGCTGCGGGTGCCGCTGCGCGTACGCCAGGGCCAGGGCGGCGCCCCAGGACGCGCCGAGCACCAGCCAGCGCTGCACGCCGAGGTGCGCGCGCAGGCGTTCGATGTCGGCGATCAGGTGGTCGGTGGTGTTGGTGGACAGGTCCACGCCGTGATCGGCGGCGTGCGGGGTGCTGCGCTCGCAGCCGCGCTGGTCGAACAGGACCGCCCGGTAGCGGGCCGGGTCGAACAGGTCCCGCCAGCCGGGCGCGCAGCCGGAACCGGGCCCGCCGTGCAGCACCACGGCGGGCTTGCCGTCGGGGTTGCCGCAGGTCTCCCAGTAGACGAGCTGCCCGTCGCCGACGTCGAGCATCCCGTGCGCGTACGGCTCGATCCGTGGGTAGCGCCCGCTCATCGCCCCGCCTCTTTCGTCACCGACCATATCTGACAGCGCTGTTACATTAGCCGGGGTCGCGGTCTGTCGGCACGGGGGCGTCGTCCGCGCCCCGGTGCGTGTGCAGCAGGGCCGCCGCCCGGCCGGCCGCCACCGCCACGGCCGAGCGCAGCACGTCGACGTCGACGTCCGGGCCCGGCGGCAGCAGCGGCAGCGTGGGACCGTCCGCCACCGGCCCCGGCCCCGGCGGCAGCGGCAGCGGCAGCGGCAGCGGCAGCGGCGGCGCCGCCCGGGCGTACGCCTCGGCGGCGGCCGTGCCCACCTCGGTGCTCCGCCTCGACGACGCCGACCCGTCCCCGGTGGCGGCGACCGCCGGAGCCGGCGCGTCGGCTCCGGGTGCGGCGGTGCCGGCGGGCACGAGCGTGCGGGCCCCGCGGCCGCGGATCAGCAGCAGCAGGGTCGGGTCGGTGTCCAGCAGCCAGGACACCTGGTGGCACAGGGCGGCGGCGTGCCGGCACGGGTGGTCCCACTCGGGGCAGTCGCACTCCGGGGCGAGCTCGCCCAGCCCGGGCAACAGCGGCACCCCGCTCGCCTCGGCCAGGTCCCGGGGCAGCTGCCCGGCCAGCAGCGCCGCCTGGTGTCCGGCGCGGGCGGCCACCTCGCCGGCCAGCCGCGCCCAGTCGTCGTCCCCGAGTGACGCGACGCGTATGCGGGTGTCGTACGCCTGCTCGGCGTCGCCGTCGTGCACGGCCGCGGTGAGCCGGCCGGGGCTGACGGTGATCGGTCCGACGTGCCCGGCGGCGGCCAGCCGGCGCCCGGCCCGCAGCGGCCCGGCGTCCAGGGCGTCGGCCTCCCACGCCCGGTTCCACGCCGTCGCCCACCAGGTACGGGGCCGGCGGGCCCGCCCGGGCGCGAAGGCGGGAAAGCCGCGGGGGGTCACCGGTCACCGCCGAGGGTCACCAGATCGGCCAGTTCGGTGTCGCTGAGCGCGGCCAGCGCCGCCGGCCCGGCGTCGAGGACCGCCTCGGCGAGTTCCCGCTTGCCGGCCAGCAGGGCGGCGACGCGGTCCTCGACGGTGCCCTCGGCGACGAGCCGGTGCACCTGCACCGGCCGGGTCTGTCCGATCCGGTACGCCCGGTCGGTGGCCTGGTCCTCCACGGCCGGGTTCCACCACCGGTCGTAGTGCACGACGTGGTCGGCGCGGGTGAGGTTCAGGCCGGTGCCGGCGGCGCGCAGCGACAGCAGGAACACCGGGGCCTCTCCGGCGTCGAAGCGGCGTACGAGCTCGTCGCGGGCGGCGACGGGCAGCCCGCCGTGCAGCAGCAGCGCCCCGACGCCCCGGTCGCTCAGGTGCCGGTGCAGCAGCCGGGCCATCGCCACGTACTGGGTGAAGACCAGCACCGCGCCACCGGCGGGCAGGATCGCCCCGAGCAACTCGTCGAGCAGGTCCAGCTTGCCGGAGCGCCCGGCCAGCCGCGGCGCGCTCTCGCGCAGGTACTGGGCGGGGTGGTTGCAGATCTGCTTGAGCGCGGTGAGCAGCTTGACCACCAGCGCGTGCCGGGCGATGCCGTCGGCGTCGGCGATCGCGTCGAGCAGTTCGGCGACGCAGGCCTGGTAGAGGGCGGCCTGCTCGGCGGTGAGGGCGACCGGCTGGTCGGTCTCGGTCTTGGCGGGCAGTTCGGGGGCGATACCGGGGTCGCTCTTGCGGCGGCGCAGCAGGAACGGCCCGAGAAGTCGGGCCAGCTCCCGGCCCGCCTCGGGGTCGCGGTCGACCTGCACCGGCCCGACCCAGCGGGCGCGGAACTCGCTGAGGGTGCCGAGCAGCCCGGGCGTGGTCCAGTCCAGGATCGCCCACAGGTCGGTGAGGTCGTTCTCCACGGGGGTGCCGGTCAACGCGACCCGGGCGGCGGAGGGGATCGCGCGCAGCGCCCTCGCGGTCTCCGCGTACGGGTTCTTGACGTGCTGGGCCTCGTCGGCGACGAGCAGCGGCCACCGTCGGGCGGCGAGCCGGTCGGCGTCGCGGCGCAGCGTCGCCCAGGTGGTGAGCACGAACCCGCCGTCGAGGCCGTCGAGGCTGCGGTGGGGTCCGTGGAAGCGGCGTACGGCGGTGCCGGGGGCGAAGCGACGGATCTCGCGTTCCCAGTTGCCCAGCAGCGACGCCGGGCACAGCACGAGCGTCGGACCGGCGGTGGCGGGGTCGCCCTGGCGGTGCAGGTGCAGGGCGATCAGCGTGACGGTCTTGCCCAGCCCCATGTCGTCGGCGAGGCAGCCGCCGAGACCGAGGGCGGTCAGTCCGGCCAGCCAGCGCAGCCCGTGGCGCTGGTAGTCGCGCAGCGTCGCGGCCAGCCCGGCCGGTACGGCCACCGGGGGCGCGGCGTCGCCGTCGGTGAGCCGGCGGGCGGCCTCGGCCACCCAGCCCTCGGCGTGCACGTCGACGCGTTCGCCGTCGACGTGCGTGGCGCCGGTCAGCGCGGCGCGCAGGGCGGGCATCACGGCCAGCGACCCGGCGTGCGGCTGCCGGGCGCGGCGGGCCAGCTCGGGAGGCACCAGCACCCACCGCTCGCGCAGCCGCACGACGGGCCGGTGCGCCTCGGCGAGCCGGGCCAGCTCGGCGCCGGTGAGCGCGCTGCCGTCGAGGTGCAGCCGCCAGTGCAGCGCCACGTCGCCGGGTGCGGTGAGCAGGCCGGGGCCGCGGGTCGGGGCGCGCAGCACCGCCGAGGCGGTGAGGCCACGGTCGAGTCCGGCCGGCCAGTGCACGTCGACGCCGTCGGCGGCGAGCCGGGCCGCCGCGCCGGTCGCCAGGTCGACGACCTGCGCGTCGCTGGGCGTGAGCGCGTCGGGCACGGCGGTGTCCAGCAGCTGCGCCAGGGGCGGCCACATCCGCGCGGCGTGGCGCAGGGCCAGCAGGGCGGCGTCGCGGCAGGCGGGCGGGAACCCGGGTACGCCGGCGCGCCACAGCGCGGCGGCGTCGGTGAGCAGTCCCGGCGCGGTACGGCGGTGCACCTGCGCCACCAGCCGCCACGGCGCGTCGGGGCTGTCGCGGTGTTCGAGGCGCAGCGACAGCCGTACCGCCGCGTCGGCGTCGGCGGCGACGCGGCCGGCCCAGTCGCGCAGCCGCCCGACGGGGGTGGGGGCGGGCGCCGACCACGCCCCGGTGGCCGCGTCGTCGCGGGGCAGGATGTCGGCGACGGCGTCGAGGAAGTCGCGCAGCAGCCGCGCCGGATCGGGCAGCCACGTCGGGTCGCGCCCGGGCACGGGGGTGGCGCGGGCCGTGGCGGGCATCGCGGCGGCGAGGCGTGCCTGCCGGGCCTCGTCGTCGGCGGTGAGCGGCCCGACCCGCCAGGTGTCGTGCCCGGCGGCGGTGACGGCGGGCAGCAGCAGGCCGCGGGCGGCCAGGTGCAGGGCCTCGCGCGCCGCCGCGGCCCAGAACGCCGCCGCCGGGTCGGTGGCCGCCTCGGCCAGCAGCAGCGGTACGCCGGCGGCCACCCCCAGCCGTCGCACGGGCACGGTCCTCGGGTGCCCGTGCGACGGCGTCGCCAGGGTCGTCGTCACCGCCTCGCCGGGCCCGTCGGGTGGGGCGTCGGCGTCCGGTGACCAGACGAGCAGCGTCCCGGCGCGGGGCGGGTCGGCGGGGCTGAACGTGACGGCGTGGCAGCCGATCGGCACGGGCGTCCTCGTTTCGGGTCGGTGGTCGCGCTGCCCGCGCGGGTGCGACGGGGACGCCGGCCGCGCGGCGGGTGTGCGGCGGATCGCGTCGGTCACCGGCCGAGCCTGCGGTAGCGGCGTACCGCGAGGGGTCCGAACACGGCGATCAGCAGCAGCGGCCACGCCACGGCGAGCGCGACGGCGTGCTGCGCGGGGAACGTGTCGCCGCCCGCGCCGGGGTTTCCGAAAAGGTGCCGGCAGGCCGCGACGGTCGCCGACAGCGGGTTCCACGCGGCGACGGCGGCGAGCCAGCCGGGCATGGTGCCGGGGGAGACGAACGCGTTGGAGGTGAACCCGAGCGGCCAGACGAGGATCTGCAGCATCACCACCGACTCGGGTCTGCGCAGCACCAGCGCCAGATGGATGCCGACCCAGATCAGGGCGAAGCGCAGCAGCAGGAGCAGCCCGAGCGCGGCCAGCGCGGCCGGGGCGCCGGAGCGCCACTGCCAGCCGACGGCGACGCCGCAGGCGAGCATGACGGCCAGACCGGCGGCGCTGTGCAGCAGGTCCGCGGCGGCCCGGCCGGTGAGCACCGCCGAGGATGTCATCGGCAGCGACCGGAACCGGTCGGTGACGCCGCGCGCGGCGTCGGTGGCCACGGCCGCGTACGTCGACTCGATGCCGAAGAGCATCGTCATGGCGAACATGCCGGGCAGCAGGAACTCGCGGTAGTCGCCGCTGCCGGGCACGCTCATCGCGCCACCGAACAGGTAGCCGAACATCAGCACCATCAGCACCGGGAAGAGCAGCCCGACCACGAACTGTCCGGGTTGGCGCCGCCAGTGCGCCACCGCCCGGCCGGTGAGGGTGACGCCGTCGGCGACGGCCCAGCGCAGGCGCCACGGTACGGGCCGCACGCTCGTCGTGCTCATGCGCTCACCTTCTCCCCGTCGGGGCGGGCGGTGGGGGAGTCGCCGCCGGTGAGCCGCAGGAACACCTCGTCGAGGGTGGGACGGCGCACCGCGACGTCGGCGGCGGCCAGGCCGGCGTCGTGCAGGGCCCGCAGCACGGCGCCCAGCGCGGCCACCCGCCCGGTGACGGCGACGCTGAGGCGCAGGCCCACCGCGTCGACGACGGGGGTCGCCGCGACGGCGGCGCCGACGACGCGTACGGCCCGGTCCAGGTCGTCGGCGCGGGTCAGCACGACGTCGACGCGGTCGCCGCCGAGCGCGGTCTTCAGCTGCTCCGGGGTGCCGTCGGCGACGACCCGGCCGCCGTCGACGACCCGGACGGTGTGGGCGAGCTGGTCGGCCTCCTCCAGGTACTGCGTGGTCAGCAGCACGGTGGTGCCGTCGGCGACGAGCCCGCGTACGGCGTCCCACACCTGGGCGCGGGCGCGCGGGTCGAGGCCGGTGGTGGGCTCGTCGAGGAAGAGCACCGGCGGGTCGAGGATCAGGCTCGCCGCGAGGTCGAGGCGGCGGCGCATCCCGCCGGAGTAGGTGCCGACGGGCCGGTCGGCGGCGTCGGTCAGGTCGAAGCGGGCCAGCAGGTCGGCGGCCCGGGCGCGGGCCCGCGCGCCGCCGAGGTGGTGCAGCCGGCCGAACAGCACCAGGTTCTGCCGGCCGGTGAGCACCTCGTCGAGCGCGGCGTGCTGGCCGACCAGACCGATGCGGGCGCGCACCCGCTCGGGGTGGCGCAGCACGTCGGCGCCGGCCACCCGCGCCGCGCCGGCGTCGGGCCGCAGCAGGGTGCTCAGCACCCGTACGGCTGTGGTCTTGCCCGCCCCGTTCGGGCCGAGCAGCCCGCAGACGGTGCCGGCGGGCACGGTGAGGTCCAGCCCGGCGAGGGCCTGTGTGTCGCCGTAGCGCTTGCGTAGTCCCTCGGCCTCGATCGCCGGTCCGTCGTCGTGCATCGCGCCCCCGTCCGCTCGTCCCGTACGCCGTACCGTACACCATACGGTACGGCGCACGCTAAGGTGCCGGGATGACGACCGAGTACAGCGGCACCGGCGACCCGGCACGCAGCCTCGCCCTGCTCTGGCGCACCCGCGAACGCACCAGCCGCAAGGGCCGACCCGACCTGTCCGTGGACCGCATCGTGCGCGCCGCCATCGAGGTGGCCGACGCCGAGGGCCTCGCCGCCCTGTCCATGCGCCGCGTCGCCGAACGACTCGGCGTGGGCACCATGTCCCTCTACACCTACGTGCCCGGCAAGGGCGAACTGCTCGACGTCATGCTCGACACCGTCTACGGCGAGACCGCCCGCCCCGACGACGTGCCCGGCGGCTGGCGCGGCCGACTCACCCACATCGCCCGCGAGGCCTGGGCGCTCTACCTGCGCCACCCCTGGCTGCTGCAGGTCGCCACCACCCGCCCCCCGCTGGGCCCCAACGTCATCGCCCGCTACGAGTACGAACTGTGCGCCGTCGACGGCATCGGCCTGACCGACCTGGAGATGGACGCCGTCGTCACCCTCGTCTCCGGCTACGTCCACGGCACCGTACGCAGCGCCGTGGAGGCCGCCCAGGCCGCCGCGCACACCGGCATGACCGAGCAGCAGTGGTGGCAGGCCCACGCCCCCTACCTGGAGAAGGCCCTCGACCCGCGCCGCTACCCCCTGGCCGCGCGCGTCGGCACCGCCGCCGGCCAGGAGTACCAGGCCGCCGCCGACCCCCACGGCGCGTTCGAGTTCGGTTTGGCCCGCATCCTCGACGGCATCGAGGTGCTCGTCGCCGCCCGCCCGGACGCCACCGCCGCGACCGACGACCGATAACCTTGCCGGCATGACCATGCGTCCCATCAGGATCATCGGTGACCCCGTGCTGCGCACCCCCAGCGAGCCCGTCACCAGCTTCGACACCGAGCTGCGCGCCCTGGTCACGGACCTGATGGACACCCTGCTCGGCGCACCCGGGCGCGCCGGCGTCGCCGCCCCCCAGATCGGCGTCAACGCCCAGGTGTTCGTCTACGACGCCGACGGCGAACGCGGCCACCTGGTCAACCCGACGCTGGAGCTGTCGGAGGAACTCCAGGACGACGACGAGGGCTGCCTGTCGATCCCCGGGCTCTACTTCCCGACCCCGCGCGCCCTGCACGCCACCGCCCACGGCTTCGACCAGCACGGCGAGCCGCTGACCATCTCGGGCAGCGGCTTCCTCGCCCGGGCCCTGCAACACGAGACCGACCACCTCGCCGGGCGCCTCTACGTCGACACGCTGCGCGGCGACACCCGCCGCAAGGCGCTGCGGGAGATCCGCGCCGGGCGCTTCGACTCACCCAGCCGCCACGGCTGAGCCACGCCCACCCGGCCGGCGGTCACGCCCCCGTGCCCGCCGGCGGGTCAGCGCTGGTGGGCACGCAGCGCGTACTCGCCGTAGTCGGCCACCCGGGTGAAGCCCAGCCGCGCGTAGAGCCGCACCGCCGCCGCGTTGTCCGCCTTCACGTTGAGCGTCACGTGCGTGACGCGCTCGCGCAGCCGCCGGCACAGGGCGGTCACCGCCGCGGCGGCCAGCCCCCGCCCGCGCCACCGGGGATGGGTGGTCACGTTGCCCAGCGCCGCGACCCCGTACGCCGGGGAGAACACGTGCACCCCGGCGACCGCCACCAGCTCGCCGCCGTCGCGCACCCCCACGTACTGGCCGGTGTCGAGCATCCGGGGATCGAACCAGTTGCCCGGGTAGGCGACCTCGTAGAGGCGGTGCAGCGCCGGCAGGTCACCGGCGTTCAGCACCGTACCCGCCGCGACCTGCCCGTCCAGCCGCGCCGGATCCGTCAGCGCCATCCGGTGGTGCGGGCCGGCCGCGTCCATCCGGAACGCCCCCGCCAGGGCCGGCTGCACGCCGGGGGACAGGTGCGCCCACAGGCGGGCCGGGAGCACCGGCGCCACCTCGCGCAGCAGCGCCGCCAGCCGCCCGGCCCGTCGCGGCGGCGCGAACGCCAGCAGCGTGGGCGTCTCGGCGCCGTGATAGAGCAACGCCACCTCCTCGTCACGGCGGAACCAGGAGGTGTACGGCCAGAAGAAGTCGTCCAGGTCGCCGAGCTGGTACGCGTGCAGCACCGGATCCCGCCCGAGCAGCGCGGCGAGGACGGCGCGGTCGTGTTCGGCGCGTACCGGCATCCGCCGATGATCACACACGCGGCCCCGCTCCGCCGACGCGCGCCCAAGCTGCTCCGCCGACGCGCGCCGGGCGGGTCAGCAGCCCGTGTCCGCCTCGGCGGGAAGGTGCTCGTGCGCCCACCGGCCCAGCGCGTCGAGCACCGGCAGCAGTGCCGCGCCCGGCCCGGTGAGCTCGTAGCTCACGCCCAGCGGGGGACCCTGCCGGACCGTGCGACTGACCAGCCCGACCCGCACCAGCTCGCCCAGCCGGTCCGACAGCACCGACTCGCTGATCCCGGGCAGGGCACGGGTCAGCTCGGCGAACCCGGCCGGCCCGTCGGCGAGGGTGCTCAGCAGCATGCCGTTCCACCGCTTGCCCAGAAACGCGAAGGCCCGGGCCACGCCCCCGTCACACGTGCGGGGCGTGTCGCCCACCTCCGGCCTGACCGTCATGCCCCCAGGATACGGGGGACATCACCCGAACAAGGGACTACTAAAAAGCTAGCTGCTACCGTTACCGAAGCAAGCCAGCCGACTCCATGGAGACGCCCCGATGACCGACATCCACCCGCCCCTGATCAACCTCGGCCCCGAGGCCCAGGCGCTGCTGTTCACCGACGCCCGCACCGCCAACACCTTCACCGACGAACCCGTCACCGACGAACACCTGCGCGCCATCTACGAACTCGCCAAGTACCCGCCCACCGCCGCCAACACCCAGCCCCTGCGCATCCTCTACGTACGCCCCGGCGAAGCCCGCACCCGCCTCGTCGCCCACATGAGCGAAGGCAACCAGGCCAAGACCGCCACCGCCCCCATGGTCGCCGTACTCGCCGCCGACACCGACTTCCACGAGCACATCCCACGGGTGTTCCCCATCCGCCCCCAGATGCGCGACGACCTCGCCGGCAACCCCGACGCCCGCGAGCGCATGGCCCGCTTCAACGCCACCCTCCAGATCGGCTACTACCTGCTCGCCGTCCGCGCCGCCGGCCTCGCCGCCGGACCCATGGCCGGCTTCGACGCCGCCGCCGTCGACCGCGAGTTCTTCACCGACAGCACCTGGAAGACCCTGCTCGTGGTCAACATCGGCCGCCCCGGCGACAACGCCTGGTTCCCGCGCCTGCCCCGCCTCGACTACACCGACGTCGTCCGGCACGCCTGAACGACCAACCACCCCGACACCAGTGGGTGGCGACCGGTCAGGCCGCCACCCACTGGTCGAAACCCAACTTGCCGACCAACGCCACCACCACCACCAACAACACGACCCGCACGAAGCCCGAACCACGCCGCAACGCCATCCGCGCCCCCAACGCCGCCCCCGCGATGTTGCACACCGCCATCGCCACCCCCAGCAGCCACCACACGTGCCCCGTCGCCGCGAACACCGCCAACGCCCCCAGGTTCGTCCCCACGTTCACGACCTTCGCCATCGCCGAACCGTGCACGAAGTCCGCCCCCACCAACGCCGTGAACGCCACCACCAGAAACGTCCCCGTACCCGGGCCCACCAACCCGTCGTACAACCCGATACCCAGCCCCGCCACCACCACCGCCACACCCACCCGCACCCGCGTACGCCGATGCGGCTGCGCCACCACCCCCAACCGCGGCCGCAACACCACGAACGCCGCCACCGACACCAACACCACCAACACCACCGGCCGGTACGCCGACGCCGGCACCGCACCCGCCAACGCCGCACCCACCCCCGCACAACACATCGCCAACCCCGCCGCCGGCCCCGCCACCGCCCAATCGATCTTCGTACGCCGCGCGTACGTCACCGCCGCCGTCGCCGTCCCCGCGATCGCCGTCAACTTGTTCGTACCCAACGCCGACGCCACCGGCATCCCCGGCGCCGCCACCAGCAACACCGGCAACAACAGCAACCCACCACCACCCACCACCGCGTCGATCCAACCGGCCACAGCGGCCGCGGCGAGCAGAGTCGTCAACGACAGGGGATCCACATCCACGGGCCGCCATTCTTCCCACCACCACCCACCCACCGACCCGCCCTGTGGCCAGCCTCACCAGCGACGACACTCACCGACCCCGCGCCCGCCGCAACCACACACCCACCGCCGACAACGCCACGAACAACAGCACCGAGCACAACAACACCTTCAACACCGGGCAACCCTCCCATCGACACGTAGGGTGCAAGCGTGCGCCTGGCCACCTTCAACCTGCTACACGGCCGGTCCCTCGCCGACGGACTCGTCGACCCCGACCGACTCACCGCCGCCGTCACCGCCCTCGACGCCGACGTCCTCGCCCTGCAAGAAGTCGACCGCGACCAGAGCCGCAGCGGCAACCTCGACCTCACCGCCATCGCCGCCCGCGCCCTCGACGCCGACGAACACCGCTTCGCCGCCGCCGTCGTCGGCACCCCCGGCGAACAGTTCCGCCCCCTCACCCACGACGACGACGGACACGGCGAACCCTGCTACGGCGTCGGCCTCGTCACCCGCCACCGCGTCCACACCTGGCAGGTCACCCGACTACGCCCCGCCCCCGTACGCTCACCCGTCTACGTCCCCGGCCCCCGCGGCGGACTCATCCTCCTGCGCGACGAACCCCGCGTCGTCCTCGCCGCAGTCCTCGACACCCCACACGGCCAACTCACCGTCGCCGCCACCCACCTGTCCTTCGTCCCCGGCTGGAACGCCCACCAACTGCGCCAGACCGTCCGCGCCCTACGCACCCTGCCCGCCCCACGCATCCTCCTCGGCGACCTCAACCTGCCCGCCGGCCCCGCCCGACTCCTCACCGGCTGGCACCCCCTCGGCCGCCGCCCCACCTACCCCGCCGGGCAACCCCGCGTCCAACTCGACCACATCCTCGCCGACCGCCACGGCCTCGACCGCCTGCCACCCGTCACCGCCGTACACACCCCGCTGTCCACCATCTCCGACCACCGCCCCCTCCTGGTCGACCTCGGCTGAACACCCGCCCGACAGCGGGGGAGCGGACACCCCTCACCAAAGGTCGCGTCACCGTCACCGCACCCAGCGTTGACACCGCCCCAGCGCATCGGCGAAGGTCTCTGGCGTGACGGCACCCACCCCAGGCCCGACGAGCCACCCCACCGAACACCACCAGTACGTGATCATCGGAGCCGGACCAGCCGGCCTCCAACTCAGCTACTACCTCCAACAGGCCGGCTGCGACTACGTCACCCTCGAACGCGCCCTCGCACCCGCCGCCTTCTTCCGCCACTTCCCCCGCCACCGCCGCCTCATCTCCCTCAACAAGGTCCACACCACCAGCACCGACCCCGAGATCCGGCTGCGCTGGGACTGGAACTCCCTGCTGCACGAACCCGCCGACCTGCCCTTCGCCAAATACAGCAGCGAATACTTCCCCCACGCCGACGACATGGTGCGCTACCTCACCGACTTCCAGCGCTACCACCAACTCGCCGTACGCTTCGACACCCCCGCCCACCGCATCGAACGCCTCGACGACGGCTTCCTCATCCACACCGACCAGCACACCCTGCACAGCCGCTGCCTCATCGTCGCCACCGGCTGGGGCCGACCCCACATCCCCGCCATCCCCGGCATCGAACACGCCACCGGCTACGAGGACATGCACACCGACCCCGCCCACTACGCCGGGCAACGCGTCCTCATCCTCGGCAAGGGCAACTCCGCCTTCGAAACCGCCTCGGCGATCCTCGGACACGCCGCCATGATCCACCTCGCCAGCCCACGCCCCCTACGCCTGGCCTGGAACACCAAGCACCCCGGAGACGTCCGCGGCCACCACGGCGCCGTCCTCGACAGCTACCAGTTCAAGACCCTGCACTCCGTACTCGACTGCGTTATCGACGAGATCCGCCCCCTCGACAACCGCTACCAGGTACACCTCACCTACACCCACGCCGACGGCGAAACCGCCGTCATGGAGTACGACACCGTCCTGCGCTGCACCGGCTTCACCATGGACACCACCCCCTTCGACCCCACCAGCCGACCCGCCATGGTCCCCAGCGGCCGCATGCCCGCCACCACCGCCGACTGGCAGTCCACCAACATCGACGGCCTCTACTTCGCCGGCACCCTCGCCCAGGACCGCGACTTCAAGAAAGCCTCCTCCGCCTTCATCGACGGATTCCGCTACAACCTGCGCACCCTCACCGCCCTGCTCCGCGAACGCTACGACGGCGTACCCCTGCCACACACCCTCGTCGACCGCGACCCCGACACCCTCACCACCCTCGTCCTCGACCGCGTCAACTGGAGCTCCGCACTGTGGACCCAGTTCGAATTCCTCTGCGACGCCCTCGTCGTCGAACCCCACGGACAGCTACGCCACTACATCGACCTGCCCGAAGACCACATCCGCACCCGCTTCCGCCACCACCCGCACTACTACACCGTCGGCCTGCGCTGGGGCCGCGACGACCACGGCGACGTCTTCGCCATCCAACGCCACCCCCAACCCGACCGCGCCGCCGAAAGCGCCTTCATCCACCCCGTCATCCGCCGCTACCACGGCGACACCCTCGTCGACGAACTCCACCTGCTCGAAGACCTGCTCGCCGAATGGCGCCGCCCCGACCGCCACGTGACACCCCTGCGCCACTTCTTCACCCGCGAACTGCACCGCGACCGCTGACCCCCACCGGCACCGCCCCACCAACGCCACCCACACCTACGCCGGCTGCAACTCGTCCACCACCGTCTGCGCCACCAGAAAATCCACCACATCCGTCAACCGACCCCGACGACCCGCCGCCCCCCGCTGCCGCACCGCCCCACCACCCACCACCAACAACCGCTCACACCAACCCCGCACCAACTCCTCATCCCCGCACGCCCGCAACACCGGCCCCAACCAGTCCACCACCTCACCCAACACCTCCCGCGCCGGACGCAACCGACCCGACCCCACCTCCAACAACGAACCCTCCAACCCGTCACGCGCCGCCCGCCAGTACGCCGCCCGCAACCACTCACCGGCAACCTCCGGACCGTGGTCACCCCGCTCCACCGCCTCCGACGCCCGCACCACCAACGCCCGCACCAACGCCGCCACCAACGCCGACTCCTGCGCCGACACCGGCACGTCCGCCACCCGCACCTCCAACGTCGGATGCGTCACCGACGGCCGGACGTCCCAGAACAACGTCCCCGCATCCACGATCGCCCCCGCCGCCGACAACATCTCCACCACCGCCTCGTAATGAGCCACCGACGTGAACCGCGGCGGCGGCCCCGCCACCGGCCACCGCGGCCACACCATCGACCGCCAACTCGCATAACCCGAATCCCGCCCCTCCCAGAACGGCGAATTCGCCGTCAACGCGATCAACAACGGCAGATACGCCCGCAGATGATTGCTCACCAGCAACGCCCGCTCCCGATCCGGCAACTCCACATGCACGTGCACCGCACAGATCGCCAACTCGTCGTGCAACCCCCGAAACGTCGCCGTACCCCGATCCGGCCGCGGCCCCCGCCGCACCGGCGGCGACGTCGCCCCCGGCAACACCGGCGTACCGGTCGCCACGATCCGCAACCCCTCCGCCTCCGCACACTCCGCCACCACCCGACGAGCCCACACCAACTGCTCCAGCAACCCCCGCACCGACGACGTCGGATCCGTCCGCGTCTCCACATGCAACGTCGTGATCTCACCCGACACCCGCGAACCCAACCGCGTCACCGCCCGCCCCACCACCGCGTCCGCCCCCGCCACCACACCCCGACTCACCGGATCGACCAGCAGGAACTCCTCCTCCACCCCCAACCGCGGACCCGACGCCCCCAGCTCCCCACCCACCCGCTGCGGCACCCCAGCCTCCACTCACGACACACGACACGAACAGGCCGACAGGGTAGCCCGAACCCGTGACCAACGGGACACCCACAGTCAACACACCGACGACGCCACCACCCACCGGGACACCCCGCACCCCGACCCCTGTGGCAAGCTGACCCCACACGCGACTGGCGGCCAGAGGATGGGCACCAAACCATCGGGGAGCTGCACGCGCGGAGGTCGACCGCCTGGGCCCCGCCGGCAGAGGAGCACCATGCCCACCGCCCGACTCCTGCCCGGCACCCCCGTCGCCGAACGCATCCTCACCGACGTCGCCGCCGGCGTCACCGCCCTGCGCGCCGCCGGCACCACCCCCGGCCTCGCCACCATCCTCGTCGGCGACGACGACGCCAGCGCCGGCTACATCCGCATCAAGCAACGCCAGGCCACCGAACTCGGCTTCACCTCACCCCACGTACACCTGCCCGCCACCGCCACCCAGGCCGACCTGCACCACGCCATCGCCGAATTCAACACCGCACCCGACGTGCACGGCCTGCTCATCCAGCACCCCATCCCCGCACACCTCGACTACGACCGGGCGCTGCAAACCATGGACCCGGACCTCGACGTCGACGGCATGCACCCGCTCAACATGGGACGCCTCGCCCTCGGCCTGCCCGGACCCCTGCCCTGCACCCCCGCCGGCATCGAAGCCCTGCTCGCCTTCCACGACATCCCCGTCGCCGGCCGCGACGTCGTCATCCTCGGCCGCGGCGCCACCCTCGGCCGCCCCCTCGCCCTGCTGCTCACCCAGAAACGACCCACCGCCAACGCCGCCGTCACCGTCGTGCACACCGGCGTCCCCGACTGGGCCACCCACACCCGCCGCGCCGACATCCTCATCGCCGCCGCCGGCGTCCCCGGCATCATCCGACCCGAACACGTCCGCCCCGGCGCCGTCGTCGTCGGCGGCGGCGTCCGCTACGAAGGCCGGCGCCTCCTACCCGACGTCGACGAATCCTGCGCCGACGTCGCCGGCGCCATCACCCCCCGCGTCGGCGGAGTCGGCCCCACCACCGTCGCCATGCTCTTCCGCAACGCCCTCGACGCCGCCCGCCGCGCCACCGGCCACCCCTGACCGCCCGGCCCGGGCGTCGACGACCCCGACGCCCGGGCCACCACCGGCCACACCCCGACACCACGCCAGACCCCCGGCAGAGCTGGGCGCGCTGACCACCGCCGGCCCGCCGCGCACCGCCGGATCCCGCTCACGACCGTCCGTCGCGCTCCGCCGCCACCAACCCCGCCAACGCCCGATTGGTACGGTTGGACCGCACCGCCGCGCGCTGCTGCCCGGCCGTCACCTCGATGTACGTCTGCGACGACGCCAACGACGCGTGACCCAGCAACCGCATGATCTCCGCCGCACTCGCCCCGTCCTCCGCCAACCGCGTCGCGAAGGTGTGCCGCAACGCGTGCAACCGCGCCCCCCGCGGCACCCGGTCGGTGATGCCCGCCCGCCGGTAGCAGGACTCCACCAGATACTGCAACCCGCCCCGGCGCAGCGGCTCACCCTGACGGTCCACCAGCAGCGGCGCGTCCGGCCGCACCGTGCGCGACCCGAACCGCCGCACCCGGCTCTCCAGGTAGCCCACCAGCACCCCGTCCAGCTCCGGCTCGATCGGCACCACCCTCGGCCGCCCGCCCTTGCCGGCCACGTCGACCCGCCGCTCGCCCGCACGGCCCGTCAGCGATCCCACGCGCAGCGCCAGCAGTTCCGACAGTCGCAGCCCCGCACAGAGCGCCAACGCCAGCACCGCCAGGTCGCGCTCCGGCCACGGGTCGCGCTGGCGGCCCTCCTGCCGGGCCACCGAGGCGAGCAGCTGCTCCGGGGTGTCCGCGCCACGCAGCGGCTTGGGCTGGGGGAGAGGCGCCCGGGGTCGACCGACCGCCGGCATCGGGTTGCCGGCGACCACCCCGTCAGCGACCAGGAAGGAGAAGAAACTGTTCCAGGTGGACCACGCCCGGTGCACCGACGCGACCGCACGGGGAGCGGCGAACCGGGCAAATGCCGCCCGCATGACGCGGGCGGTGAGGGCGGCGACGGGGAGCGCGTCGAGGGGGAGGGGAGGGGTGGCCTCCTCGGCTGCCAGTGCGGCGACGGCGCGCAGGTCCCGCCGGTACGCCTCCAGCGTGTGGGGGGAGGGCTTGCGGGTGGCGCGGGCCGTCAGGAACTCCTCGATCAGCCGCTGTGCCGATTCGTCCTGTTTGTCATGCATAAGGGATATTATGCAGCATTTTCGGGTTCGCCGGCAACGGTGGGAGAGGGGAGAGCGTGCGGTGCTACGTACTGACCGGAGCGCCGGGGGCGGGCAAGACGACACTCGCCGAGGCGCTGCGCCGACGCGGGTGGCCCGTCGTCGCCGAGGCGGCCACCGACGTCATCGCGGCACAGCAGGCGCGGGGCGTCGCCGAACCGTGGCAGGAGGCGGGCTTCGTCGACGCGGTGGCGCGGCTGCAGCGGGAGCGCCACGAGGGGCCCGGGGCGTACGGGACGGTGCGGATCCACGACCGGTCGCCACTGTGCACGTTGGCCCTCGCGCGATACCTGGGCCGCCCGCCGGGGCGCGTGCTGGTCGAAGAGGTGCAGCGGGTGCTCCGCGACGGCGCCTACGAGCGGCCGGTCTTCCTGGTCCAGCCGCTGGGCTTCGTGACGCCCAGCGCCGCCCGCCGCATCGGTTACGCCGAGTCGCTGGCGTTCGCCCGCGTGCACGAGGAGATCTATCACGCGCACGGCCATCGTCTGATCGCGGTGCCGCCCGCGCCGGTGCGGGCGCGCGTGGCACTGGTGGAGAAGCGCCTGCGGCACCTCGCCGGCCTGCCGCCGGACCGGGCCGAGGGAGTGCCCGATCCGTTCTACTTGACATAATGTGCATTATCGAACCTGCGACATCACGCTGGTGGCGGCCTTTGGGGCCTGGCCGGCACGGCGGCAGGTTCGTTCTGGCGGGCGCCTGCGACATGTCGCCCCCGCGCTGGTCCGCCATCGTGACGGGCGGTCCGCACCCGTAGAGGCGTTACGCCTGGGTGGACACTCGGGTCGTTGCGGCCGGCTCGACCGTCGGGTCGCCGCCCGCGCGGGTGGGCTGTGCGGGCGGCGACCCGACGGTGTCGCGATCGAAGCTGGCGTGTGCCTCAGGTCAGGCGTACACGGGTCAGCCAGGGCGCCTCCGTTCTCCCCTAGCAGGGCTGGGCGTACCAGTAGGGATCGAAGTCCACGTACGGGGCCTCGCTCCGGTAGGCGAAGCCGTGGATCGGGTTGCGGTTCTGGTCCAGCAGGTCGGCCCACGTGCCCGGAGTCTGGTTGTTGACGACGGAGCCGTGGCCGTTCCAGTTGAACAGTGCGTAGTCGCCGCATGCGTACATCACGAACATCCGGCCGCGGAGGTAGGTGTCGGTGTAGAGGCAGAAGGCGGTGTAGGGGCAGGTGCCGGCGGCCTGCGAGGAGATTCCGGCGACGCTCGCGTGGACGTTGTCGTTGGGGCCGGCGTGGGCGGCTGCGGGCGCCGCCAGCGTGGCGGCGGCGGCGGCGAACGCGGCGGTAAGGAGCAGGCGTAGCTTCATGAGCTCACCGTGTCAGCGTGGTCGCTCTGCGTCAATCCAGTCGATCTGTGTCGATGGCAACTCGGAATGACGGCCGTCTTGCGTTGCGTGAGAGATCGTGGCAGTCGGCCGTATCGGCACAGGCCCAGCTTCCACGGCGGCGTCGCCGTCGGAGCACCCCGGTGCCGCGTTTCGCTCCACGCTGGTGAGAGGCGGCCACCCCGGCGCGGTGGTGTGTGGACACCTCCCTGCCCGGCCGCTGGGCACGGCGCACTCCCCTGGCCTGCCCTCCTGCCGCGCACCGGAACGTTCGGCCCGGTCGGTACCGTGGCGGACGGCCGGCGCTCGCCACCGTACCGACCGGGCCGCCCTCCGTCAGGTGCCGACGTAGGTCGCGAGGTGCGTGCCGGTGAGGGTGGAGCGAGCGGCGACGAGGTCGGCGGGAGTGCCCTCGAAGACGATGCGGCCGCCGTCGTGGCCGGCGCCGGGACCAAGGTCGATGATCCAGTCGGCGTGGGCCATCACCGCCTGGTGGTGCTCGATGACGATGACCGACTTGCCGGCCTCGACGAGGCGGTCGAGCAGGGCGAGCAGTTGCTCGACGTCGGCGAGGTGCAGGCCGGTGGTCGGTTCGTCGAGGACGTAGACGCCACCCTTCTCGGCCATGTGGGTGGCCAGCTTGAGGCGCTGCCGCTCCCCGCCGGAGAGCGTGGTGAGGGGCTGGCCGAGGCTGAGGTAGCCCAGACCGACGTCGGCGAGGCGGGCCAGGATCGCGTGGGCGGCGGGGATGCGGGCGTCGCCGGAGCCGAAGAACTCCTCGGCCTCGGCCACGGACATGGCGAGCACGTCGGCGATGTTGCGGCCGCCCAGCGTGTATTCGAGGACGGCTGCCTGGAACCGCTTGCCGCCGCACTCCTCGCAGGTGGTTTCGACGGTCGCCATGACGCCCAGGTCGGTGTAGATGACGCCGGCGCCGTTGCAGGTGGGGCAGGCGCCCTCGGAGTTGGCGCTGAACAGTGCCGGTTTCACGCCGTTGGCCTTCGCGAACGCCTTGCGGATCGGGTCGAGCAGGCCGGTGTAGGTGGCCGGGTTGCTGCGTCGCGAGCCGCGGATGGCGCCCTGGTCGATGACGACCACGCCGTCGCGCCCGGCGACCGAGCCGTGGATCAGTGAGCTCTTGCCGGAGCCGGCGACGCCGGTGATGGCGCAGAGGACGCCGAGTGGGACGTCGACGTCGACGTCGCGCAGGTTGTGTGCGTTGGCGTCGCGGATCTGCAGGGTGCCGGTGGGGGTGCGTACGGTCTTCTTGAGGGTGGCGCGGTCGTCGAGGTGGCGGCCGGTGACGGTGCCGCTCCCCCGCAGTTGTTCCACGCTGCCCTCGAAGCAGACGGTGCCGCCCTGGGTGCCGGCGCCGGGGCCGAGGTCGACGACGTGGTCGGCGATCGTGATGGTCTCGGGTTTGTGTTCGACGACGAGGACGGTGTTGCCCTTGTCGCGTAGTTGCCGTAGCAGGTTGTTCATCCGCTCGATGTCGTGCGGGTGCAGGCCGATGGTGGGTTCGTCGAAGACGTAGGTGACGTCGGTGAGGGACGATCCGAGGTGGCGGATCATCTTGGCGCGTTGTGCCTCTCCCCCGGAGAGGGTGCCGGCCGGTCGGTCGAGTGAGAGGTAGCCCAGGCCGATCTCCTCGAAGCTGTCGAGGAGGTGTTGCAGCCCTTTGAGCAGGGGTGCGACGGATGGTTCGTCGAGGTCGCGTACCCAGGTGGCGAGGTCGCTGATCTGCATGGCGCAGACGTCGGCGATGCTCTTGTCCTTGATCTTCGAGGAGCGGGCTTCGGGGCTGAGGCGGGTGCCGTCGCAGCTGGGGCAGGTCTGGAAGGTCACGGCTCGTTCGACGAAGGCCCGGATGTGGGGCTGTAGGGCGTCGACGTCCTTGGTGAGGAAGGACTTCTGGATCTGCGGGATGATGCCGGCGTACGTCAGGTTGATGCCGTCGATCTTGATTTTGGTTGGTTCGCGGTGGAGCAGGTCGTGCAGTTCCTTCTTGGTGAACCTGTTGATGGGCTTGTCGGGGTCGAAGTAGCCGCAGCCGCGGAAGATGCGGCCGTACCAGCCCTCCATGCTGTAGCCGGGAATGGTGAGTGCGCCCTCGTTGAGTGACTTGCTGGCGTCGTAGAGGGCGGTCAGGTCGATGTCGTTGACGGTGCCCATGCCCTCGCAGCGTGGGCACATGCCGCCGAGGCGGTGGAAGGTGGCCTTCTCCGCCTTGGTCTTGGTGCCGCGTTCGACGGTGATCGCGCCGCTGGCCGTCACGGTGGGGATGTTGAAGGAGTACGCGTTGGGTGAGCCGATGTGGGGTTGGCCGAGCCGGCTGAACAGGATGCGCAGCATGGCGTTGGCGTCGGTGGCGGTGCCGACGGTGGAGCGCGGGTTGGCGCCCATTCGTTCCTGGTCGACGATGATCGCCGTGGTCAGTCCTTCGAGCAGGTCGACCTCGGGTCGGGTGAGCGACGGCATGAAGCCCTGCACGAAGGCGCTGTAGGTTTCGTTGATCATTCGTTGTGACTCGGCGGCGATGGTGCCGAACACCAGTGAGCTCTTGCCCGAGCCGGAGACGCCGGTGAAGACGGTCAGGCGGCGCTTCGGGATCTCGACGCTGACGTCCTTGAGGTTGTTGACGCGGGCGCCCTGCACGCGGATCAGGTCGTGGGTGTCGGCGACGTGCGGGGTGTGCGTCCTCGTGGCCGTGCTCATGGTGTCTCCATCTGTTGCGCGGGGGCCGGCTGTGCGGTCTCCGTCGGGCGTCTTCCTCTGCTGGTGGCGGGGCTCAGCGCAGCTCGTTGATGCGGATCAGGTTGCCCGTGGGGTCGCGGAAGGCGCAGTCGCGCACGCCGTACGGCTGTTCGGTCGGTTCCTGGACGACGTCGGCGCCGCTGGCCTGTAGCCGGTCGAAGAGGCCGTCGAGGTCGTCGGTGGCCAGGGTGATGGCGCCGTAGCTGCCCTTGGCGATGAGTTCGAGGATGGTCTGGCGTTCGGCGTCGGTGATGCCGGGGTCGGCGGCCGGCGGGTGCAGGACGATGGAGGTGCCGGGCTGGCCGGGCGGGCCGACGGTGAGCCAGCGCATGCCGTCGTATCCGACGTCGTTGCGGACCTCGAAGCCGAGGGTGTCGCGGTAGAAGGTCAGGGCGGCGTCGGCGTCGGTGTGCGGGAGGAAGGCGTAGTGGATGGTGATGTTCATGCCGGTCACGCTAGTTGTGGCTGGGTGGCCCGTGCTTCTCGATTCCTGATCGGTCTGGTGACCTGTCGGGTGATGCACGACGGCAGCTCCCCCGTGGCGTGGGCGGCGCGGGCGCGGTAGGTGCTCGGTGGGACGCCGACGAGTTCGGTGAAGCGGGTGCTGAAGGTGCCCAGGGAGGAGCAGCCGACGGTGAAGCAGACTTCGGTGACGCTGAGGTCGCCGCGACGCAGCAGGGCCATGGCGCGTTCGATGCGCCGGGTCATGAGATAGGCGTACGGGGACTCGCCGTAGGCGAGGCGGAACTGGCGGCTGAGGTGTCCGGCGGACATGTTCACGCCGCGGGCGAGGGCTTCGACGTCGAGCGGCTTGGCGTACTCGCGGTCGATGCGGTCGCGTACGCGGCGCAGTCGGGCGAGGTCGCGTAGGTGCTGGGCTGCGGCGGAGGTGCTGCTCACGTGCAGGATCGTGTCATGTCGCGGCGGAGTTGCCCAGCAGGACCGGCGGCCTGCCGCCGCAGTTTGTCGGGTCGGGTCATCGAGTGGTGTCGGGGCCGGTCCGGCTGGAAGGCTCTGCAGCTCGTGGGCGCGGATGCCGAGATCCGGCGCGGAGACGGTGGAGCTGGCGGCGCGGCTGGACCGGCTGGACCTGCCGCGTTACGAGCGCACGTTCGCCGCGATGGCGGACTCGTGGAAGCGTGCCGTGGGGTCGACGGATGAGTGGCAGCGGGTGAGTCTGTCCTTCGTGCGGACCGTGGCCACGATCGCTGCCGGTGACGGGCGGGGATTGTTGTGGGGCAACGACGTGTGCCCGGATGTCTGGCGCGAGGCGTTGGGTCTGTCTTCGGCATGGTGCCCGCCCGGATCTGGCTGATGCCGGTTCCGTGGGCCGACTTCGCCACGTCGGTGCCCGTGGGCGCCTCGGCGACCGGCATGGAGCCGCGTGTCCCGCTGCGGCTCCATGCCGGTCGGCCGCCGGGCCTCGGCGCGCCAGCCCCTTCGTGGTCGAGCCGATCGGATGCCCGGTCAGGTGGGGTCGAGGGCGCGGTGCAGGCGGCGGGCCTCGGTGACGAGGCGGCTCGATCCGCCCCGGGCGGCGACGTCGGCCAGGCCGGGCACGTCGATGCGGACGCCGGTCGTGGTGGCCGTCTCGGCGGCCAGGCTCAGCAGGTCGGGCAGGCCGCGTGGGGTTCGGGGTGCGGCGAGGAGCGCCGGTAGTGCGGCGGCGGTGAGTCGCCACACGCTCAGGGGTGCTCCGGCGAGGGCGGCGTCGCGTAGTGGTTCGAGTGCCCTGGACAGCTTGACCAGTTGTTCGGCGACCAGCTGGCCCAGGTGGTGGCCGGTCGCGGTGGCGTCGAGTTGCCCGGCTGCGGCGAGTGCGAGCAGGGCGTCGAGGGTGGCGATGCGGTCGGTGCCGTGGCGGGCGCCGAGGCCGTAGGCCAGGGTGAGGTCGAGGGCGGTCCCGCCGGGGCCGGTGCTGTCGGCGAGCAGGGGCAGGATGGTGGCGCCGTCGCGGTGGTCCATGTCGGCGGTGGCGGCCACGATCGGTAGTGCGTGCGCGGCGACGATTGCCCTGTGCCCCGGCAGGGTCGACGGCCACAGGTTCATCCAGGCGGAGTGTTCGGTGCCGATGGGTGCGGGGTCGGCGGTCAGCAGGCCGTACGGGTCGTCGTGTCCGTCGGGTGGGCGCAGCTCGACCGCGAGGCGTTTGGGTGGCAGGTGGTCGTGCTCCCAGTCGTGGCCGTTCTTGCGGGGGCGTCGGGTGACGGTGGTGAGGCGGGTGAGGGGTTGGGGTAGTCCGCCGGCGCGTAGCCAGGTGGCGAGCCGCTCCCCCGCCGGGGTGCCGAGCGCGGCGGCCTTGTCGGCGACGGTGTCGTCGGTGTCGGCGGGCAGGCGCAGCAGTGCCTGGGTGAGGTCCCAGTGCCAGGGTGTGCGCTCGCCGAGTGCGGTGAGGCGTTCCAGCAGGGTGAGCGGGTCGAGGGCGCCGTTGGCGTGGGTGGGGGTGGCGAGCAGTCCGGGGTGTCCCGGCTGCTGGTTGAGGTGTGCGCCGATCTCGGCGAGGCGGGCTCGGAGCAGTCGGTGTGGTGGGGGTACGCGGGGGTCGGTGGTGATCAGTTGTGGGGTGGGGTTGTCGCGGTCGGTGCGGCGGATGGCGGTGAGCAGCGCTTGCCATCGGCTGCGTCGGCGGTCCTGCTGGTCGGTGGCTGCGGCGGTGGTGAGGACGTCGACCACGACGTGGCAGAGGCAGAGGGGGTCGTAGTGGTGTTCGTTGCCCCAGGACCAGTGGCGGCGGGCGATGACGGGGGTGAGGGTGGCGTGTACGCGTGCGCCGTCGGTGGCGGTGAGGCGCACGAGTGCGTCGAGGATGCGGTCCAGGGGTGTGCCCTGCGACGGGGTGCCGAGCAGGGCGGCTGTCTCTTCGGCGAGTTCGTCGATGTCGGTGATGGGGGCGGGTGCCGGTGCGGGCGGCGGGGGCGGTGGTAGTTCGTCGGCGCGGGGGCGGGTGGTGGCCGGGCCGGGTCCTGCGGTGGCGTCGTGGCCGTGGCGGGTGGCCAGGGTGGTGGCCCGGTCGCGCAGTTCGACGGCGGGGTGTTCGGTGGCGGTCGCGATGACGTCGGCGATGTCGCGGGCGCGGTGGGGGTGTTGGCGGGCCAGCCGGTCTAGCCAGGTGAGTTGGGCGCGTACGAGGGTCTTGTCGGGTCGGGGCAACACGTCGCGGGAGGCGTCGAGCAGGGCGTCGACGTCGGGGTCGGGCAGGTCGCGGAGGGCCTTCTGGGCGATGGTGGCGACGGGGGCGGGTGCGTCGGTGAGCAGGCGCAGGTAGTCGGTGGCGCGGGCGGTGACTTCGGCGGTGGTGGGTGCCAGTTCGGTGAGCAGGGTGGTGAAGGCGCGCAGGGCCGGGGCGCGGTCGCCGCGTAGGAGTCGGCCGATGGTGGCGTCGATGAGGGTGGTGCGGTCGAGGACGCCTTCGGCGGCGAGGGTTGCCAGTGCGGTGGGCAGGGGGTGGCGTTGGCGGTCCTGCCAGGTGGTGCCGATCTCGTCGAACATCATGGGTGTGCCGAGGCCGTCGATCTCGAAGAGTCGGGGCAGCATGGTGGTGAGCATCGGGTCGTCGCGGAGCCGCTCCAGCACGGTTGCGGGCCGGGTGTGGTGGTGCCGCGGTGGTGTGGCCACCGAGTTGAGCCACAGTTCGACGAACCGGTCGTTGGTGGGTGCGGTGGTGCCGGTGGCGTGCAGGAGTGCGGCGATGAACTGCCACCGCACGGTCCAGGTCTGTTGGTTGACCTTGGTGGCCAGGCGGTGTGCGAGGTCGCCGAGCCAGGTGATGCCGCGTTCGTCGGCGACGTGGACGACGAGGGTGGCGGCTCGTTCGCCGTAGGGGTTGATCGTGTTGCGGGACAGGATGGTCGCGGCCTGTGCGGCGGTGGGCAGGCAGCCGACCACGGCGACGGCCAGGGCGGCGCCCGCGCCGACGGTCCAGCGGGTGGTGTGCTGCCGCTGCTTGTACCAGGTCGTCAGGTCGGTGCCGATGTCGCGGCGGCGTTGTTCGGGCAGCCCGGCGAGGGCGGCGGCGATCTGGTTGGCGGCGCCGTTGGTGATCAGGTCGAACAGGTCGCTGGTGCCGCCGGCGGCGAGTTCGCGGTGGCGTCGTTCGGTGCTCTTGACGAAGAGCATCTGCTGTGCGCGGCTCACGACCGCTCCTCGGCGTGGTGGGTGGCGAGCATGCGGGTGGCGAGGGCGTGGCGGCAGGGGCCGCGTTGCCCGCGGTGTTTGGCCCACCAGGGGCAGGTGCAGGTGAGGTCGCCGTCGGGTAGGCGGCGGACCCGGTAGGTGTGTTCGCGGCTGCGGACGGTGGCGGTGGTGGCGTCGAGTTCGACGGCTCCGGTGTCGAGCAGGGCCCGGGCGCCGACCAGGCGGGGGTTGTCGCGTTCGGCGCGGCCGGCGTCGTAGGGCATGGCCCGGTGGAAGTAGGCGGCTTCGGAGACGTCGTAGCCGACGCGGCCGGCGGTGCCGAGTTGGGCGAGCGCGGCGCGGACGCGGGTGGGGTCGAGGTTGGTGTCGGTGGCCAGTCGGTCGACGTCGATGGTGGGGTCCCAGGAGAGTACGGCGGCGACGAGGTTGGCGTCGTCGACCACGTCGTCGCCGGCCAGTGCGGTGAGGGCGGCGCCCTCGCCGGAGAATCCGCGGTACGGCTCGGGTGAGAGGGTCAGGGAGAGTCGCAGTGCGCCGGTGTCGAGTTCCCAGGTGCTCGGTACGGGTGCCGAGCCGGCGGTGACGGTGGGGCCGTAGACGCGCAGGGTGTGGGCGAAGCGGAGCATGCCGTGCAGGGCGGTCAGTCGGCTGGCGCCGGCGAGGCAGACGGCGCCGGGGACGGGTCGGGAGGTCAGCCGTAGTGACCGGCCGGCGGGTACGACCCAGAGGGCCGAGCGGTCGCCGGTGGTGGGCAGTCGGCGTAGGAAGGTCGCCGCTTCGGTGGCGGGGATCTCGGCGCGGGGTTCGAAGGTGGCGGCCAGGATCTGCACCTCGGCGAAGCCGCGCAGCCAGCGCGCCGGCAGGGGGACCTTCTTCTCGACGACGGGGCCGTGCATGGTGTGGACGGTGAGGTCGTCGGGGCCGACGGACAGGTGCAGTGGGTCGAGGCCGCGGACGCGGGCCAGCGCCTGGCGTAGCGGGTTGTTGACGTCGACGTTGGTGGTGCCGTGTTCGAGTGTGTCGCCGTCGATGCCGGCGGGCAGGGTGTCGAGGCGGGCGTAGACGCCGCAGCAGCCGGAGAAGGATTCGAAGCGCAGCCGGTCGCGGCTGCCGGTGACGACGGGGTCGAGGCTGGCGGGGCTGACGGGGCGGTGGTAGCGGGTGCGGGCGACTTCGGCGACGGCGAGCAGGCCGACGGCGGCGGCCTGTGCGGTGGTGAGGAACCCGGTGAAGAATCGCGGGTTGGGTGTGGGGCCGCCGCTGGTCTGCAGGCCGAGTCCGCCGCGCCCGAGGGTGGAGGAGCCGAGATACCGGTACGTCTGCGTTGCGCTCACGTCCGCGGACGGTAGAGGACCCCACCGACAGCATCGAGTCGTACGGTCGTGGCGGGTGCGCCGGTCGGCGGCCTCAGGGGCGGTCGGTGTGGGGGCGGCGGGCGAGCACGAGGGTGGTGCGCAGGCGTAGCACGACGGTGCCGCCGAAGCCGTCGACGAGGGTGCGCATCGCGGTGGTCGCCCGGGTCTGCTGGTCGGCGGTGCGCTGCCGGTACGGGCCGAAGGTCTGCAGCAGGCGTAGGTACTGGTCGGTGCTCAGGGTGAGGTCGCGGTGCAGGGTGTGGGCGTGCACGTCGGTGAACAGGCCGCTGGCGGTGATGTCGTGGTGGAACCAGTCGGCCGGGTGGGGGGTGGCGGTGGGGTCGATGGCGCGCAGGGTGGTGTCGACGGCGTGGGCCTGTGCGGGGTCGGCGTAGCCGTACTCGTGGCCGAAGACGGCGAGGGTGCCGCCGGGGGTGAGCGCGGCGTGGGCGCGCCGGTTGCGGGTGGCGGGGTCGAGCCAGTGCCAGGCCAACGCGCAGGCGAGCAGGGGTACGCCGCCGGTGGGTGGTTGCCACCGTTCGAAGGTGTGGGTGACGGTGTGGACGTCAGGGAAGGTGGCGGTGAGTCGGGCGGCCATGCGGGGGTCGGGTTCGATGCAGGTGACGGGTGCGCCGAGGCGCAGCAGCACCGCGGTGCCGGTGCCGGTGCCGGCGCCGATCTCGGTGACGGTGTCGGGGGTGCTGCCGTGGTAGTCGCGGATGAGGTCGGCGATGGCGTTCGGATAGCCGGGGCGGACGTCGTCGTAGAGGTCGGCGATGGCGCCGAAGACACCGGTCACGGGTGGCATCGTCGCACGGGTGGCGGCGGGTCAGAGGCCGCCGGCGACGCGGAGGACGGTGCCGGTGGTGTAGGTGGCGTCTGGGCCGAGCAGCCAGGCGATGGCGGCGGCGACCTCGTCGGGTTCGCCGGGGCGGCCCAGTGGGATGCGGGCGGCGGCCCTCTCGGGTCGGTCGGGTTGGCCGGAGAGGGCGTGGATGTCGGTGCGGATGATGCCGGGGGCGACGGCGTTGACGCGGATGCCGCGGGGGGCGAGTTCCTTGGCGAGGCCGGTGGTGAGGGTGTCGGTGGCGGCTTTGACGGCGGCGTAGTGGATGTATTCGCCGGGGCTGCCGAGGGTGGCGGCGACGGAGGAGACGTTGACGATGGCGCCGTCGCGGTCCATGCGGCGGGCGGCCTGCTGGGCGCAGAGGACGTAGCCGATGAGGTTGACGTCGACGACGTCGCGCAGGTCGGTGGGGTCGAGGTCGACGAAGGCGCCGATGGGGCTGGTGATGCCGGCGTTGTTGACCAGTCCGGTGAGGGGGCCGAGGTCGGCGGCGGCGTCGAACAGGGCGGTGACCTGGTCGGGGTCGCGGGTGTCGGCGGGGACGGCGAGGGCGCGTACGCCGGTGGCTTCGAGGTCGGCGAGCACGGCGGTGGCGGCGTGGTGGTCGCGGCGGTAGCTGAAGGCGACGTGGTGTCCGGCGTGGGCGAGGCGGCGGGCGGTGGCGGCGCCGATGCCGCGGCTGCCGCCGGTGATGACGGTGACCGGTGTCAATGTGTCTCTCCCCTGTGGTGGCTGTGCGGTCGACGCTACCGGGGCGGGCCGGTGGGCCGGCGCATAGGCTCGGGCGCATCGGTGGTCGGCGACGTGGAGGTGCGCGGTGGCGGGTGTGGGTGTCGGGGACGTGGTGGACGACTTCGAGTTGCCGGACGAGACGGGTACGCCGCGGCGGTTGTCGGAGTTCCTGGCCGCCGGTCCGGTGGTGCTGTTCTTCTATCCGGCGGCGATGACGCGGGGGTGCACGGCGGAGAGCTGCCACTTCCGGGACCTGGCGGCCGAGTTCGCGGCGGTGGGCGCGACCCGGGTGGGGATCAGCCGCGATCCGGTGGCGAAGCAGGCGGAGTTCTCCCGGCGGCACGGGTTCGACTATCCGTTGCTGTCGGACTCCGAGGGCGTGGTGGCGGAGCGGTTCGGGGTACGGCGGCGGCTGCCGTTGGGCGCGCTGAGCACGCGACGGATGACGTTCGTGATCGGCACCGATCGGCGGGTGGTCGAGGTGGTGCACAGCGAGCTGAACATGAACGACCACGCGGACGCGGCGCTGCGGGCACTGGGGGGTTGATCTTCCGGTTGTCGGGGCGGGCTGGTATCAAGGCAGGCACTGAACAGGTGTACGAGGGAAGAGGTTGCTGATGGGTGCCGCTGGCCAGGGTTTGTCCACTGACGAGGTGCAGAGCATCCGGGAGGCGCTGGCGGCGGGCCGCAAGCCGAAGGTGGTGTTCACCGCCTCGGCGGGTCAGATCGCCGGGCAGGTGGGTCAGGTGGTGCAGCTGACCGACCCCGAGGTCTCCGACGAGTACGTGGTGGTCCGCTTCGGACGCGACGAGTTGCCGTTCTCCCCCGCCGACGTCGCGGTGGCCCCGCGCGGCGCCGGGCGCAGGGCGGCCGAGCCGGAGACGCCGGAGCCGGAGCCGGCGGCGCCTGCGGAGCCGGAGTTCGTGTTGGACCGGGTGCCGCAGCAGCGGCGGGAGGAGCCGAAGGTGGAGACGGTGGAGGCGAAGCCCGCACCGGCGCGCAAGGCGGTGAAGGCCGTGAAGCCGAAGGGGCCGGCGGGGCTGACGGTGACGCTGGCGTACGCCGACGGTGAGTGGACGGTGGCGGCGCAGCAGGGCAGCAAGTCCCTCGCGAAGCCGTACGTGGTGAAGCCGGCGGAGGCGCTGCGGATGGTGGCGCTGGTCGACGTGCCGGGCGTGCACGAGGCGGTGGAGCAGATCATGGCTGCCGAGCGGGCCGAGGCCGAGCAGCAGGCGGAGAAGCTGCGCGCGGAGCTGGCGGAGATCGAGGCGCGCCTGGCGGAATTGCGCGAGGCGCGTTGACGGTGCGGCCCCGGCGGCCGACGCGGGCGGGGAGGCCCGCGTCGGCCGCCGGGGCCGTTTCCGGTGGACCGGGGGCCACCGGGTGGGAGGGGTCAGTGCCGCGGGATGTGGGCCACCCCGATGCGTTTGCGGAACACCCAGTACGTCCAGCCCTGGTAGGCCAGCACGATCGGGGTGAACACCACCGCCACCCAGGTCATGATCTTCAGGGTGTAGGGGGTGGAGGCGGCGTTGGTGGCGGTCAGCGTCCCGGCGGCGTCCGCGGTGGAGGGCAGCACGTTGGGAAACAGCGCCGCGAACAGCGTCGCCACGGCCAGCGCGATGGCCACGGCGGTGCCGGTGAACGCCCAGCCCTCCCGGCGCACGCGGGCGGCGGCCAGGCCGCCGAGCAGCGCCAGGGCCGCGCCGACGGCGAACACGACGGCGGCGGTGCTGGAGCGGATGTTCAGCGTCCAGCTCAGGAACGCCACCGCGAGCACGGCGGCGGCCACGCCCAGGCGCACCGCGAGCGCGCCGGCGCGCTCGCGTACCTCGCCGACGGTCTTGAGGGCGATGAACACGGCGCCGTGGGTGAGGAACAGCGCCGCCGTGGTCGCGCCGCCGAGCAGGGCGTACGGGTTGAGCAGGTCGAGCAGGCCGCCGATGTACTCGTGCTCGGCGTCGAGCGGCACGCCGCGCAGGATGTTGGCGAACGCGACGCCCCACAGCACGGCGGGCACCACCGAGCCGACGAAGATGGCGGTGTCCCAGCGGCGTTTCCAGGACGCCTCGGGCCGCTTGTGGCGGTACTCGAAGGCGACGCCGCGGATGATCAGGGCGAGCAGGATCAGCAGCAGCGGCAGGTAGAAGCCGGAGAACAGGGTGGCGTACCACTCGGGGAAGGCGGCGAACATGGCGCCGCCGGCGGTGATGAGCCAGACCTCGTTGCCGTCCCAGACGGGCCCGATGGTGTTGATCAGGACGCGGCGTTCCCGGTCGTCGCGGCCGAGCACGGGCAGCAGCATGCCGACGCCGAAGTCGAAGCCCTCGAGGATGAAGTACCCGGTGAACAGGACCGCGACGAGCAGGAACCAGATGGTGGTGAGTTCCACGGTGTGTCTCCGGTGTTCAGTAGGCGAACGCGAGCGGGCGCTCGGCGTCGTCGTGGGTGTCGTCGATCTCGGGGTCCGGGGTCAGGTCGGGTACGCCGGCCTTGGCGTAGCGCAGCAGCAGCTTGACCTCGACGACGGCGAGGGCGGCGTAGATGAGGGTGAAGGCGGTGAACGAGGTGAGCACCTCGGTCAGCGAGACGCTGCGGGACACGCCGTCGCGGGTGAGCATCTCGCCGAAGACGATCCACGGCTGGCGGCCCATCTCGGTGAAGATCCAGCCGAAGGAGTTCGCCGCCAGCGGCAGCAGGGGCATGACCAGGCCGGCGCGCAGCAGCCACTTGCTGGTGGGGGTGCGGCCCTTGCGCTGGCTCCAGAGCACCAGCAGGGCGATGGCGGCGGCGGCCATCCCGAAGCCGATCATGAAGCGGAAGCTCCAGTAGGTGACCGGGATGATCGGGGTGTAGCTGCCGGCGCCGTACTGGGCGGCGTACTGGGCCTGTAGGTCGTTGATGCCCTGCACGGTGCCGTTGGGGTCGCCGGTGCCCAGCCAGGACAGCAGGTGCGGGATCTTGAGGGCGAACAGTTCGCGGCTGCCGTCGAGGCTGCCGACGGTCAGTACGGAGAACGAGGCGGGGCTCTCGGTGGTGTAGAGGCCCTCGGCGGCGGCCATCTTCATGGGCTGGACCTCGGTCATGATCTTGCCCTGGATGTCGCCGGTGAAGGCGACGGCGGCGGCGGAGACCAGGGTGACCCAGGAGCCGAACTTCGCGGCGAAGCGGTAGGCGGGGGTGTCGGCGGAGTCGCGGTTGCGCACCAGGTGCCACATGGCGACGGCGACCAGCAGGGAGCCGGCCACCAGGAACGCCCCGGCGATGGTGTGCGGGAAGGTGATCATGGCGACCTTGTTGGTCAGCACGGCCACGAAGTCGGTGAGTTCGGCGCGGCCGGTCTCGGGGTTGATCCGGTAGCCGACCGGGTTCTGCATGAACGAGTTCGCCGCGAGGATGAAGTACGCGCTGAGGTTGGTGCCGATCGCGGCGGCCCAGATGCTGGCCAGGTGCAGCCGCTTGGGCAGCCGGTCCCAGCCGAAGATCCACAGGCCGATGAAGGTCGACTCCAGGAAGAACGCGACCAGCGCCTCGATCGCCAGGGGGGCGCCGAAGATGTCGCCGACGAAGCGGGAGTAGTCGCTCCAGTTCATGCCGAACTGGAACTCCTGCACGATGCCGGTCACCACGCCCATGGCGAAGTTGATCAGGAAGAGCTTGCCGTAGAACTTGGTGAGCTTCAGGTACTTCTCGTCGCCGGTGCGGTGCCACAGCGTCTGCAGGATCGCCACCAGCACGGACAGGCCGATGGTCAGCGGCACGAAGAGAAAGTGGTAGACGGTGGTGACACCGAACTGCCAGCGGGCGACGTCCAACGCGTCCACCAGTAACCCCCAGGCTTTGCATACTACGAGACGTAGTAAATACTACTTCCCGTCGTAGAAAAAGCGGCAGGGGCGGGGGTCCCGAAGCGACCCGGGACCAATGACCCTGATCACCTCGGCCGGACGGCCCGGCGGTGCGCACCCCGTACGCCACCCGCACCGCGCGGGCCGCCGCCCGCGTGCGACCATTGCGCGCTGATGGACACCACCCGCCCGACCTGGCAGCCGCCGCTGATCTGGCGTGCCGCGCAGGTGCTCGCCCGCGTCGTCGTCGCGCTCCTGGCCCGCCTCGAGGTCAGCGGCGACGTGCCCGAGGCGCTGCGCCGGGGCCCGCTGATCCTGGCCGCCAACCACATCAGCCCGTTCGACCCCGTCGTGCTTGCCGCCGCCTGCCGCGCCCGGGGGGTCTCCCCCCGGATCATGGCCACCGGCGGACTGTTCCGCACCCCCGTCATCGGCGCCGCGATGCGCCGCGCCGGGCATCTGCGTGTCGACCGGGGCACCGCCGCCGTCGGGCGCGCCCTCGACGACGCCTCGGCGGCGGTCTCCGGCGGCTCCGTGATCCTGGTCTACCCGGAGGGCCGCATCGGCCTGGACCCGGGCATGTGGCCCGAACGCGGCAAGACCGGCACCGCCCGCCTCGCCCTGGCCTGCGGCGCCCCGGTCATCCCCGTCGCCCAGTGGGGCTGCCACGAGGTGGTGCCCTACCGCGCGCCCAAGGGCCTGCTGGGGGGCGTCGCCCGGTCCCTGGTGCGCCGTCCTGTCGTGCGGGTGCACTTCGGCGACCCGGTGGACCTCGCCGACCTGACGCCGGCAGCCCCGGGGGCCGCCCTGCGCGCCACCGACCGGATCATCGACGCCATCACCGATTCGCTGGTGCCGTTGCGGCCCGACGAGCCCGACAGGCCCCGCCACGTCGACCCGGGTCGTCCGGTCGACACCAGCCGCTCCCAGCGCCCCCGCCGGAGAGCCTGATCCCCGGGCGTGGGCACGGTGGCGAGGCGATCAGCGTGCGGGTGCCGCTGCTCGTCTCCGCCCTGCTCGTCCTCGTCTGCGCGGGCGGGTACGCCGCCCTGCGCGCGGCGTACCACGACGCGAAGGACCGCCGGGATCTCAGCGACCTGACCCGCTCCTCCCCCTGGCCTGCCGAGGAACTGCTGGTCCCCGACGACCTGCCCCGCTCCGGCGTTGTCGGCTGGCTGGACCGGCTCGGTCTCGACATCGCCTACGACCTGCGCACCGGCGACGGCCGTGAGGTGCCCGTGGTGTGGCAGCAGCACCACCCGGCCCCCGACGGGTCGCTGGCCGACGGGGTCGACTGCGGCGTCCGGACGATCCACGTCTGCACCGACGCCGGCGACGGTCTCACCCTCGTCGTGACCCGGGACACCGACAACAGCGACCCCGCCACCGCGCTGTACCTCTTCGCCCGTGACCGGGTGCTCAGCGTCAGCGTGCAGGGTCCCGATCCGGTGACCGTCGACGACCTGCGTGCTCCGCTCACCCGCACCCACCACCCCTCCGACGGCGAACTGCTCGCCCTGCTGCGCCGGCCCGGCCACCAGACGGACTGGAGTTGACCCGGTCCGGCCGCCGGCCGGTCACGCGCCGGCCACCGCGCCCGGGCATACTCCCCGCGTGACCCACGCCTACCTGGACGGGCCCGCACCGCTGGCGTTCGCCCACCGTGGCGGCGCCGCCGAGGGCGACGAGAACACCGCGGCGGCGTTCGCCCGGGCGGTCGGGCTCGGCTACCGCTACGTCGAGACCGACGTGCACGGCACCGCCGACGGCGTCGCGGTGGTCTTCCACGACGCCACGCTGAGCCGGGTCACCGGCGAGGCGGGGCGCATCGCCGAGCTGCGCTGGGCCGACCTGGCCTCGGTACGCGTCGGCGGCGCCGCCGTGGTCCCCCGCCTCGACGAGGTCCTCGACGCCTGGCCGCAGGTGCGGTTCAACATCGACGTCAAGGCCGACGGCGGTGTCGAGGCGACCGTGTCCACCATCGCCCGCGCCAACGCCGGCGACCGGGTGCTGCTCGCCTCCTTCAGCGACACGCGGCTGGCCCGGCTGCGCGCCCTGACGCAGGGCCGCGTCGCCAGCAGCCTCGGCATGCGCGGGGTGGCCCGGCTACGGATGGCGTCGCTGACCGGCCGGCCGCTGCGCCTGCCCCCGTCGGTGGTCGCCGCGCAGGTGCCGGTGCGCTACGGGCGCGTGCCCGTGGTGGACCGCCGGTTCCTGCGTCACGCCCACCGACTCGGCCTGCACGTGCACGTCTGGACGATCGACGAACCTGCCGAGATGCACGAGTTACTTGATCTTGGGGTGGATGGCATCATGACCGATCACGTCGGCGTGCTGCGCGACGTCTACCGCAGCCGCGGCCACTGGGCCGCCTGACCCGTTCGAAGGACCCCGATGGCCGAGACCGTCACCCCCGCGGTGGACGACACCCCCGCCCCGACGAGCACCCGCCGCGAACGCAGCGGCTGGTACTTCTACGACTGGGCGATGTCCGCCTTCTCCACCACCGTGATCACCGTGTTCCTCGGCCCGTTCCTGACCACCGTCACGAAACTCGCCGCCGGCTGCGAACTGGGCGCGGACGATTGCAGCGGCCACGTCTACCCGCTGGGCATCAAGGTCGCCGCCGGCTCGTACTTTCCGTACCTGGTGTCGCTGTCGGTGTTCCTCACCGTGTTCGCCCTGCCGATCGTCGGCGCGATCGCCGACCGGTCGGCGCACAAGAAGCGGCTGCTCGCCGCCGCCGCGTTCACCGGCGCCGCCGCGACCGTCGGCATGCTCTTCGTCACCGGCGACCGGTACCTGCTCGGCGGCGCGCTGTTCATGATCGCCAACATCGCCTTCGGCGCCGGTGTGGTGGTCTACAACTCCTTCCTGCCGCAGCTCGGCGGCCCCGACGACCGCGACGGCATCTCCAGCCGCGGCTGGGCGCTGGGCTACCTGGGCGGCGGCCTGCTGCTGGCGCTCAACCTCGTCGCGGTCAGCATGCTCGGCGAGGAGGGCAACCACCAGCGCACCCTCGACCTGGCCCGCTGGTCGATCGTCTCCGCCGGGCTGTGGTGGGCGGTGTTCACCCTGATCCCGCTGCGCTGGCTGCGCGAGCACCCCACCGCCGCCGCGTTGGCCGGCGGCAACCCGGTCACCGACGGGTTCCGGCAGCTCGGCCGCACCCTGCGCGAGATCAAGGCGTACCCGCTGACGCTGTTCTTCCTGCTGGCGTTCCTGGTCTACAACGACGGCATCCAGACCGTCATCGCCCTGGCCAGCCAGTACGGCACCGAGGAGCTGAAGCTCGGGCAGAGCACCCTGATCGTCACCATCCTGCTGGTGCAGTTCCTCGCCTTCGGCGGCGCGCTGCTGCTCGGCGCCCTCGCCAAGCGCATCGGCGCCTGGAAGACCGTGCTGATCAGCCTGGTGCTGTGGACCGGCGTGATCCTCGGCGCGTTCCGGCTGCCCGCCGAGGCACCGCTGCCGTTCATGATCCTCGGTGCCGCCATCGGCCTGGTGCTCGGCGGCAGCCAGGCCCTGAGCCGGTCGCTGTTCAGCCAGCTCATCCCCGCCGGCAAGGAGGGCGAGTACTACGGCTTCTACGAGATCAGCGACAAGGGCACCAGCTGGCTCGGCCCGCTGGCGTTCGGCATCGTGTTCCAGCTCACCAACTCCTACCGGGTGGGCCTGGTGTCCCTGCTGATCTTCTTCGTCGTCGGGTTCCTGCTGCTGCTGGCCGTGCCGATGCGCCGGGCGATCCTCGCCGCCGGCAACACCCCGCCCCGGGTGCTCTGAGGCCCGCGCCCGTCCGCGCCGGCCGGATCGGGAGGCGTCGATCGGCTAGGCTGCCCGACCGTGACCGACCACGCCGCCGCCCCGACCTGCCTGGCGCGCCCGCCGCTGGGCCCCGACGACTCCCCCGCCGGGTGCGCCGCGGCGCGGGGCGT
Organism: Micromonospora sp. ZG13; assembly: GCF_059359355.1. Lineage (NCBI taxonomy): Bacteria > Bacillati > Actinomycetota > Actinomycetes > Micromonosporales > Micromonosporaceae > Micromonospora > Micromonospora sp. ZG13. Next base: position 82,082 of record NZ_JCADBQ010000009.1, read on the forward strand.
GGACGGGCGCCCGCTGCACGCCGCGGCGTTGAAGTTCTTCTGGGGCCCCATGGACTGCGGCAAGTCCACGATGGCGTTGCAGATGAACCACAACCACTCCCGGCAGGGCCGCCGCGGCCTCGTCACCACCCGCATCGACCGCTCGCTCGGCCCGCAGGTCACCACCCGCATCGGCCTGGCCCACGAGGCCGTCGAGGTCACCGACGAGCTGGACCTGCGTGCGCTGGTGCGCGACACCTGGGCCGAGGGCGTACGCGTCGACTACCTGATCTGCGACGAGGCGTCGTTCTACAACCTGGAGCACATCGAGCAGATGGCCGAACTTGTCGACAGCTACGACGTCGACGTGTACGCGTTCGGGCTGGCCACGGACTTCCGCTCGTGCCTGTTCCCCGCCGCGCAGCGGCTGTTCGAGCTCGCCGACGAGGTCGCCCGCATCCAGGTCGAGGTGCTCTGCTGGTGCGGCCGCGAAGGGCTGCTCAACGCCCGGGTGGTCGACGGCCGGGTGGTCCGTGAGGGCCTACAGGTCGTCATCGGCGACACCGTGGACAGCGCCGAGGTGCGCTACCAGGTGCTCTGCCGCCGGCACTACCGCGCGGGCGAACTCGGGCCCCGCTGACGCCTCAGTACGGGTCGCCGCACACCCGCCAGTCGCCGTCCTCGCGTACGACCGACAGCGTGCGCTCCTCGGTCAGACCGCTGTCGCGGGTCAGGCGCACCGTCACCGTGCCGCGCGGGCGCCCACCGCGGGTCGCCACCGACACGTCGACGATCTCGTAGCCGTTGACCACCGGCGGCGTACGCAGCCAACTGGTGAACCCGATCGGGCTCCACCGGCTGCGCGCGTCGGCGCAGAGCCGGTCGTACGCGCCGTCGGTGTCGCCCGCCGCCACGGACCGCAGGAACCCGTCGGCGGTCTCCCGCACCGGGCCGCTGGCCTGCGTGACCACCTGCACGTTCCAGGCGCCCAGCCCCGCCACCCCGACGCAGCACAGCAGCACGGTCACGCCCGCGAACACCAACCCGGTACGCACCGGGCGGCCCCGACGGGCCGGCCGGCTCCACGGCTGCTCAGCGCCCACCCGTCGACCGTAGAGAACCGGCGGCCCCGCCCGCAGGAAAGTCGGCCCTGTCGTCCCCGCGCCGCCCGGCCGGGTCGCGGTCGCCGCCGACGCCCACCACCGCTCGGAGCGGCCCTGCCGCGCGCGGTCACGCCTCGATGAGCCCGGCCCGGATGGCGTAGCGGGTCAGCTCCAGCCGGTCCCTGAGGCCGAGCTTCTGCAACAGGTTGGCCCGGTGCCGTTCGACGGTCTTGACGCTGATGAACAGCAGGCGGGCGATCTCCTTGGAGGAGTGCCCCTCGGCGACGAGCTTGAGGATCTCCTCCTCGCGTTCGGTGATGGTCCTGGCCGGCAGGCTCTCGCCCCGGGCGCTGCGTTCCAGGTAGGTGCGGATGAGGGCGTTGATGGCGCCGGGATACAGGAACGGCTCGTCGCGCACGGCGGCGCGGCACGCCTCCACCAGGTCGCGGTCGGCCACGGACTTGAGCACGTAGCCGTTCGCGCCGACCTTGAGGGCCTCGAAGAAGTACTGCTCGTTGTCGTACATCGTCAGGATGAGGATGCGCAGGCCCGGCTGCTGCCGCGACAGCTCCCGGGCGGCCTGCAGACCGGTCAGCCGGGGCATGGCGATGTCGAGGATCGCCAGGTCGGGCCGCTCGCTGCGGGCCAGGGCGATGGCCTCCGCGCCGTCGCCGGCCTCGGCCACGACCGTCAGGTCCGGCTCGCTGTCGAGGATGAGGCGTACGCCCCGACGCACCAGGGCGTGGTCGTCGGCGAGCAGGATGCGGGTGGTCACGGCCGGTGCTCCCGGCCGCCGAGGGGCACCCGCAGCCGCACCTCGGTGCCGCCGTCGGGGCCGGGCGCCACGCTGAGCTGGGCGCCGATGAGCAGGGCGCGCTCGCGCATGCCCCGTACGCCGGCACCCTCGGCGGCGTCGCGGACGCCCCGGCCGTCGTCGCGGATGCGCAGCTGCACGTGGCCCGGCTGACGGGCCAGCGACAGCTCGACGGTGGTGGCCCGGGCGTGGCGCACGGTGTTGGTCAGGGCCTCCTGCGCCACCCGGTAGATCACCAGCTCGGCCTCGCCGTCGAGGGCGGGCAGGTCCGCGTCGAGGTGCTGGCGCACGGACAGGTCCGTGTGGCCGGTGACCTCCGTGACGAGGGCCTTCAGGGCACTGGTCAGGCCGAGTTCCTCCAGTACGCCGGGGCGCAGCCGGCGCGCGATGCGGCGGATCTCGTCGAGGCTGTCGCGGGTGGTCTCCTGCACCTGGGCGAGCTGGGCGCGGACCGGTTCGGGCGCGTGCCGGGCGACCTGCTTGAGTTCGAGCAGGACCGCGGTCAGCGTCTGACCGACCTCGTCGTGCAGCTCCTGGGCGACGCGTCGGCGCTCGGCCTCCTGGGCGGACAGGGCGCTGGCGGCGCTGGTGGCCCGCTCCGCCTCCAACCGGTCGATCATCGCGTTGAAGGCGCGGATCAGGTCCGCGATGCCGGCCTGCCCGGCCGGCACCGGGCGGGGCTCGGGTTGAAGCAGGTCGAGCGTGGTCATGGCCCGGGTCAGCCGGTGCAGCGGCGCGAGGCCGACGCGCAGCAGCGCGGCGTTGGCCACCAGCATCGCGGCCAGGCCCACGGTCAGGACCACCGCCTCGGTGAGCAGGACGGGGGTGGACACCGTGACCGGGCCGAGCAGCAGCAACGTGGCGGCGACGAGCACGGCGGCGTTGAGCAGGAAGATCCGCCAGAACAGCGACACGGCGGCTCCTCTCCTCGCGGCCCGTCCCTGACGCCGAGCGGCGTCGGCGGTTTCCCGCGGCTCGTCACGCCACCCACCGGCCCGCCCCGCGGCGGTGATCACCCTCATCATCCTCAGCCTGCCGGCCGGGGCGCGTGCGGTAAATGCGTGCCCGCACCCATTATCCGTCGCGCCACCGCCGGCAGGACCGCCGGCCGGGGCCCGCCAGCACGGCAAATGGGTGTCAGCCCCGATGTCGACCCGCCCGGCGGCGATGACCATGAACGTGAGCCCGGGGCCCGGAGCAGCCCCGGGCTCCACTTCCCCTGCCCGGCTCCCGCTACCACATCGTCACCACGATCATGACCGCGCCGATCGCCCGGGTGTCCGTGTGGCCGCGCTACCTCGCCGCGTAGCCGCCGTCGCGCTGCGTGACCCGACAGGAGGATCGAGATGCAGATAGAACGAGTGCCGCTGCCGGGCATCGGCGTCGGCTACACCGTGCACACCGAGGAAGGTCAGGTGCTCGGGATCGTCTGCCACCGTGGCGGCCGACGCGACGTCGTCGTCTACGCGCCCGGCGACCCGGACACCGTGGAACGGTCCGTGACCCTGAGCCCGGCGGAGGCACAGGAGGTGGCCGAGCTGCTGCATCCGATCGCCACGGTCGACCACGTCACCCACCTGGAGCGGCACCGGGAGGCGATCAGCGTCGCCGAGCTGCCCGTCACGGCCGCGTCGCCCTACGACGGGCGGACCCTGGCCGAGGCCGTCGCGCGTACCCACGGGGTCAGCGTCATCGCCGTCGTGCGCGACGGGCGGACGACCACCGCTCCGGGGCTCGGGCACGTCCTCGTCCACGGCGACGTCCTGGTCGTCGCCGGCGCCCAGCCGAGCATCGGCGCGCTGAGCCGCGCGCTGGTCCACACCGACACGTAGGCCGCGAGCAACCGACGCGGGACCGGCCGCCTCAGCCGCGCCGGCGGGCCCGGGCCGCCCAGATGGCGTACGCGGGGTCGCGGTCGAGGTTGTGCCGGTCGCGGTCGTAGCGGCGGGTGGTGCGCGGGTCGGCGTGGCCCATCGCGTCCTGCACGTCCTCCAGGGGCACCCCCTCGGCACGGGCGGTGGTGGCGAACGCGTGCCGCAGCGAGTGCGGCGACAGCCTCGCCCACGCCGCGATGCCGGCCGTGCGGGCCAGCCGGCGCACCAGCCGGAACATGGCGTGCCGGTCCAGCCGGGCCCCGCTGGCGGTGACCAGCAGCGGGCCCGTCAGCTCGTGCACCGCCACGCCCTGCGCGGCGGCCCGCTGGGCCAGGTACGCGTCGAGGGCGTACGCGGTGCCGGGGGTCAGGGCGCGCCGGCGCAACTTGCCGCCCTTGCCGACGAACCGCACGCTGCGGTGGCCCCGCTCCGCGCCGAGGTCGGCCAGGTCGAGCGAGACCAGCTCGCCCACCCGCAGCCCGAGGTCGGCCAGCAACGCGACCGCGGCCCGGTTGCGGGCGGCGGTCGGCCCGGTGTCGGCCTCGGCGGCGGCGAGCAGCGCGTCGACCTCCTCGGGGGTGAGGCCGACCGTCGCGGAGTGGTCCCGGTCGATGCGGGGGCGGTCGGCCCCGGCGACCGGGTTGGCCTCTACGGCGCGCAGCTTGACCAGGAAGTCGTACCAGCTCGACAGGGCGGAGAGCCGGCGGGCGACGGTGGCCGGGGTCAGCGGCTTGCCGGTACGCGCGCCGAGGGTGGCCTCCAGGGCCCGGGCGTACTCGTTGACGTGCAGGAAGTTCGCGTGCAGCGGGTCCAGCTCGCGGGCGGCGCACCAGGCGAGCCAGCCGGCGACGTCGCGCCGGTACGCGTCGCGGGTGTGCTCGGACAGCCGCCGGTTGCGCAGCCACGCCTCGGTGAAGTCGACGGGTCCCCCGGGCAGGGCCAGCGGGGTGGGCCGGCTTGGCCGCGCCGGAGCGTTCGGGGAGAACATGTGAAAAAGGTTCTCAGCTTCGGGTTGGGAACGGGAGGAGGCGCGCCCTACGCGATCGTAGCCACCGCCGGTTGCTCGACGAGGCGCCGGTCGGTCAGCCGCCACCGCCGGTCGACCCCGACCGCCTCGGCGAACCAGGCGTCGTGGCTGACCATCACCAGGGTGCCCCGGAACTGCCGCAGCGCCTCCTCCACCACGTCGAGGGCGTCGAAGTCGAGGTAGTTCGTCGGCTCGTCGAGCAGCAGCACCTCGGCCGGGCTGTTCACCAGCACCGCGAGCAGCAGTCGACGCAGCTCACCGGCGGAGAGCACCCGCAGCGGCGCGTCCCACTGCTCCGGGCCGAACAGGTGGGCGTCGAGCAGCCGTTCGGCGTCGTCGACGTACACCGGCACCCGGGAGCGGAAGAAGTCGCGCACGCTCACGTCGGTACGCAGCGCGTCGTGGGTCTGCGGCAGCACAGCGACCGGTCCGGCGGCGACGACCTCGCCCCCGGCGGGGTGGTCCTCGCCCGCGAGGACCCGCAGCAGGCTGGTCTTTCCGGTGCCGTTCGCGCCGGTGAGCAGGATCCGCTCGCCCGCGCGGACGCTCACATCGACGCGGTCGAGCAGCACCCGGTCGGCCACGCGCAGCGTCAGGTCCCGCGAGCGCAGCACCTCGCGCCCGCCGGTGGACTCCTGCGGAAACGCCAGCGTCAGCGGCGGGCGGGTGCGGGGCTCGGCCAGCCAGCGGATCGAGTCCATCTGCCGGCGCAGCCGCCGCTCGCGGGCCTTGGCCTTCTTCGCCACCTTCTTGGCGTAGCGGCGCTGCTGGTCGGCGCCGAGGCCGCTGCGCACGGACTCCTCGACCCCGCGGGCCTGTTGCTTGGTGCGGTCGATGTCGGCCAGCCAGCGCCGGTGGTCCTTCTGCTGGGCCTCGTAGTCCAGCAGTAGCCGCTGCCAGCGGCGGGTCTTCTCCGCCCGGTAGTCGGTGTAGCCGCCGGTGTAGGTCTGCGGCGTCTCGTGGATGCCGTCCAGCTCGACGATCCGGGTCACCGTACGGTCCAGCAACGCCCGGTCGTGGCTGACGAGCAGCACCGCGCCGGGAAAGGCCGCCAGCCAGTCGCCGAGCCAGCCGATGCCGTCGGCGTCGAGGTGGTTGGTCGGCTCGTCGAGCACCAGCAGGTCCGGGGCGTGCAGCAGCACCCGGGCGAGGGTGAGCCGGGCCTGCTCGCCCCCGCTGATGCGGCGCAGCGGGGTGTCGTCGTGCAGGTGGTCGATGTCGAGTCGCTGGCGGACCTCCGTCAGCCGGGCCTGCGCCCGCCAGCCGTCGAGCGTCGCCCACCGCTCCTGCGCGTCGCCGTACGCGGCGAGCACCGTGTCGTCGCCGTCGGCCATCCGTCGTTCCAGCTCACGCAGCCGCGCGGCCAGCGGATGCAGCTCGCCGAGACCGGCGACGAGGAACTGCCCGACGGTGGCGTCCGGGTCCGGCACCTGCTGGGCGAAGTAGCCGACCCGTAGGCCGGGGGCCAGGGCCACGTGCCCGCCGGACGGCGGCTCCTCGCCGATGAGCACCCGCAACAGGGTGGACTTGCCCACCCCGTTCGGGCCCACGAGACCGACCCGGTCGCCGGCGTTGAGGACCAGCTCGACGTCGGTGAACAGCGGCTCGGTGTCGTAGTGCTTGCTGACGGACACGACCTTCAACATGGGTGATCCTCCGCGGGACGACGGGCGGGGCCGTCGACGCCCGGGTGGGCGGACGGCCGGGGCCGGCGGCGGCGGGGCGCTGCCCTGCCGCGTCCTGCGGGATCACATCGTCGGTCGGCTCCTGGCGGCTCGGCTGCACGGATCGTCGTCGAGTCTGGCACGGGCCCCGGACGCCCGCCATCGGTTTACCCGCCGCAGCGGAAACACGACGGGGGCGGGCGGCCGCACCGGCCGTCCCGCCCCTTGTCCGCCAAGATCAGGCGTTGATCTCCTTGCGACCGTTGCCGTTGGCCGTGGCCGTCACGGTCACCCGGCGGGGCTTCGCCCGCTCCGCGACGGGGATCCGCAGGGTCAGCACACCGTTGTCGTAGCCGGCCTCCAGCTTGTCGGTGTCGAGGGTGTCGCCGAGGAACAGCCGTCGGGTGAAGGTGCCCATCGGGCGTTCGGCGGCGACGAGCTCGACGTTCTCGCCGGCCGGCCGGCGACGCTCGGCGCGTACGGTCAGCACGTTGCGCTCGACGGTGCAGTCGATGCTGTCCGGGTCGACGCCGGGCAGGTCGAACGCCGCGTAGAACCAGTCGCCGTCGCGGTAGGCGTCCAGGGGCATGACCGCGGGGCGCGCGGCGGTGCCGAAGAACTGCTCGGTGATCCGGTCGATCTCACGGAACGGGTCGGTACGCATCAGCATGGTCCTGCCTCCTCGGTTCTCCTGGCCGAAGGTCCGTCTAGTTGAGCCGAGTCGACTCAACTTCCTCTTCAGTATTTAGCGCGTCACGGCCGTGTCGTCAACTCAGCACCTTCTCGAACCAGTGCTCGGCGTAGACGCCGTCGTTGTACGCCGGGATCTCCCGGTAGCCGTGCCGGGCGTACAGGGCGCGGGCCTCCACCAGGTCGCCCCGGGTGTCCAGGCGGATCCGGTCGGCCCCGGCGGCCCGGGCCCGCGACGCCACGGCGGCGAGCAGGGCCGCACCGCCCCCGTGACGGCGGTGCGCGGGCCGCACGTACACCCGGGTCAGCTCCGCCCAGCCCGGCCGGAACCGCAGCCCGGCGCAGCCGGCGGGAGCGCCGTCGCGGTACGCGACGAGCAGGATCCCCGTGGGTGCGGCCAGGTCGTCGCTCGGGTCCTCTGCCATCGCCGCCGCGACCTCGCCCGGCCTGGCCGGACGGCCGTGGTAGCGGCGGACCATCTCCTCGAAGTACGCCTCGAGCAGGGCCCTGGCCTCGGGCCGGTCGGGACGCGTCGGCACCGACGCCCAGTCTGTCGCGGTCACCTCAACCGCCGATGCGCCAGTAGACGCCCCGCTCCCGGGCCAGCAACTGCTCGTCGATCAGGTACCGGCGCAGCGTCACGTGGTCGGAGCCGCCGCCCTCGCACCAGCGCCGCAGCACCTCGTCCACCTCGCGCTCCGGGTAGCGCACCCCCGGCTCGAAGGACCTCGCCAGGTGCGCCAGCACCACCCGCCGCCGGCCGCGCTGCGCCGGCAGACCGGTCAGCGTGTCGCCGCGCACGAAGGTGCGCAGCACCCGGTCCGTCAGATCGTCGGCCGGGCGGGGCGCCGACGGCGTACGGGCCGCCTCCCGCAGCCGGTCGGCGTCCACCCGCAGGTCGCCGTCGCCGCCGGTCACCAGGCCCGCGTCGACGAGCCGACGGATCGCGGTGAGCACCTGCCGCGCCGGCAGACCCGTCCGGTCGACCACCGCCGGGGCGTCGGCGCCGCCCAACACGATCGCCGCGAACACCCGTCGCCGTACGTCGTCGGCGAGTGCCCCCGCCAGAGCCTGCGCTGTCATGCCGGCCACCCTGCCAGCCGGCGTACGCGCGCCGCACGTCATTTCCGCCCGCGTGGCCCGGTCACCGACGGATCAACCCACGGGCCCGGGCGACGGCGACGGCGGCGGTACGCGAGTCGACGCCGAGCTTGCCGTAGACGTGCACCAAATGCGTCTTGACCGTGGCCTGGCTCAGGTGCAGCCGCCGGCTGATCTGCTGGTTGGACAGGCCGTCGGCGACGAGTTGCAGCACCTCCGTCTCGCGGCGGCTCAGCGCGGTGCCCGGGGCACGCACCCGACCCATCAGGCGGCGGGCGACGGCAGGGGCGAGGGCGGAACGACCGGCGGCGGCGGCGCGCACGGCCGCGGCGAGTTCCTCGGGCGGGGCGTCCTTGAGCAGGTAACCGATCGCGCCGGCTTCCACGGCGGCGAGGATGTCGGCATCGGTGTCGTAGGTGGTCAGCACCAGCACGACAGGGCCGCCGGGGCGGGCGGTGATGGCGGCGGTCGCGTCGGCGCCGTCCATCCCCGCGCCGAAGCGCAGATCCATGAGCACCACGTCGACCCGCTCCCCCTCGGCGAGCGCGACGGCCTGCTCCGCGGTCGCGGCCTCGGCGGCCACCTCGAAGTCCGGCTCGGTGGCCAGGACGGCGCGCAGCCCGGCACGCACGACCGGATGGTCGTCGGCCAGCAACAGGCGGATCCGACCGCTCACGAGCCCGCCGCCTCGGTGCCCGGACGCGCGAGGCCGACAGCCAGCCGGGCGCCGCACCCGGGCGCCGACTCCACGACCAGACTGCCGCCCAGTTCCTCGGCCCGGGCCCGCATCGCGGCCAGCCCGAACCCGCCGTCGCCGCCCGGCCGGTCGTCGGCCGCGCCCACGTCGAAGCCGCACCCGTCGTCGACCACGTCGAGCACGACGTCGCGCCCGCCGTAGCGCAGCGTCACGTCGGCGCGCCTGGCCCCGGCATGGCGCACGGTGTTGGCCAACGCGGACTGCGCGATCCGCAGCAGCGCCACCTCGTGGCCGGTGGGCAGACGCACCGCCGTCCCGTCGACACGCAGGCGTACGGCCAGCCCGGACGCGGCGGCGGTCGCGTCGCACAGCCGCCGCAGCGCCGCCGGCAGCGTAGCGCCGTCGAGGCCCGGCGGGGCCAGGGCGCGCACGAACCGACGCGCCTCGACCAGGTTGTCCTGCGCCGTGCGGCGGGCCTGCTCGACGTGGCCCGCCGCGACGTCGAGCCGGTCGGGGAACCCGCGCTGGGCGGCACGCAGCAGCAGCTGGATGCTCGACAACCCCTGGGCGAGGGTGTCGTGGATCTCGCGGGCCAGGCGTTCCCGCTCGGCGAGGACCCCGGCGGCGTGCTCGGCGGCGGCCAGCTCGGCGCGGGTGGCCCTCAGCTGCTCGATCAGCCGCCGGCGGCGCTCGCTCTCCCGGTACAACGCCTGGTAGCCGAGGACCGTACCCACCGACACCGCGGCGCCGATGGCCGGACCGATCACCGCGCCCGGCGTGAGCGCCCCCTGGTGGCCGGCGACACCGGCGACCGCCGCCACGGTCGTCGCCGCCACCGCCACGATCCCCCAGCGCACGGGCAGCAGGTGCAGGTGCAGCAGGAACAGCGGGAACGCGAACCACACCCCGTCCGGGGTCAGGGCCAGCAGCGCCAGCCACCCGCCGGTCAGCACCGCCAGCCAGGCCAGCGCGGCAGGTCGGGACCGGCGCACCAGCGGCAGCGCCACCCCGACGGCGTAGACGACGGCCAGCGCCACGGCTGCGGCGAGCACGGCGGCACGCCGCGGGCCCGGCCCGGTGACGGCCCGCACGGCGGCCACCGCGAGAAGGAGCCCGACCAGCAGGTGCAGGCAGACGCGCAGCACCCGCAGCGGCCGAGCGAGCGATTCCGGGTTCACGATGCCTCCAGGCTAGGACGCCGACGGTCGCCGCCATCAACCAAAAGGTTGATCCCGACGTACGCAGTTCGACGCCCCGAACCCGATCGGCGGCGCGATGGCGTCGGCCGCCATCCGGACGACGGTTGGTGCCGGGCCGCCACCGCGGCTTCAGGCACCTACCGGAAGGCTGATGCGATCGTGTTCGTCGCGTGGAGAGATCTACGGTTCGCCAAGGGCCGCTTCGCCCTCATGGGAACGGTCGTGACGCTGATGACGCTGCTGGTGGTCCTGCTGTCCGGGCTGACCGCCGGCCTGGGACGCGGCAGCACCTCGGCGATCACCGACCTGCCCGCCGACCACCTGGTGTTCTCCGCCCCGGCCGACGGGCAGAAGCTCTCGTTCACGGAGTCCACCGTCAGCCGCGAGCAGTGGCTGCGCTGGCAGGACGTGCCGGGGGTGAGCGCCGCCGCGCCCCTCGGCATCGCCACCACCCGCGTCGACGCGGGCGAACGCAGCGCCGCGCTGTCCGTGTTCGGCGTCCCGCCCGGCTCGGGCCTGGCACCCGCCACCCTCGCCACCGGACGGGCCGTGCTGTCGCGCGGCGCGGCCGACGCGCTGCACGCCCGACCCGGACAGACCGTGTCCGTCGGCGCGCACCGGCTGACCGTCGCCGCGGTGGCCGGCGACGCCTCCCACAGCCACACCCCGGTGATCTGGACCGACCTGCACGACTGGCAGGCCCTGGCGCCCGGCGCCGACGGCGACGCCGCGACGGTCGTCGCGCTGCGCACCACCCGCGACGCCGACCTGGCCGCCGCCGACCGAGAGCTGCGCACCCGTACGGTCACCCGCACGGAGGCGCTGTCCGCGATCGGCTCCTACACCGCCGAGAACGGGTCGCTGCAACTGATGCGCGGGATGCTGTTCGGGATCTCCGCCCTGGTCGTCGGCGCGTTCTTCACCGTGTGGACCATCCAGCGCGCCCCCGACGTCGCCGTACTGAAGGCGCTCGGCGCCACCACCGGCCACCTGCTGCGCGACGCCCTCGGGCAGGCCTTGGTGCTGCTGCTCGCCGGCACCGCCGCCGGCACCGCGCTCGCGGTCGCGCTCGGCGCCGCGGCGGCCGGCACGGTGCCGTTCGCGCTCACCGCCGGATCGGTGCTGTTCCCGGCCGCCGTGACGATCGCGCTCGGCGCGGCCGGCGCCGCCCTGTCCATCCGCCGCATCACCTCCGTCGACCCGCTGATCGCGCTGGGGAGCGCCCGATGAGCCTCGCACTCGCCGACGTCACGCTGACCTACCCCGACGGCGACGCCCGGCTGACCGCGCTCGACGGGGTCAGCCTGCGCGTGCCGGCGGGCACCACCACCGCCGTCATCGGCCCCTCCGGCTCCGGCAAGTCGAGCCTGCTGGCGGTGGCCGCCACCCTGATCACCCCCGACTCGGGAACGGTGCTCGTCGCCGGCACCGACACCGCGGGGCTCGGCCGCGCTGGCACGACCGCGCTGCGGCGGGAGAAGATCGGAATCGTCTTCCAGCAACCCAACCTCATCGCCTCGCTGACCGCCGCCGAACAGTTGCAGGTGATCGCCCACCTCGCCGGCGGTTCCCGCCGCGCCGGCCGCGCCCGCGCCGCGGAGCTGCTGGCGGCGGTGGGGCTCACCGGCCAGGCCTACCGTCGCCCGCACCAGCTCTCCGGCGGGCAGCGACAGCGGGTCAACATCGCCCGCGCCCTCATGAACGATCCGGCGGTGCTGCTGGTCGACGAACCCACCAGCGCGCTGGACCACGAGCGGGGCGCGGCGATCGTCGAGCTGGTCACCGACCTCACCCGCCAGCGCGGCACCGCCACCGTCCTGGTCACCCACGACCGGGAGCACCTGCACCGCGTCGACGCGGTCGCCGAGATGATCGACGGCCGGCTGCGCCTGCCGGCCCCGGCCTGAACGCCCGGACGGCGCCCGCCCCGCAGGTCCGGCGCTGCGCGGCGCCGCCCGGTGCGGCAGAGTGACACCGACGGCCGGCGAGCGAGGAAGGGCGGTTTTCGCGTGGAGGGTCCGACCGGGGTGGTGTTCCCGAAGACCGACGCGGGACGCAGTACGTCCGTGCTCGGCCGGGCGGTCGTCGCCGACGCCCTGCGCGCCGTCGACCCGGTCGGCGCGCGCTCGGCGGAGCACGAGACGAACTGGCGCCACGGCTACCTCGGGCACTTCCGACGGCTCGTCGAAGCCGGGCTGCTCTCCCGCGACGCCGCGGTGACGATCGCCCGCGACGGGCTCGCCGCACTGCACCGCCGGATGAGCGTGGTGCACGCCGACGGCACCGAGACCGGCCTCCGCGAGGTGTTCGACGCGCCCACCGTGGCCGAGCCGCTGCGCACGGCCACCGTCGCCGGCACCGGTGCGGTCGAGCGCGAGTTGTCCCTGCCGTACCGGGGCCAACGGCTGCGCGGCGACGACCTGCGCCGCCGGCTCGACGCGTGGGTGGGCGCCGGCGTCGTCGAACCGTCCTGCGCCGAGGCGGTACGCGCCGTCATGGCGAACCCGGACTGGCTCGACCTGCGCGACCAGCGCGTCGTGGTGCTCGGCGCCGGTGCCGAGATGGGCCCGCTGCCGTCCCTGCTGCGCTGGGGCGGCGACGTCGTCGCGGTCGACCTGCCGCGCCCGGACATCTGGCGGCGCCTGCTGCACACGACGCGCCGCTCCGGCGGCCGGCTCCGCCTGCCCGTCCCCGCCGGCACCGACACCGACGACGGCACGCTGGCCGAGCACGCCGGCGCCGACCTGCTGCACCACCTCCCGCAGGTCACCGACTGGCTGCTCGGCGTCGACGGCCGGCTCGTGCTGGGCAACTACGTCTACGCCGACGGCGCGACCAACGTCCGCCTCGCCACGGCGGTCGACGCCCTCACCCTGCGTCTACAGCAGCGCCGCGACGACGTGGCGCTCGCGTTCCTGGCCACCCCCACCGACGTCTTCGCCGTTCCCGGCGACGCCGTGCGCCACGCCGAACGGGGCTACGCGGCGCGCGGCGTCGTCCGCCGGTCGCTGCGGGTCGCCTCCGGCGGCAGGCTCCTGCACCGCAACTACCCACCGGACGCCGACCCCGGGATCAACGACAGCCTCGTGCCGCAGCAGGGCCCCAACTACGCGCTGGCGAAACGCCTTCAGCGGTGGCGGGCGACGGTGGCCCGGGACGCGGGGACGACCGTGTCGTTCACCGTCGCCCCGCCCACCCGCACCCGCTCGGTGCTGCGAAACCGCGCGCTGGCCGCCGCGTACGCCGGCGCACACCGCTTCGGCATCGAGGTGTTCGACCCGGCGACCAGCAACACGCTGATGGCCGCGCTGCTGGTGCACCACCTGCGTACGGGCGGCCCGACGCTGGCGCACCCGTGGCAGGACGAGGCGTACGGCGCGGCGCACGGCGGACTGTGGCGGGTGCCGTACGCTCCGCGCAGCGCCCTGGGCCTCGCCGTCCTGCTCGGCCTCGGCGGCGCGCGGACCTGACCACCTGAGGTGAAACTCGACCTCGCCGGGTTCGGTGCAGGACCCGACCGGTCTGGTGGGCAAGTTGCTGTCCACGGCGCTGGCGATGGTGGCCGAGTCACGAGGCCGACCTGGCGCGGTCGCGCACCCGCGAGGGGATGAAGGTGGCCAACGCCAAGGGTCGCCTGCGGGGCTGAACCCGAGGCGGGAGGCTCACCTGGTGGCGTCGCACGCCGCGGGGGAGCACACTGGCGCCGAACTGGCGGAGCTGTTCGGCGGGGCCCGGTCGACGGCGTACCGGGCGGTCCAGGGAGCGGCGTCCGCGTGATACGGCCGGGCCCGCGGCACCATGATCCGCCCGAGAGCGGATCATGGTGTGGTGGATTCGACCTGGGCACAGCTGGCGGTGGGGCTGCTCGCGGTCGTGGCGGTCTTCGTCGCGGTAGGGCTGGGCGTGGCGCTGTTGGCCTGGACTCCCCTGACCGGCCGTGATGCGAAGGCGGACGGCTGGTGGCGGACGGCGGGGCGGCGCCTGCGCGACGGTGTGCGCCGGCTGGCCGCCCTCGTGGTGGCCGGGATACGTCGGGCTCGCGTGCCGACGGCGATAACCGCGTGGTTGTCCGATGCGGTGCGGCATCCGGCTCGGCTGGTGGGGCTGGGCTTCGCAGCGGCGGTGCTGGCTGGTTCGGCGTTGCTGCTGCTGCCGTTGGCCACCGAGAGCGGCCGCAGCGCCCCGCTGATGACGGCGGTGTTCACCGCGACGTCGGCGGTATGTGTGACCGGGTTGGTGATCGAGGACACCGGCACCTTCTGGTCCGGGTTCGGCGAGGCGGTGATCCTGGTCCTGATCCAGATCGGCGGGTTCGGGATCATGACCCTTGCTTCGTTGCTCGGCCTGCTGGTGGCCCGCCGGCTGCGGATACGGCTGCAACTCGGCACCCAGGCCGAGACGAAGGCGCTGGGCGTGGGTGAGGTCCGCCGGGTCGTGCTGGGCGTCGTGCGGGTGAGTCTCCTCGTGGAGGCGGTCGTGGCGGCGGTGCTGGCCTGGCGGTTCGCTGAGGGCTACGGCCACACCACGGGCCGGGCGGTGTACCTGGGGGTGTTCCATGCGATCTCGGCGTTCAACAACGCAGGCTTCGGCCTGTACCCGGACAGCCTCATGCAGTTCGTCGACGACCCGCTGATCTGCCTGCCCATCGCCGCTGCGGTGATCATCGGCGGATTGGGCTTTCCGGTGCTGTTCGAGTTGCGCCGGGGGCTGCGTACGCCGGGCCGCTGGTCGATCCACACCAAGATCACCGTGGGTATGACGGTCGGGCTGCTCGCCGGCGGCTGGGTGGCGATCAGCGTCACGGAGTGGTCGAACCCCGGCACGCTCGGTGGTCTCGGGCCGGGCGGCAAGCTGCTCGCCGGGTTCGTCACCGCGGTGATGCCGCGCACCGCCGGGTTCAACAGCCTCAACGTCGCCGAGTTCAATGACGTCACCCTGCTCATCCACGACGCACTGATGTTCATCGGCGGGGGCAGCGCCGGCACCGCCGGCGGCATCAAGGTGACCACGTTCGCGCTGCTGGGTTTCGTCATCCTCGCCGAGATCCGCGGCGAGCCCAGCGTCCACGCCCTCGGCCGCCGGCTTCCCGCCGGTGTGCAGCGCCAGGCGCTGACCATCGCGCTGCTCAGCATCGCCGCCGTCGCCGCGTCCACCGTCGCCCTGCTGGCGCTGACTCCGTTCCGGCTCGACCAGGTGCTGTTCGAGGTGACCTCGGCGTTCGCCACGGTCGGGCTGTCCACCGGCATCACCGCGCAGGTCGGCACCGCGGGGCATGTCATCCTGACCATGCTGATGTTCATCGGCCGCCTGGGGCCGATCACCGCGGCGACCGCCCTGGCGCTGCGTGAGCGGACCCGCCGTTACGAACTACCCGAGGAGCGACCGATCGTTGGCTAGGAAACCTGCTACCAGTAACCGCATCGCCGTGCTCGGCCTCGGTCGTTTCGGCGGCTCCATGGCGCTCGAGCTCATCCGCCAGGGTTGGGAGGTCATCGGCGTCGATGCCGACCCGACGGTGGTGCAGACCTACGCCGATCAGCTCACCCACGCCGCTGTCGCGAACACCACCGACGAGGTCGCGCTGCGCCAGCTCGGCGTACACGAGATGGCTCACGCTGTGGTCGGCATCGGCACCGAGCTCGAAGCTGGCATCCTCACCACCGGCCTGCTGGCCGACCTCGGCGTGCCGAACATCTGGGCCAAGGCCGTCAACCGCCAGCACGCCCGCATCCTGGAGCGCGTCGGCGCCCACCATGTCGTGCTGCCGGAGCACGAGATGGGCGAACGCGTCGCCCATCTCGTCACCGGGCACATCCTCAACTTCATCGAGTTCGAGGACGACTACGCCATCGTCAAGACCCGCGCCCCCGAGGAAACGTTCGACAAGACCCTCGCCGACGCCGCCTTACGCTCGAAGCACGGCATCACCGTGGTGTCCATCAAGCGGCCAGGTGAGGGTTTCACCTACGCCACCGCCGACACCGTCGTCTATGCCGGCGACATCCTCATCGTCGCGGGCAAGACCCGTCAGGTCGAAGCGTTCGCCAGCCTCAGCTGACCATCGCTGGGTCTGGCCACCTGCACGCGACGATGCCGCATCGACTGTGACTCCCGTCAGTCGAGCGGTTCCGGATCCTCTTCCCCGCCGGCGGTGTCTTCGGCGTTGAGGGCCAGAGCCTCACGCAGCCAACCCCACTCGTCGGGATGAAGCACGACGGTGGTCCACCGACAGATCGCGGCTGCGATCGTCGGGAGTGCCTAGATTTCCGGGTTCGACCGGTGCTGAAGGCGCCAAGCCACCCGCCGGCGCGGGCACTTCCCCACCGGGCAGGGCCGATGAAGGTCCTCCACCTCGTTCGTCCCGCAGAAACGCCGAGGGCGACCCCCGCCCGACCATAACAGTCATTATGGTGCGCAGCCGATTCGCCCCTTTCGTCCACCCTTATTACTGGATTATCATTATCGGTAATCCGATAATTGGTTGAGGCCGCGCGCCGCCCTGCTGGGTCTGCGGGCGTGACCCGCCTCACGCATGTCACAACGCCCGGTCGCCCGGTGTCTTCAGGTCGAAGGCCCCGCAAGCGAAGGAGACACCATGACCGGCAACACCGATGTCGTCGTGATCGGCGGCGGATACGCCGGCGTCATGGCGGCCAACCGCCTGACGCAGCGCGCCGACGTGCGCGTGACCCTGATCAACCCGCGCCCGACCTTCGTCGAGCGGGTCCGCCTGCACCAACTGGTGGGCGGGTCCGACGACGCGGTCGTCGACTACACCGACGTCCTGGCCGAGCGCGTACGGCTGGTCGTCGACACCGCGACCCGGATCGACGCCGCCGAGCGCCGCGTGCGCCTGGCGACCGGCGGCACGCTCGGCTACGACTACCTGATCTACGCCGTGGGCAGCGGCAGCGCCGACCCGGACGTACCCGGAGCCGCCGAGTTCGCGTACCCGATCGCGAGCCTGGAGGACGCGCGGCGGGTGCGGCCTATCCTCGACGCCACCCCCGACTCGGCCCCCGTCACCGTGGTCGGCGCGGGCCCGTCGGGCATCGAGACCGCCGCCGAACTGGCGGAGACGGGCCGCGCCGTCACCCTGGTCTGCGGCGGGGTGCTCGGCCCGTACCTGCATCCTCGTGGCCGACGCGCGGTGGCCCGGCGGCTGGCGAAGCTCGGCGTCACCGTGCTCGAAGGCCCCGACGCGACGGTGACGGCGGTGGCCCGCGACGCCGTGCGGCTCAGTGGCGGTCGCGAGCTACCCAGCGCGGTCACCATCTGGACCGCCGGCTTCGGCGTGCCGGACCTGGCCGGCCGCAGCGGGCTGAGCACCGACGCCCTGGGTCGCCTGCGCACCGACGAGACGCTGACCAGCGTGGACGATGCGCACATCGTCGCGGCCGGAGACTCGGCGGCGCCGTCGGATCTGCCGTTCCGGATGGGCTGCCAGTCGGCGATGCAGCTCGGACCGCAGGCCGCCGAGACGGTGCTCAGCCGGATCGCGGGCCGGCAACCCGCGCCGGTCGCGGTGGGTTTCGCCGGCCAGTGCATCAGCCTGGGGCGGCGCGCCGCCGTCTTCCAGTTCGCCCGCCGCAACGACGCCGCCGTGAGGTTCCACCTCGGCGGCCGGCCGGGCGCGAGGCTCAAGGAACTCGTGTGCAGGAGCATCGTCTGGCAGCTGTCGTACGAGGCGCGCAAGCCCGGCGCGCGCGCCTGGTGGATCAGCGACGGCACGCGCCAGCACCTGCTCCGGGCCAGGCGGGGCGAGGCGCCGACCACCGCAGGACAGCCGGTCTGACCAGGCGTCGGTGGTCCGGCCCCGGCCGCTCGTGCGGCGGCGCATCCACAACGGGGGGAGCCGCCGCACGAGGGCGGTCATCGGCGGGCCCGCGAGGTGGTTTCCCCCAGCGCGAGGCCCGCGCGGCCCTGAAGGCGTTCCGACGCGCGCTCGAAACCCGCAACGTGCGCGACCTTCTGGCCGTCCTCGCCCCGCAGGTCGTCCTGGTGGGCGACGGCGGGGGCATCAGGCAGGCGGCGCTGCGGCCGATCGTCACCGCCGACAAGGTGGCCCGCTTCATCGTCGGCGGCCTCGGCAAGACCGACGGTGTCCTCACCGGCGATCTGACCGTGGTCGACGGCAGCCCGGCACTGCTGGTACGCCTGAACGGCGAGATCGACGGCGTCATGGCGATCCGCGTCGAGGCCACCGGCATCACGGGCCTGTACTACGTCCGCAACCCGGAGAAGCTGACCCGCCTCGGCACAGAGACGCCGCTGACCCTGCGATGAGCTCCGGCGGCGCGACACCTCGGACGGTCAGGTGCCGCGCTGGTCGAGCGAGCCGTCGGGCCCAGGCGACGGCGAAGCGGCGCGGAGAGCTCGGCGATCGGCTGGTCCCTACCGGCCTTTGTGGACGCTCGGGTCACCCTTCGGCCGATGGCCGCCGCGCCGCGGGCGCGTAGCGTACGGTGTCGAAGCGGTGACCCCGGACCAGTCAGCGTCGATAGGAGCACCATGATCGCGGAGACGGTGGAATGCGCCTACTGCGGACAGCCGAAGTCGGATCGGGTGCGCAAGTGCCCACACTGCGGCAACGGCTGACGATCCGCTACCGCACCCGCACCTGCATGACCTGCCCCTCGGGATCGGTGCGCACCTCGAACGGGCGCTGATCGGCGATCCCCTCCGCCGACCATGACCTGTCCACCAGTTGCACCACCTGCAACACCTCGATCGTCGCGTACCCGACCGAGGTGAGGTGACCCGCGATCGCCGTGGCGATGCTGGCGGCCGTCGGGGAGGAACGCCTCGCCAGGAAACCACGTGCGCGCAGCTGAAGCGCCACGGCCTTCAGCACGTCGTAGGTGAAGTTCCCGGTCACACCGGCCAGGACGGCGTCGCGGAGGAAGTCGGTGACGTCAAGAGTGTGGGCCGCGTCCGACAGTTCATCTTCGGCAACGCCGTCCAGCACCAGGGAGGAACCGTCGTCCAGGGACACGAGCAGTTGCGTCATGCACACATGCTGGCAGACCCGCGCACCATGATCGTAGGAAGGATCGCGTGGAGGGTTACCCCGGACGCGGGCGCGTGTGGTGGCTCGGTTTCTGGCAGACCGCCGAGTACGCCCACTGGTGGCTCAGCGCGGACGTACGCCTGCTCGACAGCGCCGGCCCGCTGGCCGTGGGCTCGGTCGCCCTCGACCGGCTGGCCGCGCCACTGGCCGCCCTCTCGGCCTCGCTGCCGGGCCTCGTCGCGAAGGAACGGGCAGCACTCGCCGACGTCGACCGCCGCATCGCGGAGGCACGTCCCCAGCACGACGACCCCGCGTCGACGGCTTCCGCCATCGCCAGGCGCATAGAACTCCTCGGCGAACGGGTCGCTGTGCTCAACGGTGCCGCCCGTCGATCCTGGACCGGCGCGATGGTCGACCCGGCCGCCAACCTCGCCCTGTTCCGCGAACTGGGCAGCGTCCTGCTTCCGGAGGAGCTTCGCGATCGGATCCGGACAGCGGACGCACACGACACGACGCTCGTCGTGGCGCCGGGTCCCGGCCTGTCGAGCGTGCCGTGGGAGCTTCTCGTCATCGACGACGAGCACGACGTCCGGCTCATCGAACGCGCGAACGTCCTCGGTGGAATCAGCCCGGCCATGCTGGTCAACCTGGCCAGACCGGCGGCACCCTGGACTGGCGACGGTCCGGCCGTACGGGTCGTCGATCCCACTACGGCCGGGAGCCGGAACGGCGGCGGGCGCATCTACCCCGACGGGGTGCCCGAGGCGTGGCACCGCCGCAGCGGCGACACGGACGCGCTGCTCGGCGCGGGTGCGACGGTGGGCTGCTCGCCCTCGGAGCTGGCCGCGGCCCTCCAGTCGCAGGCGTGGTCCCGGCTGGTGTTCGTCGGCCACGCCTCGGCCACGGACCCGGCGATGCCGACCTCCGCCGGCCTGGAGTTGGCCGTCGACGGGGAGACCGGGTACTCGCGGCTCACCGCCGGGCAGTGGCTGAGGGAACCCGCGCGGTGGCCCGCCCCACGCCGGGTCGGCTTCGTCGCCTGCCAGTCCGACGACGCCGGGTACACCGAGCAGATCGGTCTCACCCTCGCGGCGATGAATGCGGGTGCGCGCACCGTGATCGCCACCCGTTGGAGCCTGCCGAGCGACGGCTCGGAGCGCCTCGTGGCCGGCGGGGCGCCGATCGGCTCGGCCACGACCGCGCTCGCGCTGGCCGTCGATGCGGCGCTGGAGACGAGCGATCCCGTCGGGGCCATCGGCGAGTGGCAGCGTGACCGGCTGAGCTGCTGGCGGTCCGCCAGTGGCGACGCCGCACGCCGCCTGCACGCCCCGTTGGTGTGGTCGGCGTTGGTGACCTACGACATTCCGGACGCGGCGGTCCGGACGATCCCAGGGGTCGACCACCCCACGCAGCGACGCCTCGATTCCGGGTCACCACGTCCCGACGTCCCCCGGTGGCAACCGGGCGATGACGCCGCCGAGGTGGCGGAGAACAGGTTGGCAGCCGGCGTGGCGGCGTTCGGCCGCGCCGACTGGCCCGAGGCGCGCGAGCACTATCTCGTAGCCCTGGCCGCCTTCGCCGCCCGCAAAGACCTGAAGGGCGTCGCCGACGCCACGACCAACGTCGGCAACGCGGCGTATTTCATGGGCGACCTGGAGGAGGCTGCCGACCGGTACCACACGGCCCTGGCCCTGTACCGGGATCTCGACCTCGATCGGCAGGCGGCCGTGGTCGGGCAGAACCTGGGCAACGTGTCGTTTCAGCGCGGCGAACTCGATGTCGCCGCGCAACAGTACCGGGAGGCCGCCGACGCCCTGCTCAGGGGCGGGTTTCGTCGGCACGCGGCGGACACGCTGGTGAACCTGGGTGCGGTGCTGATCGAACTGGGTCGCCCGCGCCCCGCCCTCGAACACCTCGATCAGGCAGGGGACCTGTACCGAGAGACGTGCGACGAAGGCGAACTGGGCGGCAAGCTCGCCGAACTCGACCAGAACACGGCGTTGGCGCTGGCCGGGGTGAAGTCCTTCGAGCGTGCCCGCGCCCATCTGCTCTCCGCCCTGCGGCACTGGCAGACCGACGATCCGTCGCCGGAGCGGGCCGCGCGCATCAACCACAACCTGGGTCTCGTGGCGTTCCGCGCGGGCAACCTGCCGGAGGCGCAGCTCAGGTACTCCCGCGCCCTGGAGCATTTCCACGCGGTGGGCAACGAGCACGAGGCGGCCGACGCCAGGCTCGGCCTGGGAACCGTCGCCCGCAACCGGGGCGACGTGGGCGAGGCCCGGGCGAACTTTCGGCAGGCGCAGGAGCACTACCGCAGAACGGGGCAGTGGCTGGCCTACGCCCAGGCCTCGTTCAACGAGGGGCTGACCTATCCGAGCGACAGCGGCCATAGATTCGACCTGCTGGCAGGCGCATGGGCGGCGATGCAGTCGATGTCGTGGCGGCTCTCGCACGTCAGCGAGCGGGCCGGCTGGCGCGCCGCCCTCGACCACGCCAACGACGAGGTTCTGGAGTCCGCTCGCCGTAGTGGACGCACGCGTCAGTTCGTCGAGCTGCTCGAGTCGTTGCGGATAGCCGGCACGCTGCGCCGCGCCGCGCCGACACGACTGCCTCCGGCGCACCCGTCAGAAGTCGACCGGGACGCCCCGTTCGTCGAACCACTACCGTCGATGACGCTCTCCGCCGGACCGCTCACGCCCTGGGCGCCGTCGTCAGCCGCCGACGAGGCGCCCTGCGACGCGCCACCGTGGATCGACTGCGGCTGGCCACCCACCCTGGTCGACGTCGTGGCGCGCGCCGAGGAGATCATCGCCGTCGCCGGGGCGACGACGCCTCCCCTACGCCGGGGGACGGTGTCGCTGATCCCGCTGCTGCACCGACATCCGCCTGCCGACCAGTGACGACCGCCAGTTCCCGGACGGCCCCGGTACGCGATCCAACCAGACCACGGAGGTGGCTCACCCCATGTTCCCACTCGAGCTGGCGCGCCAGGCCAAGGGCACGCCTGTGGAGACCCTGCACAAACTCGTCGGGGCGGCAGGTCTCGTGATCACCGTGCAGGGTCCCGGCGAACTCGGCGAGATCGTCGGCGACGTCGTTGCGGCGGCACCCCGCCTCGCCGAGGACCACGAGGTCAGAGCCGACGGCCTGATCATGAGTCGGGTGGGGCTCTACCGCGTCTTCTGGGGCGCGCTGAAGTGGCCCGGCGGGAGTTTGGCCATTCTGGTCCCGCTTTCGCTGCACGACGGACAGGACGTCAGCGAGTGGACCCGGCACTTCATGAACGAGGTGCTCGACCCGGTCCGGGGCCTGTCGCGGCAGGGCTACTCCGTCGGCGGGGGCGGCAACGGAATGGTGACCGAACGGGACTTCTGTCACGCCTTCACGCAGGCTCACACCTAAGGCGTGTTTCATAAACCGGTCAGAGCCACTCAGTGATGATCGTGATGGTTAGGACGGTTTGGAAGCGAACTGCCAGTTCCTCGTAGCGGGTGGCGACGCCGCGGTGGCGTTTGAGTCGGTTGATGCCGTTCTCGACGGCGTGACGTAGCCGGTAGAGGCCCTTGTCGAAGGCGGGCGGGCGCCCGCCCTTGGAGCCTTTGGCTTTGCGGTGGGCGTCCTGGTCGGCCTTGCTGGGGATGCAGGCCCTGATCCCGCGTGAGCGCAGGTGACCGCGGTTGCCGCGGCTGGTGTAGGCCTTGTCGGCCAGGACCAGGTCGGGGCAGGTGCGGGGCCGGCCCACGCCGAGGCGGGTCACGCGGATGCGGCGTAGGACGGGGATGAACTGCGGGCTGTCACCACGGTGCCCGGCGGTCAGGATCAGGGAGAGGACCTTCTGCCCCTGCTCGCAAGCCAGATGAGTCTTGGTGGTCAGCCCGCCCCGGGAGCGGCCCAGGGCGTGATCGGCCGGCTCGTCGTGCACACCGCCGGGCGGTTCCTTCTGCAGGTGCCCGTCGGTGCGGGCGCCGGCGGCGTGCTGGTGGGCGCGGCTGGTCATCGAGTCCACGCTCACCGTCCAACCGATCCAGCCCTGCGCGTCGCCAGCCGCCTGCAACGCCGACAGGATCTTGTCCCAGGTCCCGTCCCGCTGCCACCGGCGGAACAGGCCGTAGACGGTGGGCCACGGCGCGTACTCAGCCGGGACATCCCGCCATGGGGCGCCGATGCGGATCCGCCACCGGATCCCATCAATGAGCTGTCGTTTCTCCCACTTCGGCGGACGACCCGTCCTCGGCGCGACAGGCAGCAGCGGAGCCAGAACAGCCCACTGCCCGTCGGTCAGGTCATGCCGCCTCGTCAGCCGACCTGGCGGCCTGCTCGATCTTCGCGCAGTAGGCTGCACGGGCTTCCTCGTCGATCTGGTTCTCGTGTTCGGCGCGCAACCCGGTCTGGCCGTCGAGGCCCTCGCGCAGGATATCGGCGTGCCCGGCATGCCGGATGGACTCGCCGAGGACATGGACCATGATGGCGAACAGGTTCGTGTCGGCATAAGGCTCCGGCCACCACGGCACGTGGCCGGGGGCGTCGAGGGGAAGCGCGTTGATCGTCGCGTCCGAGTGTTCCCACATGCGCCGGTAGAACGCGATGATCTGATCGCGGGTCTCGTCCTCGGTCGCCCACAGATCGCTGCCGTTGGAGTCCTGCCACCGGGGCAGCGGTTCCGGGGGAGGGCGGTCGAAGACCTCGCCGAAGTACCTGGCCTCGACGGTGGCCACGTGTTTGACCAGGCCGAGGAGGTTGGTCCCGGTCGCTGTCAAAGGTCGGCGGGCGTCGTATTCGGACAAGCTGTCGAGCTTCCAGAGCAGCGCCTTGCGGTCCCGCCGCAGTCTCCCGTGCAGGTTGGCCTTCGCGAAATCATCGATCATGCGGCATGAGCCTGCCATGGGCTACTCGTGGTCTCAAGATCCCGTACGTGGTCCGCAACGACCGGCAGAGCTGAGGCCTGGCCACGGCCACCGCCCTGACCTGCTCCAAGAAGCTCGCGAGACTTGCCACGTGAGACAATCTGTTACGAAACACGCCTTAGCCCGCAACTGTCGCGGTCAGCGGTGGTCGTTCTCCTTCAGCTCGATCACCCAGGCGCGCCGTTCGGCGATCTTGCCGTCGCGCATGACGAACACCTCGGCCATCGACATGCGCATCTCCTCGCCGGTGTCGCGGCGCACCGAGCCGACGAGCTCGGCCATGACCGTGTCGCCCTGCTCCACCATGCGTACGACCTCCAGGTCAGGCGGCGGCACGAACCCGGGCCCCTCGATGGCGGCGTCGTAGGCCTCCTTGCCCTTGAGGTGGAAGGCGCCGAACACCGTCCACTCGATGTCGTCGGTGAGGCAGGACAGGATCTGCCCGTGGTCGTTCCTGCGGAAGCCGTCCAGGTAGGTCTCGACGGTCTGCGTGTTGCGTGACATCCGGCGGTGTCCCCTCGTCCTCGGCGGGCCTGCCCGACGGCAGACCCGCCGAAGTTAACCCCGAGGTGCGACAGGCTCGGGCGGGACGCGCCGGCCGGGCGCGCATCTCAGGACGAGGTCTGCCGCGACCGGTGGTTGGCGTGCTTGCGGACCGCGAAGGCGTGCGCCTCGGCGAGCAGTTGCCGCACCGTGGCCAGGGTCGCCTCGCCGGGATTCACCACGCACACCCAGTGCTGCGGCGCGTAGACGGGATGTGGCAGCACGGTGTCCGTCACCGTGTGGTCGACGCCGCCGTCGGAGCCGTGCGGGAACAGCCCCGCGTACGCCGAGCGGGTCAGCCCGATGTTGAGCCGCCAGGTACCCGGTCTGCCCAGCGCGGAGGCGTCGTCGTAGTGGTCGCCCGTCACGATCGTCGCGAACGGCAGCTGTCGCTCGGCGGGCAGGTCCCGGCCGGGGTCGTAGATGTAGAAGGTGTCGCCGTTCGCCTCGAGGGTGTGCACCCCGCCGAAGGTGTCGCGGATGTGGCGTTTCATCTCCTCAACGTCCATGCCTCAATTTTTTCATTGAGATGCTTCTTGAGGCTTTACGCCAGTCATGGCGCGACCGGAGGCCGTGAACCCTCAAATCGGGCCGCAAGCGGACGGCGAACGGCGGGATGTCGGCGCGGATCCCGCTCCCGCTGCGGGGCCGCGCCGGGGAACCGGGCGGGGCTCCGCAGCGGGAGCGGGTGCGGTCGCGGGCGGAGCCGCCTGTGATCAGCCGGCGCCGTCCAGGACGGGGATCAGCTGCTCCTCCTCGTACGTCAGGTGGGCCTCCAGCTCGGTGGTGAGGCGCTCGACCTCCCGGCGTGCCTCGGCGGGGTCGGCGTCGGGGTCACCGACGACCTGCTGCAGGCGTGCGACGAGCGCCGCGATGCGTTGGTGCTCCTCGCGCAACCGTGCCAGGGCCGGGGCGAGGTCGGGGCGCTGCCCGTCCAGGCGGGCGAACATGCCGTCGTCCTCGTTGCGGTGATGGTGGTGCAGGCCGTGGCAGAAGGTCAGGCAGTTGACCCGCAGCTGCGCGCCCAGACCCGGGCCGCAGCGGGCGACCTCGTCGCGGATCAGCGCCAACTCGCGGCGGAACGCGTCGTGGACCAGCTTGAGCGCCGCTCCCCAGGATGCCGCTTCCGGCGGGCCGCCCGTCACCTGGTGCAACGCCACCACGGGGATCACGCGCGAGGTCTTCGCCTGGTATGCCGCCCACCCCGGATCGGCCTCCACGGCGCGGGCGAAGATCTCGTCGCGGTCGGCGCCGGTCAGCACCTCCGCGCGGGCCTGGTAGGTGAAGACCCCGTCCTCGACGGTGGCGTGCGGGTCGGCGACAAGGTTGTGGTACCAGTCCGGGTGCCTCGGACCGCCCCCGGCCGAGGCGATGACAAGGATGCGTTCCTCGCCGTCGGGCAGATAGCCGACCGGGGTGGTGTGCGGGGCGCCGGAGCGGGCCCCGATGGTGGTGAGCAGGATCAGGCGGGCCCCCTGGAAGGGGCCGCCGACCCGGCCGGAGTTGGCGCGGAACTCGTCGATGATCTGCTGGTTGAAGTCGTTGGGCAATGCTCTGCTCTCTGCTCGGGCAGGAGATGCGGCCACGGTGGATCGCCCGCCCGGCGACCGGTGGCGGCGAGGATGTGGGATACGCCGGCGTACGACCGGCGTGGACGGTGCAAAGGCGCGTGCGGCATACGCGGCGCGGTGGACGTGGCGTCGACACCGGCGGATGCGGGGCGTCGGCGGGCCGCGGGCCCGCCCCCGGCTCACCTGCCGGCCGGGTGCCCTGTCCGCTCGTGGCCCATGGCCGACCCGGCAGTCACGACTGCGACCCTAGTGCCGCTGCCGGCGGCCGGCAAGCGCCATCCGGTTCCGGGTACAGAGTGGGACGAGCCGGGTCAGGCGACCGAGGGTCACCGGCAGAGCTGCTGGACCACCGCCGCGCACGACCTGTTGGCGTACGCCGGTCAGGTCAGCGGGCGACCCGACGCCGCCAGGGTGGCCGCCAGCCTCGCCGGCGCGGTGCGGCCGGCGGCGCCGGAGCCGTTGCGGGGGCGTTCTCCCGCTCGCCCCGCCAGCGGCGGACCACCTCGTCGGCGTTGACGGGACGCACCGCGACCCGGGGGCCGGTGGGCGTACGCAGCCACGAGAGGATCTGGGCGTTGAGGTCGGCGACGAACGCGCGTACGGAGGCCTCGGTCGGCAGGTCCCGCACCTCGTCGGGTACCTGTTCGATGCGGCGGCGCAGTTGCAGGGGCGTCGGCAGCAGCAGATCGGTGGGGAGTTTCTCCCGTTCCAGGAAGCTCTTGATCCACCACGACTCGTCGTACGGCTGGCC
This sequence comes from Micromonospora sp. ZG13, assembly GCF_059359355.1. Classification (NCBI taxonomy): domain Bacteria; kingdom Bacillati; phylum Actinomycetota; class Actinomycetes; order Micromonosporales; family Micromonosporaceae; genus Micromonospora; species Micromonospora sp. ZG13. The sequence goes on from NZ_JCADBQ010000009.1 coordinate 109,009, forward strand.
GCGGCCGGGGATCGGCTTGCCCATGCCGGGCAGGTTGTCGAACTCGCCCTGCTCCTGCGCCGCGCGGATACGCGCCTCGACCGTCGCTTCCCAGCTGTCCACCCGCCGACACCTCCCCCGGCCCCACGGTAACGCGGCCACCGGGTCGTGGCCGACGGAAGAAGTCAGCGCCCCGACCGGGCCGGGCATTCCCGGGCGTGCCGGTGGCCGTCGCGGGGGAACGGCGGTCGGGCCGGCAGCACCTCCTGGAAGAGGTATCCGGCCTTCTCCGCGACGCGGCAGGACGCCGGGTTGTCGATCTGGTGCAGCAGGTCCAGCCGGCGCAGGCCGGCGAACCGGTCGAACGCCCACTCGGTGAGCGCCGTCAGGGCGTGCGGGGCGACGCCCCGGCCCCGGGCGGGCGCGGCCGTCCAGTAGCCGACCTCGGCGTCCCCGCCGCCCCGTGTGACGTTCTTGAGGACCACCTGCGCCACCAGGGTCTCGCCGGCGGGGTGCGGCTCGAGCACCGCGAAGCTGAAGCGGCGGCCGTCGGCCCAGTCCCGGCGTGCCGCGGCCAGGAACCGGCGGGCCTCGGTGACGGTGGTCACCGGCGCTCGGGTCCAGCGTCGCAGCACCGGGTCGCGGTACGCGGCGATCAGGGCGTCGGCGTCGTCGTCGCGCCAGGGTCGCAGCAGCAGTTCCGGCAGGGTCGCGGTGGCCGACGCGCGCAGCATCGGCCCAGTGTGCCCGTTGCGGCGCCGGCGGTGGGGGCGGGCGTTCGCGCGCCCGGGCGCGCGGATACGGGTTCTCGGCGCGGCGGCGCACGGCGTAGGGTCGGCGCGAGTCGGGCGGAACGGGGGGCGACATGGTCGGTACGGGTGCGCTGGTGGGTATCGCGCTGGTGGCGCTGGGGATGGTGCTGACCCCCGGTCCGAACATGGTCTACCTGGTGTCGCGGTCGGTGACCCAGGGTCGACGGGCGGGGTTGGTGTCGTTGCTCGGCGTCGCCGCCGGATTCGGCGTCTACCTGGCCGCCGCGGTTGCCGGCATCGCCACGGTGTTCGTGCTGGTGCCCGCCCTGTACACGGCCGTCAAGCTGGCCGGCGCGGCGTACCTGCTGTGGCTGGCCTGGCAGGCGCTGCGCCCGGGCGGGCAGTCGCCGTTCGCCCCGCAGCCGCTGCCGCCGGACGGGGCGCGGCGGCTGTTCACGATGGGCCTGGTCACCAACCTGCTGAACCCGAAGATCGCGATCCTCTACGTGTCGCTGCTGCCGCAGTTCATCGACCCGGCCCGCGGTCACGTGGCGGCGCAGAGCCTGCTGCTGGGGTCGACCCAGATAGTGGTGGCGCTGACGGTGAACGCGTTGATCGTGCTCAGCGCCGGCTCGCTCGCCGGGTTCTTCGCGCGCCGGCCGCTCTGGCTGCGGGTGCAGCGACTGGTGATGGGCACGGTGCTGGCGGGGCTGGCGGTGCGGATCGCCGCCGACCGCTCGCGCGCCGTCGTCGCCCTGCCCTGACCCCGGGCTCGCCGACGACGGCGCGGCGGACACCCGTGCGCCGGGACCGGCGGCGAGCGGCGTCGGGAGTCGCCGGCCGAGGGGTCAGCCGCCGGCGCGATCCGGGGCGCCACGGCGGCTGACGGCGTCGCTCTCCCGGAGCACGGCGGCGCCCCCGGCGGGCAGGTGCACCTGCGCGTCGACCGTCGCGCCGGTGAGCAGGTCGATCCCGGCGGCCGGGACCCGCTGCGGCCGGTCGGTGTGGTTGAGCAGGAACAGCCAGCTCGCCCCGGCGCCGCGACGACGGACCGCCTCCACCCCGGCCGGGGCGGCCGGGCAGACGGGTGACGCGCCGGCCGCCCGCGCCGCGTCCGACAGCAGCCGTCGGTAGGTGGCGTTGTCGGGCCGCGTGGACAGGTACCAGGCCGTGCCGGCGCCGAAGCGGTGGCGGGTCACCGCCGGCAGCCCGGCGAGCACGCCGTCGGCGTACGTGTCCATCGGCTGCGCGCCGGCGAGGCGTACCGTCTCGGCCCACAGGCGGCCGGTCCCGCCGCCCGACAGGGGCACCGTCTGGGCGTCGGCGAGCGGGTGGAACTCCTCGACCCGTACGCCCAGCACGTCGCGCAGCGCCCCGGGGTGCCCGCCGAGGCGCACGCGGGCGTGTTCGTCGGCGACCCCGCTGAGCCGCGTCACCAGCAGGTGGCCGCCGCCGCGCACGTACCCGCCCACCCAGTCGGCGGTGGCGCCGGAGGCCAGGTAGAGCGCCGGCAGCACCAGCAGCCGGTACGCGTCGAGCCGGTCGCCGGGCAGCACCACGTCGCAGCCGTAGCCGGCCCGCCACAGCGCCCGGTGCGCGGCGGCCACCTCGTCGCGGTGGTCGAGGTGCGGCGACGGCATCCCCGGGTGGCCCAGGGCCCAGCCGCTGGCGGCGTCCCAGGCGATCGCGACGTCGGCGTCGACGGTGCCGACCGCCGCCTCCGAGATCCGCTCCAGCGTCGCGCCGAGGTCGACGGCCTCCCGGAACACGCGGGTGTCCGGGCCGGCGTGGGGAACCAGGGCGGAGTGGAAGCGTTCCGCCCCGCCCGCCGGGGCCCGCCACTGGAAGAACATGACCCCCCGCGAGCCACGCGCGACGTGCGACAGGCTGTGCCGGGTCATCCGGCCGGGTTCCTTGGCGTGCATCCGCCCGCCGGTGTGGATCTGGTTCGGGGCGCTCTCCATCAGCAGCCACGGCGCCGACCGGTCGCCGCCGGCGCCGTGGCGGGCCCAGCCCCGGGCCAGGTCGGCGGCGAGGGCGCTCTGTTCCTCGGCGCCGCCGTCGACCGCGTCCGGGTAGTGGTCGATCGCCACGATGTCCACCTCGGCGGCCCAGCGGGCGTGGTCGACGGGGACCCAGTCGCCGAGGACGTAGTTGGTGGTGATCGGAATCGTCGGGTTGGCGGCGCGCAGCAGGTCGCGCTGCTCGGCGTACGCGGCGAGCAGGGTGTCGGACCAGAAGCGGCGGAAGTCCAGCAGGTGTCCCGGGTTGGCCAGGTACTGCGTGGCGCGTGGGGTGTCGACCTGCGCCCAGTCGGTGTAGTGCTGGCTCCAGAAGCTGGTGGCCCAGGCGGCGTTGAGGGCGTCGAGGTCGCCGTGCCGCTCGGCCAGCCAGCGCCGGAACGCCCGCGCGGTGTGGGCGCAGTGGCAGGTGGTGCCGTACTCGTTGTGCACGTGCCACAGCGCGAGGGCCGGGTGGTGGGCGTAGCGCTCGGCGAGGGCGGCGGCGATTGCCCGGGCGGCGGCCCGGTAGGCGGGCGCGGCGGCGCAGTAGGTGTCCCGGCTGCCGTGGTGCAGGCGTACGCCGTCGGCGGTCACCGGCAGCGCGTCGGGGTGCGCCAGCGAGAACCAGGGTGGGGGCGACGCCGTCGGGGTGGCGAGGGCGACGGAGATGCCGCCGTCGTGTAGCAGGTCCAGCACCTGGTCGAGCCAGTCGAAGGTGTGGCGCCCGGGCTCCGGTTCGAGCCGCGACCAGGCGAACACCCCGACGGTGACCAGGTTGACCCGGGCGCGGCGCATGAGGGCGACGTCCTCGCGCCAGACCTCGGCCGGCCACTGCTCGGGGTTGTAGTCGCCGCCGTAGCGCAGCCCACCGCCACCCCACATCGCCCCACCGCCAATTTGTTGGAGAAGCATCCAAAATATTGATCGAGTTTTCGCCTGTCAACGGCGATGCTCCACCGCCGCAGCGAAGGTCGTCGTTGACAGTTAGTTGGGAAGCCAAAGAAACTGGCGGTGCCGTCGGAACCAGCCTGGAGGAGACGCCGATGCCCTACCGACCGCCGTTGGTGCCGTACGAGACGTTCGTGGCCGATCCACCCGACCTGCCGGTGCGGGGACCCGGTGAGGACGGGGCCGCCGTCGTCGGCCGGGCCGAGGTCGTCGCGACCGACCCGCACGGGGTGACGTTCAAGGCCGCGCTCTCCGACGGCGCGAGCATGGCGCTGCGCGTCGACGCCGCCGGCGAGGGGGTCATCCGCGTACGCCTGGCTGACGACCCGCAGGCGCGCAGCCGCAGCGCCCGGGCGCTGCCGCTGGTGCACCCCGGCGCCCACCCCGCGACCGTCACCGTCGACGACGTCCACGTCCGCGTCGACGCCGGCGGCGTGGTCGCCGAGATCCGGCTCGACCCGTGGCACCTGCGTTTCCTCGGCCCGGACGGGCGGCTGCTGCTCGACCAGGACCGGGGCACCCGCGACATCAGCGGCCGGCGGCGCACCCTGCCGTTCGGCCGCTCCACCGTCGACGGCGCCCCCGTCGCCTGGCACGAGAGCTTCGTCGCCCCCGGCGACGAACGCTTCGTCGGCTTCGGCGAGAAGTTCACCCCGCTGGACAAGCGGGGGCAACGGGCGCTGATGTGGAACTTCGACGCCTTCGGCGGCGAGTCCGACCGCTCCCACAAGAACGTGCCGTTCTACCTGTCCGACCGGGGCTACGGGGTGCTGGTCGACAGCGGGCTGCCGGTGCAGTTCGACGTCTGCCAGTCCACCCACAGCAGCGTGCAGCTCCTGGTCCCCGACGACCTGCTCGACTACTACGTGCTGGCCGGCCCGACGCCGGCCGAGGTGCTGGACCGCTTCGACCGGCTCACCGGCCGGCCGTACCTGCCGCCGAAGTGGGCGTTCGGCGCCTGGGTCTCCTCCGGCTTCTTCCCCGACTCGCAGGAACGGGTGCTCGAACGGGCCCGCCTGCTGCGCGAGCGGGGCATCCCCTGCGACGTGCTGCATCTGGACTGCTACTGGCAGGTCGCCGGCCGCTGGTCGGACCTGCGGTGGGACGACGAGGCGTTCCCCGACCCGACGACGATGCTGCGTACCCTCGCGCGGCAGGGCTTCCGGGTCTGCCTGTGGATGAACCCGTACCTGATGACCGACAGCCCGCTCTACGCCGAGGCGGCCGAGGCCGGCTACTTCCTGCGCCACGCCGACGGCAGCCCGTACGTCGCCGACGTCTGGCACGGCAGCCACCCGGCCAGCGCCATCGTGGACTTCACCAATCCGGCCGCCGTCGAGTGGTTCGCCGGGCTGCTGCGGCCCCTGCTGGAGCAGGGGGTGGCGGTGTTCAAGACCGACTTCGCCGAGGGCGTGCCCGTCGACGCCGTCGCCCACAACGGCATGACCGGCGTCGAGCTGCACAACGTGTACGCGCTGCTGTTCAACGACGTGGTCGCCAGGGTGACCGAGGAGGTGACCGGGCACCGCACCGTGTGGGCCCGCTCGTCGTACCTGGGTGGGCAGCGGCACAGTGCCCAGTGGAGCGGCGACGTCAACGCCACCTGGCCGGGGCTGGCCAGCACGCTGCGCGGCGGGCTGTCGCACGGGCTGTCCGGCGTGCCGTTCTGGAGCCACGACACGGGCGGCTTCCACGGCACCCCGACGCCGCAGCTCTACGTGCGCTGGACCCAGTTCGGCGCGCTGTCGCCGCTGGTGCGCCTGCACGGCACCACCAGCCGGCTGCCGTGGGACTTCCCCGCCGAGGCCGAACGCGACGCGGTCGCCGCCCTGCGGCTGCGCTACCGGCTGATGCCGTACCTGTGGTCGGTGGCGGTGCGCGCGGCCGCCGACGGGGCGCCCATGATGCGCGCGCTGCTGGTGGACACCCCCGACGACCCGACGGCCTGGACCACCGACCTTCAGTACCGCCTCGGCACCGACCTGCTGGTCGCGCCCGTCACGGACCCGTCCGGGCGGCGCGACGTCTACCTGCCGGTGGGCGACGACTGGATCGACGCGGCCACCGGCGAACGGCACCCGGGCGGGCGGCACCTGCGGGTGGACGTGCCGGCGCACCGGCTGCCGCTCTACGTCCGCCACGGGGCGCTCGTACCGGTGGTCGCGGCGGGCGACACGGTGGGCGACGGGCCGTTCCGCGACGTCACGATCGTGAGCTGGGGCGCCGTCGACGCCCGCGCCGTGCTGCACGACGTCGACGGCGACACGGTCGTGACGGCCGTACGCGACGGCGACGCCCTGCGGGTGGACACCGACGGGCCGCTACGGGTGACGCGCGTCAGCGTGGCCGGTGCGGCCACCCCCGCCCGGCTGCTGCTCAACGGCGAGCCGGTGCCCCCGGCGCCCTTCGATGCCTGGTTGCCCGATCCGGCCTGAGGCGCGGCGGCGCCCGACCCGCAACGGGTCGGGCGCCGCACGGGGCCGCTCAGCCCTTCACCGCGCCGGTGATGACGCCCTTGGTGAAGTGCCGCTGCACGAACGGGTAGACGACCACCGCGGGGATCACGGTCACCACCACCACCGCCATCTTCACCGCCAGCGTCGGCGGGTACGCGGTGACGCCGGGCAGGCTGACCGCCGCCCCGGACACGTTCGGCGACTGCCCGGCGAGGATGTAGCTCTGCAACACCCGCTGGATCGGGAACTTGTCGTTGTCGTCGATGTAGAGCACCGCGTTGAAGTAGGCGTTCCAGTAGCCGACCGCGTAGAAGAGGCCGACGACGGCGATCACCGCCCTGGACAGCGGCAGCACGATGCGCAGCAGGATGTGCAACTCCCCCGCCCCGTCGATGCGGGCGCTGTCGAGCAGTTCGCCGGGCACGTTCATGAAGAACGCCCGGATCACCACCAGGTTGAACACGCTGATCGCGCTGGGCAGGATCAGCGACCAGATGCTGTCCTTGAGCCCGAGGCCGGTGACCACGAGGTAGCTGGGCACCAGACCGGGGAAGATCAGGAAGGTCAGCAGGAAGAAGAAGAGCAGCCCCCGGTGCCCCACGGACCCGGGTCGCGACAGTCCGTACGCGGCCAGCACGGTGAGTACCAGGCTCACCGTGGTGCCGAGCACCGTGACGAGGGTGCTGATCCACACCGCCCGGCTGATCTGGCCGCCGCTGAAGATGGTCACGTACGCCGACGGGTCGATCTCGCGGGGCACCATCACCATCCCGCCCGCGGCGTCGATCGTGTCCCGCGAGGCGAGGCTGGTCACCAGCACCGCCCACAGTGGCACGAGCACGGCCGCGACGAGCAGCGTGAGCACCACCGCCTTGGCCACGGTGCCCGGCACCGTGGGCGGCTCCTGCCAGGCGGGGCGCCGCGACCGTCGTCGCGGGTGCGGATCCGGGCGGGTCGGCGCCACCGCGGCGCCACCGAGTTGCGCGGTCATGACTTGGCGTACACCCCCTGCTCGCCGAGCCGGTGCGCCACCTTGTTGGCGGTGAGGATGAGCACCAGCCCGATGACGGCCTTGAACAGCCCGGCGGCGGCGCCGAGCCCCCACTGCTGGGTGCTGATCGCCTGGTAGTAGACGAACGTGTCCAGCACCTCCGCGGCCTCCCGGCCGACCGCCTCGCGTTGCAGGATGAACTGCTCGAAGCCGACCGACAGCGCGTCACCCAGGCGCATGATGAGCAGCAGCACGATCACCGGGCGCAGGCCCGGCAGGGTGATGTGCCACAGCCGCCGCCACCGGCCCGCGCCGTCGGCCGCCGCCGCCTCGTAGAGGTTGGGGTCGATCGCGGCGAGCGCGGCCAGGAAGACGATGGCGCCCCAGCCGATGTCCTTCCACACCGCCTCGGCGGTGACCAGCACGATGAAGGTGTCCGGGTTGGTCATGACGTCGAACGGCTGCATGCCGGCCTCGCGCATCTCCTGGGCCAGCAGCCCGGCCCCGCCGAGCATCTGCACGAAGAACGTGACCACGAGCACCCAGCTGAAGAAGTGCGGCAGGTAGACCACGCTCTGCACGAAGCCGCGCAGCCGCGCGGAGACCAGGCTGTTGAGCAGGATGGCCAGCAGGATCGGCAGCGGGAAGAAGAAGACGAGCTGGAACGCGGTGATGGTCAGGGTGTTGCGCACGGCGTCCCAGAACAGCGGGTCGCCGAAGAGCGCCTCGAAGTTGCCGAAGCCGATCCACTCGCTGTGCCAGAACGCCTCGACGGGGTCGTCGCCGACGAACGGGTTGTAGTCCTGGAAGGCGATGACGTTGCCCAGCGTCGGCAGGTAGTGGAAGACCAGCAGCAGCGCCGCCGCCGGCGCCGTCATCGCCAGCAGCGGCCAGTCCCGGCGCAGCCGGTCGCGCAGGCCGCGCCGGGCCCGCACCGGGGGCGTACGGCCGGCGGGCGGGGCCTGGCCGCCGGCCGCCGGCGCGTCGGTGGTGACCGGGGCGCTCATCGGCCGTTGTCGGCGAGCGCCTTCTCGTGGAACGCGCGCCCTTCCTCGCCTCCGGCGGCGAGGAACTCCTTGCGGACCTGCGCCAGGTCGCCGACGGGGCGGCGGCCCCGCAGGATGTCACGGATCTTGTCGTCGGTCGGCTGGATGATCTTCGACCAGTTGGCGGGCAGTTCCAGCTTGATGCCGGCGAACAGGTCCTTCTCCATGAGGGCGATGTTCTTCTGGTAGTAGCCCAGGTAGTCGCGTACGTAGTCGGGGGTGTCGCCGCTGCGCACCTTGACCGGGACCCGGCCGCCGATGTGGGTGTACTGCGCGCCCAGTTCCTTGCGGCCCAGCTCGGTGGGAATCGGGCTGCCGTCGGCCGCGCGGGTGAAGTGCTTGCCCTCCACCCCGTACTCGCGCAGCTCGAACTCGCGGCTGCCGAAGGGCGCGGCGCACCAGTTGAGCACCCGCAGCATCTCGTCGACGCGCTCGGCGCCCAGGCCCTTCCTGACGAAGGTGTAGAAGACCGGCTTCTCGCTGCCCCAGACGACCGGCTGCGCCCCGGCGGCGCCGAAGACCGGCAGCGGCTGCATGTCGAAGCTCGGCAGCTCCTTGACCCGCTCGCCCTGCATGCCCTGCCAGGCGCCGAGGCCGTCCTGGTACATGAGGATCTTGCCGGCCTTGAACAGTTGCTTCTCGTCGGCGCCCTTGCTGGCCACGGTGTCGGGGTGCACGAGCCCGTCGGCGAACAGCTTGGCGGTGAACTCCAGGGCGGCCGCGAAGGCCGGGTTCTCGAACTTGTGCTCCAGGCCGCCGTCGGGCTTCTTGCGCCAGATCTGCTGGCAGCCGAAGAACTGCTGCACCATCTCGAAGACGCTGCCGAAGGCCCACACCCCCTTGGCGGGATCGGTGGCCTTGCGGCCGAACTCGTGCAGTTCCTCGGGGGACGTCGGCGCCGCCAGGCCGGCCGGGGCGAGCAGGTCGGCGCGGTGGAACAGGGCGTACGCGAACGGCCCGTCGGTCGGGAACGGCACCGCGTACAGCCGCCCGCCCCACACCGAGTACTCCCAGGCGCCGGTGGGCAGGGCGGCCAGGTAGGGGTACTTCGCGCCGGCGTCGCCCTTGAGGTGGTCGGTGAGGTCCTCGAACAGCGCCTTGACCGCGTCGGAGAACCGGGCGACCTTGTCGACCTCCCAGTTGGGGGCGCTGAGCAGGTCCGGCACGTCGCGGGCGCCGAGCATCGCGTTCAGCTTGTCGGCGTACGTGCTGCCGTCCTGAAGGCTCGGGTGCACCTCGACGCCCAGCCTGGCGTTGACGGCCGCGAGGTAGGAGTTGCGGCCCACGGTGGGCGGGGCGGGCCCCCACCACGGACTCATCGTGCGGATCGGTGGGCCACCCCGGCCGGGCTGCTCGGTGACGGCGTCGACGAGGGTGCGGGGGTAGCTGAGGTAGCCGTCGGGGATCGGCCCCTGCCCGGGGATGTCGGGCGGCAGCAGTTGGGCCGGCTTGTGGCTGGGCAGCACCGAGCGGATGGCGTCGGCCTTCGTGGCGCTGCCCCTGCTGCCGGCCTCCTTGCTGCAACCGGCCAGGGTGGCGCCGCCCATCGTCGCGGCGGCGCCGAGGCCGAGCAGGCGCAGCAGGGACCGGCGGTCGGTGGATGCGCCCGGCGGGGACGGCTTCACGGCGCACTCCCTTCATCTTCGGTGGCGGTATCGCGGACCGCGCGGGTGCGGCTAGAATTAGTTGGTGTTCTAGCCGAACAAACTAATCGACGGTGATCCGTCCCACAAGACAGCGGCCCCCGCGACGTACGCGATGATGGGGCGCGCGGCACCACCGGGATCTCGCACCGTCGTCCAGGGAGCGGACAGATCGTGATCAGCAGCCACAACGAACCGCGGCCGAGCGACCTCGGCGACGTCCGGACGGCCAACCGTGCCGTGGTGCTGCGCCACGTCCGCCGGCACGCGCCCTGCTCCCGCGCCGACATCGCGGCGCACACCGGGCTGAACAAGGCCACCGTGTCCAGCCTGGTCGGTGAGCTGGTCGAGCGGCGACTGCTGCGCGAGACCGGGCTGACCGAGAACCGGGTCGGCCGCCCCGCGACGATGCTCGTCCTCGACGGCGCCCCGTACGCGGCGCTGGGCATGCAGATCGGCGCCGACGAGCTGGTGGTGCTCGCCACCGACCTGGCCGGCACCCGGCTGCTCACCTGGCGGCGGGCCTTCGCCGCGCCGTCGTCCTCCCCCGCCGAGACCGTACGCGCGCTGGCGGCCCTGGCCCGACGGGCGATCACCCGGCTGACCGGGCAGGGCCGCCGCGTCCTCGGCCTGAGTGTGGGCGTGCCCGGCCTCGTCAACGCCGACGGCGCCGTGCCCCGGGCCACCGCGCTCAACTGGCGGGACGTGGCCCTCGCCGCCGACCTGCGCGCCGCGCTGCGCGAGCCCGACCTCGCCGTCGACGTCGACACCGACGCCAACCTCGCCGCCCTGGCCGAGCACCGCCACGGCGCGTACGCCGGAGCTGCCCACCTCGTGCATCTCACCGGCGGCGCCTCGGTCGGCGCCGGGATCGTCGCCGACGGCCGGCTGCTGCGCGGCGCACGGGGGTTCGCCGGCGAGGTCGGGCATCTCACGCTCGACCCGGCCGGCCCCGGCTGCGCCTGCGGTCGGCGCGGCTGCCTGGTCGCGTACGCCGGGCTGCCGGCGGTGGTCGGCCGCCTGCTGCCCGACACCCGGCAGGACGGGCCGGTCACCGACTTCCTGCCCGAGATCCAGCGGATCCAGGCGCTGGCCCGCCAGGACGACCCCACCGTCCTGGCCGGGCTGGCCGACGTGGGCTGCCACCTCGGGCACGCCGCGTCCGTGCTGGCCAACCTGCTCAACCCGCAGGCCGTCGTGGTCGGCGGGCACTTCGCGGCCCTGGCCCCCTGGCTGCTGCCGGCGGCCCGGACGGAGTTCGCCGCGCGCACCCACGCCCCGGCCGCCGGCGGCTGCCTGCTCGACGCCTCCACCCTGGACTCGTCCGCCACCGCGCTCGGCGGCGCCACCGCCGCCCTCGCCGCCGTCGAGTCGGGGCGGCTGCCCGCGGCGTGATCCCGGGACCCGCCGGGCCTTGACCGCCACCGGCCCCGGGTGCCAACCTCGAACCGCCGCCTCGTGGTTCGGGCACCCGGGCGGCATGTCTCGGGCAGTCGTCGAAGCGCTTCACCGCTTCCGGGCCGGCGACCGCCACCCCCTCACACGGCGATGCCGCTCGCGCCACCGTTCGTCGAAGCGCTTCGACACAGGCGTCGGGCGGACCCACGGAAGGCGACCCGACCCATGACCCACCACCACGCCCCCGCCCCGGAAGCCCTCGTCGACGACCTGCTGGGCCGGCTCACCCTGCCGGAGAAGCTCGGCCTGCTGCACCAGTGGCAGGCGGCCGTGCCCCGGCTGGGCCTGCCCCCGTTCCGCACCGGCACCGAGGCGCTGCACGGGGTGGCGTGGCTCGGCGAGGCCACCGTCTTCCCGCAGGCGCTCGGCCTCGCCAGCAGCTGGAACCCCGAGCTGGTCCGGGCCGTCGGCGCCGCCGTCGGCGACGAGGTGCGCGCCAAGCACCACGCCGACCCCGGGCGGGTCGGCCTCAACGTCTGGGCGCCGGTGGTCAACCCGCTGCGCGACCCCCGCTGGGGACGCAACGAGGAGGGCTGGTCCGAGGATCCGTGGCTGACCGGCCGGCTCGCCACCGCGTACGCCGAAGGGCTGCGCGGCGGGCACCCTGATCGGCTGCGTACGGCGCCGACGATCAAGCACTTCCTCGGCTACAACAACGAGACCGACCGGGCCACCACCTCCAGCGACCTGTCCCCCCGGGTGCTGCACGAGTACGAGCTGCCCGCCTTCCGCGCCCCGCTGGCCGCCGGCGCGGCCGTCGCCGTGATGGCCTCCTACAACCTGGTCAACGGGGTGCCGGCCCACCTGAGCCCGCTCATCGCCGACGAGCTGCGCCGCTTCGCGCCCGAAGAGCTGATGGTGGTCGGCGACGCCGGCGCGGTGAGCAACATCGCCGGGGTGCAGGGCCACCTGCCCGACCACGTCGACGGCTACGCCGCCGCCCTGCGCGCCGGCATCGACAGCTTCACCGAGGACGACGCCGACAGCGCCCCCACCGTTGCGCGGCTCACCGAGGCGATCGAGCGGGGGCTGATCACCGCCGCCGACGTGGACCGCGCCGTGCGGCGGATCCTCACCGTCCGGGTCCGCCTCGGCGACCTGGACCCGCCGGGTGACGACCCCTTCGCGGGCGTCGCGCCGGACGCCGTCGGCCGCCCCGCGCACCGCGACCTGGCCCGGGAGGCGGCCCGTCAGTCGATCGTGCTGCTGCGCAACGACGGGCTGCTCCCGCTCACCGACCCGACGCTGCGGGTGGCCGTGCTCGGCCCGCTGGCCGACGCCGTGCACACCGACTGGTACAGCGGCACCCCGCCGTACGCGGTCACCGCGTACCAGGGGCTCGTCGGGCGGCTGGCCGCCGTCACCACCCACCCCGGCGCCGACCGCATCGCGTTGCGCGTCGGCGGGCGGTACGTCGGCTGCCCGGACAGCCCCGACGGCGGCCCGCTGAGCCTCGGCGCCGACGCCGCCGCGTTCGACGTCTTCGACTGGGGACGCGACGTGGTGGCGCTGCGCGCCGTGGGCAACGGCCGCCACGTCGGGGCCGACGAGGCCGGTCTGCTCGCCAACGACCGGCCGGGGCCGGGCGGCTGGGTGGTCCGGGAGACCTTCCGCCTCCAGGAGGGCCCCGGCGGCACCGTGCTGCTGCACCACCTCGCCTCCGGCCGGTACGTCACCGCCGACGCGCACGGACGGCTGCGCGCCGACGCCCCGACGCCGGACGACGCGACCCGGTTCACGATGGACCTGCTGGTCGACGGGGCCGCCGAGGCCGCCGCCCTGGCCGCCGACGCCGACGTGGCCGTGGTGGCGCTGGGCAACCACCCGATGGTCAACGGCCGCGAGACCGAGGACCGCGTCGACCTGGCCCTGCCCGCCGGGCAGGAGGCCCTGCTGCGGGCCGTGCACGCCGCCAACCCGCGCACCGTGCTGGTGCTCACCAGCAGCTACCCGTACGCGGTCGGCTGGGCCGAGGCGCACCTGCCGGCGGTGCTGTGGTCGTCGCACGGCGGCCAGGAACACGGCACCGCGCTGGGCGACGTGCTGGTGGGCGACGCCGAGCCCGGCGGCCGGCTCACCCAGACCTGGTACGCCGACGCCGCCGAGCTGCCCGACCTGCTCGACTACGACGTGATCGGCTCCGACGCCACCTACCTGTACCACCGGGGCGACCCGCTGTACCCGTTCGGCCACGGGCTCAGCTACACCCGCTTCGACTACGCTGGCCTCCGGTTGAGCGCCGCCGAGGCCACCGCAGGCGAGGAGGTCGAGGTGAGCGTCGAGGTCACCAATGCCGGCGACCGTCCCGGCGAGGAGATCGTGCAGCTCTACACGCGCCAGCGCCGCTCCCGCGTCAAGCAGCCGCTGCGCCAGCTGCGGGACTTCGCCCGGGTCAGCCTCGCGCCCGGGCAGCGGCAGGTGGTCCGGCTGCGGCTGCGTACCGCCGAGCTGAGCTGGTGGGACGAGACGCGGGGCCGCCGGGTGGTGGAGGACGCCACCCACACCGTCCTCGTCGGACGCTCCGCGCGCGACGTGCGGCTGGTCGGCGCCCTCGCCGTACGCGGCGACGAGACGGCCGGTGGCCGGGCGGCGGTGCCGGCGTCGGGGCGGGCGCGGTGAGCGGCTCGCGCGGGCGCCCGTCGCCGGAGCAGCCGACCATCGCCGACGTCGCCCGGCACGCCGGGGTCGCGGTGAGCACCGTGTCGTACGTGCTCAGCGGCAAGCGCGCCATCTCCGAGGTCACCCGCAACCGGGTGCTGGCCAGCATCCGGCTGCTCGGCTACCACCCGCACGCCGGGGCGCGAGCCCTGGCCAGCCGCCGCGCCAACGTGATCGCGCTGGTCCTGCCGCTGCGCGCCGGGATGCAGGTGCCCGTGGTGATGCAGTTCGCCATGGCCGTGGTCACCACCGCCCGCCGCTTCGACCACGACGTGCTGCTGGTCACCTCCGACGAGGGCCCCGCCGGCCTGCGGCGCGTCGCCGCCACCGCCCTGGTCGACGGCGTCCTGGTCATGGACGTGGAGCTGGACGACCCCCGGGTGCCGCTGCTGCGGGAGCTGGCCCGGCCCAGCGTCCTGATCGGTCTGCCCGCCGACGCCAGCGGCCTGACCTGTGTGGACCTGGACTTCCACCGGGCCGGATGGGCGTGCGTGGCGCACCTGGCGGGGCTGGGGCACCGGCGCGTGGCGCTGCTCGGCGCGCCCGCCGCCGTCTACGACCGGGGTACGGGCTTCGCGCACCGCACCCGCGCCGGCGTGGTCGAGGCCGCCGCCGGGCACGGCGTCGACGCGGTGACGCTGCCCTGCGAGGAGGGCGCGGTCGCCGTCCGCCGCAGCCTCACCGACCTGCTGGAACGCCACCCCGACGTGTCGGGTCTGATCGTGCAGAACGAGGCCGCCGTGGATCCGGTGCTGGCCACGCTGCCCGCCCTGGGCCGGCGGGTGCCGCGCGACGTGTCGGTGGTGGCCGTCTGCCCGGACCGCTTCGCCGAGCAGGCCAGCCCGATGCTCACCGCCGTGCCGGTGCCCGCCGAGGAGATCGGCACGCGGGCCGTGGCGCTGCTGATGGGCAAGCTCGACGGCGAGGCCGTGCCGGAGGTCACCCTGCTGCCGCCCCGGCTGACCGTACGCGACAGCACCGCCGCTCCCGCCCCGACGGCGAGGACCGGCCGGTGACGGGCGGGCCACCGCCCGCCGTGCACCGCATCGTCGACACCGCCCCCGCCACCCGCTGGGAGGACGCCTTCCTCTCCGGCAACGGCGAGGCCGGCATCATGGTGTACGGCCGGCCGCACGCCGAGCGCATCGTCGTCAACCACCACCGTTTCGTCCTGCCCAACGGCACCCGCGACGCCCGGCCGCCCGAGCTGGCCGCCCTGCTGCCGCGCGTGCGCGAGCTGATCCTCGCCGGCCGGCGCGCCGAGGCCAGTCGGCTGCTCGCCGGCGACGGGGTGCTGCGCTGGACACAGTCGTTCCATCCCGGCTTCGCCCTCACCATCGACGCCGTGGCGCCCGGTCCGGTCGACGACTACCGGCGGCGCACCGAGTTCGGCACCGGGGAGGTCGTCGTCGAGTGGGCGGGCGGGCGGCGGCGCTCGTTCGTCTCGCGGGCCGACGCGCTGGTGGTCACCCACGTCAACGCGGGCGCCTGCGAGGTGGGCGTCACCGGCGAGCTGCCCGGCCGGCCGGAGTCGGTGCGCTACACCGTCGCCGCGTACCGCCGGGGCGGTCTGGTGTTCCTGCGGGTACGGGGCCGCTACCCCGACGCGGGCGGCGCGTACGGCTTCGAGGGGCTCACCCTGCTGCGCGGCGACGTGGCGGTCGTCGGCGGCGACCGGGTAGTGGTGCGCGGCCCGGCGCTGCTGATGACGGCGCTCGACCGGCCCGACACACCGCCGTGGCGCACCGGCGACCTGGAGGAGCTGCTGGCCGCCCACGCCGACGCCGACTACGACAGGCTGCTGGGCCGGCACGTGGCGCTGCACGGACGTGCCTACCGGCGGGTGAGCCTGGACCTGGCGGTGCCGGCCGCGCAGCGGGACCTGCCCGTGGGTGAGCTGATCGCGGCGCAGAACGCCGACCCGGGCACGCTGTGCCCGGCGCTGCTGGAGCGGGTGTTCCACGCCGGGCGGTACCTGCTGCTCAGCTCCAGCGGGGTGCTGCCGCCCCGGCTGACCGGGTTGTGGCTCGGCTCGTGGGACGCCGCCTGGGCCGGCGACTTCACCACCGACGCCAACCTGAACCTGCAACTGGCCGGCGCGAACGTGGGCGCCCTGCCGGAGGTGACCGCCGCGCACGCGAACCTGGTGCGCGGGCAGGTCGACGACTGGCGGCGCAACGCGCGGGCGATCTACGGCGCCCGGGGCCTGCTGGCGCCGAGCCGTACCGACGGCGAGCACGGGCACCTGTTCCACCTGCACGAGGACTGGCCGTTCGCGGCGTGGCTGCCCGGCGCGCACTGGCTGCTGCACCCGCTGTACGAGCACCATCTGGTCACCGGCGCGCCCCTCGGGGAGGTCGCCGGCTGGCTGGTGGAGGTGGCGGACTTCTTCTCCGACGTCCTCACCGTCACCGACGAGGCGGGCACGGTGGTGCTCGTGCCGTCGTACTCGGCGGAGACCGGCCCGTACGACGAACGGGGGCGGGCGGTGCACGTGGCCGTGAACGCCACGATGGACATCGCCGCCGCCCGGCACGCCCTGCGCACCGCCGCCGAGGTGAGCGGCGTCGACCGGTGGGCGGGGCTGCGGCGGCGGCTGCCCGCGTACCGGGTGGACGGGCGCGGCGCGCTGGCCGAGTGGGCCTGGCCCGGCTACCACGGCGACGACGATCATCGGCACGTCAGCCACCTCTACCCGGTGTGGCCGCTGGACGAGATCGACCCGGACGACACCCCCGAGCTGGCGCGGGCCGCGCACCGGGCGCTGACGCTGCGCGGCGACGAGAACCTGTCGGCGCACGGCAGCCTGCACCGGGCGCTGGCCGCCGCCCGCCTGCGCGACGGCGCCCTGACCGCCGCGAACCTGCGGAAGATCCTCGGCAACGACATGTTCTTCCGGTCCCTGATGAGCGCGCACAACCCGGGTCTGGTGACCTACAACGCCGACGCCGCGCACACCCTGCCAGCGGTGCTGATCGAGGCGCTGGTGCAGTCGCGTCCGGGGCTGCTGCGGCTGCTGCCGGCCCCGCTGCCGGGCCTGGACGCCGGGGTGCTGCGCGGCGTGGCCTGCCGGGGACGCGTCGGCGTCGAGGAGCTGTCCTGGTCGCCGGGGCGGGTGCGGGTCCGCCTGCTCTCCCCTGTCGCGCAGCGGCTGCGGGTGCGCAGCCCGTACGGCGGGCGCGACGTGGACCTGGTGGCGGCGACGCCGGTCGAGGTGGCCTTCGGCGCGCCGGAGCAACGGGCGGTGGCCGGGCAGCGGTGATCTCGTGCGCCCGGCCACCTACGGGCGGGCCACGCTCAGAGCGCGTCGGGCCGGCCGAGCGCCGGATGCCGTTCGCCGGGCGCGGCATGCCAGACGGGGGCGTCCTCGCGCAGCGCGGTGTCGACGCGCAGTCGCACCCAGTCGTTGACCTCGGGCAGGTCGGCCGGGTCGAACCAGGCCACCTCGATGGACTCGTCGTCGTTGACGCGCGGCTCGCCGCCGACCACCCGGCACCGGAACCACACTTGCAGGTACTCGCAGACGTCGCCGTTGGGGTAGACCACGGGATGGGTGGCGAGGCCGGCGAGACGCTCGATGCGCACGTGCACGCCGGTCTCCTCGTACACCTCCCGCACGACGGCGTCGGCGGGTTGCTCGCCGGGGTCGATGATGCCGGCCGGTACCGACCAGTGCCCGTTGTCGGCGCGCCGGGCCAGCAACACCCGCCCGGCGTCGTCGCGCACGACCGCGCTGACGCCGGGCAGCAGGAGCAGGTCGTGCCCGATCTGGGCGCGCATCCGGGCGACGTACGGGGGGATGGGCACGTCGGCCACCCTAGCCGGTGCCGGCGCGGTGCCGGCGCAGCATCCCGGCGGCCAGCGGCGCGGCGTCCAGGTCACCGGCGGCGATCCGGGCGGCGACGGTACGGCGCACGAGCCGGTCGGCCAGCGCCGGGGCGTGCCGGGCGAGGGCCAGTTCGAGGCGCCCCCGCCGGGTGGTGGCCACGTCCCGGGGTACCCGCCGGGCGGTGGCGGCGCGCAGGATCGCCGCGACGACCCCCTGCACCGGTTCCGGACGGGACACTGCCCGCAGGGACAGGCCGGCGTCGGCGGTGCTGTCGTGGATCGGTGAGGCGACCATGCTCGGGTAGACGACGCTCACCCCGACGTGGGTGCCCACCTCGTGGCGCAGCGCGTCGGCGTAGGCGACCAGGGCCCGCTTGCTGACCCCGTACGCGGCGGCCAGGGGCAGCGGCAGCAGGGCCATCCGGCTGGCGACGAAGACCACCCGGCCGCGGGCGGCCTCCAGGGCGGGCAGCGCGGCGGCGGTGGTCCGCCAGGCGGCGAGCAGGTTCACCTCCAACTGCTGGCGCACCACCTCGTCCGGCGGCAGTTCCGCCGGGGCGGGCCCGCCCACGCCGGCGTTGTTGACCAGCAGGTCCAGCCCGCCGAGGCGCTCCACGGCGGCGGCGACGGTCGGTGTCACGGCGGCGGGGTCGGTCAGGTCGCAGCCGAGCACCGGTACGCCGTCGACGGTGCCGGCCTGGCGGTCGACGCCGACGACCCGTGCCCCGGCGGCGGTGAGCGCGGCGCACAGGTGCCGGCCGAAGGTGCCGCTGGCCCCGGTCACCAGCACCCGGCGGCCCGGCAGGGCGCTCATGTCGCGGCTCCGGTGGCGCGGGCGCGGCGGGCGCCGGCGACCAGTTCCCGTCTCAGTTCTGCCAGGTACGCGTCGAAGTCCACCCGCATGGCGGGTCGGCGCTGCCCCCAGCGGGCGGTGGCGGCGCGCAGCTCGGCCCGGCAGGCGGCGCGCTGCGCGTGCGGCTCGGGCAGCGCGTAGCGGCCGGACAGCTGCGCGGCGACCAGTTTGGCCTGCGCCTCGACCAGTGGGAACGCGGCGCCGGTGGACTGCATCAGCCCCACGAACGCCAGGCCGGGCGCGTCGAGGTGGAACACGTGCCGGTACAGCGGCAGGGTGTCCGCGCCGTCGCCGAGCAGCGCGGGGTCGAGGAAGGGGACCTGCACCCGGTAGCCGGTGCACCAGATCACCAGGTCGACCTCGTCGACGCGGCCGTCGGTGAAGGTGACCCGCTCGCCGTCGAAGCCGGCGATGCCGGGGCGGGGCTCGATCTCGCCGTGGGTCAGCCGCGACAGCAGCCCGTCGGACAGCGTCGGGTGGTCCTGGAGGAAGCCGTGGGTGGGGGCGGGCAGGCCGTAGCGGGTGGGTGGGCCGACGGTCGCGGTGAGCAGCCGCTGGGTGATGCGCTGGCGCAGCCGCCACGGCAGCCGCCGGGCCAGGGCGCCGTTGAGGGTGTCCGACGGGCGCCCCAGCAGGTGTTTCGGCACCACCCAGACGCCCCGACGCAGTGACAGCAGGGTGCGCCGGGCCGCGTAGGAGGCGTCCACGGCGATGTCCATCGCGGAGTTGCCGCCGCCGACGACCAGGACCCGCCGGCCGGCGAGCTGCTCGGGCCCCCGGTAGGCGTGGCTGTGCAGCTGCTCGGCGGTGCAGGCGCCCGGCGGCGTGGGGGTGGGCGGTTTCGGCACCCGGTTGTGGCCGTTGGCGACGACGACGGCGTCGACGCTGACGTCGACGGGGCCGTCGGGTCCGGCGGCGTGCACGCTCCAGCGGCCGTCGCCGCCGCGTTCGACCCGCTCGACGGTGTGCCGCAGCCGTACCGCGTCGTGCAGGGCGAAGCGGTCGGCGTAGTCGGTGAGCCAGCCGGCGACGCGGGCGTGGTCGGGGTAGTCCGGCCAGTGCGCCGGCATCGGGTGGTCGGCGAACTCGGTGCGCGCCTTGCTGGTGTTCAGGTGCAGGGTCCGGTACGCCGGCGAGCCGGGGGCCCCGTACACCCAGAGGCCGCCGACCCGCCCGGCCGCCTCGAAGCCGACGGCGGGCACGCCGGCGTCGGCGAGGGCCTTGAGGGTGGCCAGTCCGGCCGCACCCGCGCCGATGACCGCCACGGACGGCTGCGCACCCATCGCCGGCTCCTTCCCGTTAATCCAACGTGCGTTGGATAATGGCCCGGTACGCCTCGGCACGTCAAGGCGTCGCCGGCCCGTACAGCCCGTCGAGGAAGCGGTGCACGAAGGCGCGGAACTCCCGCCGCTGGCGCGCCTGCGAACCCCCGCCCGCGGCCAGGGCCACCACGTGCCCGTGCACCGCCCACACCAGGCTGCGCACCGTCACGTGCGGCGCCGGCTCGACCAGCGCGCCGGCCCCCGCGGCGGCGGTGAGCAGGTCCGCGACGAGCCGGTACAGCGGCGCGGCGTAGCGCTCGTCGAGTTCGGCGTGCCGCTGCGGCTCCAGCCAGCGGCGCAGCCACAACGCGGTGGTCTCCGGCCGGTCCTCCAGGAAGTCCACGAACACGTCCACCAGGTCGTGCAGCGCCCGCCGGACCTCGGTCGGCCCGCTGTCGAGCGCCTGCCGGGCGCGCACCGCCGCCGCCTCGAGCACGTCGCGCTCGGCGTCGAAGACCCGCGCGAAGCAGGCGTCGTAGAGCTGCGCCTTCGTACCCGTGTGGTGCGAGACCGTGGCCACGTCGACGCCGGCCGCCGCCGCGACCTCCCGCAGCCCGACGGCGTCGAAGCCCCGCCGGGCGAACAGCGCGGTCGCGGCGGCGAGCACCACCTCCCGGGTGGGTCGGGTCTCCTCGCGGCGGGGCCGCCCGGGTCGGCGGCGGGGCATGGTCATGGCCGCCATTCTGCCCCTACAATCCAGCATCCGTTGGATTGCGGGCGGCGTGCCCGCAGAGGAGGCCGTCATGACCGGGCTCGACCAGCAGCCGGCCGGCACGCGCAGCGCCACCCTGCCCCGCGGGCCGTTGCTCGGCTTCGCCGCCGGTTCCCTCGGCATGGGCGTCTGGGTGACGGTCCCCGGTCTGCTGCTGCTCTACTTCCTCACCGACGTGCTGGCCGTCGCCCCCTGGCTCGCCGGCCTGGCGCTGCTGCTGCCGAAGGTCGCCGACGTCCTGCTGCACCCCTGGATCGGGCACCGCTGCGACGTCGAGCAGACCCGCCGGGGCGACCGACGGCGGCTGCTGCTGCTCGGCTGCGCCCTGCCGCTGGCCTTCGCCGCCCTGTTCGCCGTGCCCGGCGCGCTCACCGGCGCGCCGGCCGCCGCCTGGGTGGCGCTCGCCTTCGTCGCCGGCAACCTGCTCTTCGCCGCCTACCAGGTCCCCTACCTGGCCACCCCCGCCGACCTGCGCATCGGCTACCACGAACGCACCCGGCTGATGGCCTTCCGGATGGTGGTGCTGACCCTGGGCATCCTCGCCTCCGGGCTGCTGGCGCCGCTGCTCGCCGGCGGGCAGGACGCCACCCGGGGCGGCTACCAGCGGATGGGCGTGCTGCTGGCCGTCGGCATGCTGGCCACCATGCTGGTCGGGGTCGCCGGCATCGGTCGGCTGCGCCGGGCCGCCGCCGCGACGCCCGCACCGCACGGCGGCGGCTGGCGGGGCCTCGCCGTGGCGCTGCGCGACCGGCAGTTCCGGTGGCTGGTCGCCGCGTACCTGGCCATGTCGAGCACCACCCACCTGGTCCTGGCCGGCGTGCCCTACTACGCCGAGTACGAGCTGGGTCGCCCCGGGCTGACCACCGTGCTGGTGGCCGCCTTCGTCGCCCCGGCCCTGCTGGTCACCCCCGCCTGGCTGGTGGCAGCCCGCCGGGTCGGCAAACAACGGGCGCTGCTGGGCGCCCAGGGCGCCTTCGCGGCCGGCTCGCTGGTGCTCGCCGTCGGCCGTCCGGCGGGGCTGCCATTGCTGGTGGCGGCCGTGGCGGTGCTCGGCGTCGCCTTCGCCGGCATGCAGCTGCTGCCGTTCTCGATGGTGCCCGACGTCATCCGTGCCAGCGGCGGCGCCGCCGGCACCTACACCGGGGTCTGGACGGCCACCGAGGCCACCGGCGCGGCGCTGGGCCCGTGGGCGTACTCGCTGTGCCTGGCAGCGGGCGGGTTCGTCGCCTCCACCGCCGGGGCCGGCGTCACCCAGCCCGACGGCGCGCTGGACGCGATCCGCTGGGGCTTCGGGCTGCTGCCCGCGGCAGCGATGCTCGTCGCGCTGCTGCTGCAACGCCGCTACACCCTGGACCGTACGGCCCGCACGGCCGACTGAGCAGCCGGGCCACCGGGCGTCCGCGCCGCACGCGGCGGCCACCGTTCCGTGCGTCAACCACCGTCCCCGTGCGTCGGCCACGTGCGAGGGCGGACCGGTCGGGCGCTGCGGCGGGGGCCGGCGGGGCCCCGGCAGTAGACTGCGCCCTCGATGGACGCCGAGCCCACCTCCGTAGAGACCCGCCCCTGCGCCCACTGCGGACGCCAGGTGCCGCAGCGTGTCGGCGCCGGCCGGCCGTTCCGCTACTGCCGCGACAACGACGGCGCCTGCCAGCGGGCCTCCCGCAACAGCCGGATGCGGCACCGCAACGCCCCCGGCCTGCCCGGTCAGGTGGCCCGCACCTGGGAGGCCGTGGACCGGCTGGAGCAGGTCGCGGAGACCCTCGTCGACGCCCTGCACGCCGAGCTGTCCCCGGTCGGGGTGGAACGCCAGCTCGCCCAGGCCCGCGCCGACGCGGCCACGCAGGTCGCGGCGGCACAAACCGAGCGCGACGAGGCCCGCCGCGACGCCGAGGACGCCGCCGCGGCCGCCGTCCTGGCCCGCGAGCAGGCCCGCTCCGCCGCCGCCGAACGCGACGCCGCCCACACCGAGGCCCACTCCGCCGCCGAGCGGGCCACGGCGGCGATCGCCCGCGCCGACCGGGCGGAGGCCGCCCGCGACGAGGCCCGCCGGCAGGCCAGCGCCGCGGAGGCCCTGCGAACCCAGGCCGAACGCGACCGCGACCAGGCCCGTCACGAGCTGCGTGCGCTGCGCGTCGACGTCGACGCCGAGCACCGCCGCGCCACCGATCTGACCGGCGAGCGCGACGCCGCCCGCGCCGACGCCGACCGGGCGACCCGCGCCGCCACGGAGGCCCTCGACCGCGCGCAGCGCCTGCACGCCGAAGCCGAACAGGCCCGCGAACGCGCCGAGCAGTCCCGCGCCGAGGCTGACGTCGCCCGCACGGCCGCCGCCGAGGCCGACACCGCCCGGCAGCGCGCCGAAGCGACCAGCCGCGACGCGGAGGCCGCCCGGCAGCGCGCCGAGGCGACCGCCGGGCAGGCCCGCGCGGAGGTGGCCGACCTCGCCGGGCACCGCGACACGCTGCGCGCCGAGCTGGCCGCCGCGCGCGAGACCGCCAGCGCCGCCGAGGGCCGCGCCGCCGACCTGGCCGTACGGCTGCGCGCCGCCGAGACCGACCGCGACGAGGCGCAGCGGCGCGCCGCCCAGCTCGCCGACCAGGTCAGCCACCTCGCCGCCGCCCTGGCCAACCTCGGCGCCCCCGGCCCCGCCCGGCAGGCGCCGTGAGCGAGGCGCACGCCGCCCAGCACCGGCACGGGTCTGCCCGGTGTCGACGTCGACCCGGCCGGCTGCGCGGCTAGAATTCAGATTCGCAGTTCAACCGTGCTCTGCCCTGGCGGACGCGGCCTCGGGAGGGTGTTCCCGCACCCTTCCCGAGGGTCCGTCGCACTGCGACGGCGGCTACTCGCAGAAGACCCGCACCTTGGCATCGGGCTGGTCGACCTCCACGGTCATCTCGTCGAGGTGCTCCACGAGCGTCTCGAGCTGTTCCGGCTTGAGCTGCGTCAGATCCAACGGCACACCCGACCTGTGCAGCTCGGCGTTGGCCTGACCCAGCGCCTGCGGCGGGATCAGGGCCGCCAGCCGCACGCCGGCCCGCAGCAGTTGCAGTGGCACCCGTACGTTGACCCGGCCCGGCTCGCCGTCGTCGACGGTGTCCACCACCACCCGCAGGTACTTCGCCCTGTTCCTGGGCCGGGCGTCGACACTCGAGGCCGCCGGCGGCTGGTCGCGTTCGAGCGCGGCGAGCAGCTGCTCGGCCTCCGCCGCGGTGATCCGGCCCTCGGCCAGCATGTCGAGGATGTCCTTGCGTTGTTCGGTCATCGGTTCCTCTCCTATCGGATGGCGACGAGCACGGCCGTGCGGCCCTGCTCGATGTCGACCCGGGTGCCGGGCAGTGCGCACACGACGCGCCAGGCGGTGCCGAGCGCGCGCGTGACGCTGACGCGGTACGCGAGACAGGCCACGGCCGCCACCAGCAC
This sequence comes from Micromonospora sp. ZG13, assembly GCF_059359355.1. Classification (NCBI taxonomy): domain Bacteria; kingdom Bacillati; phylum Actinomycetota; class Actinomycetes; order Micromonosporales; family Micromonosporaceae; genus Micromonospora; species Micromonospora sp. ZG13. Next base: position 133,078 of record NZ_JCADBQ010000009.1, read on the forward strand.
GACCAGGGCCACGAGCGGTGCGCACACGAGCACGACGGGAAGCACCGGGACGCGGATCCGCACGGGACGGCCGGCGGGGCGTCGCACCCGTACGGTCACCGACCGCGGCATCACGCGCGGCCCTCCAGTTCGGCGACCGCCTGCTGCGCGGTGATCTCGCCGCGACGCAGCCGGTCGATGACGTCGGCCCGCGACGGCGCCGGATCGGTCTCGACGAAGTCGAGCATCTGCGTGATCCGGTTGAGTCGTGACTTGACCGTCGGGTAGCTCACCCCGAAGATCCGTTCCATCTCCTTGATGGACCCGTGGCACCGCACGAACGCCGTGACGAAGACCTGGTCCTCGACGTTGAGCTGAGCCAGCTGCGGGAGCTCGAACTCGCCCTCGATCGCGACGCCGTTGCCTGTCAGGCGCACCCGCTCGACGACGAACGGCTGGCCCCGGGTCAGGTTCGTCAGTTCCTGCCAGTCCATCGCCTGCTCTGTCATGTCTAAAGTTATACCCGCCAAGACCTTAACTTTGAAGATGTCGACCTTGATTTTCTTGATTCGGGTTGCCGCCTCTCCCGGGCCGCTCGCTGTCGTCGTTGCTCTCCGACGGCGACAGCGAGCGCGTACGTGCCGCCGCGTCCACGCGTTGAGCACCGCGCCGCCCGGGGCAGCCGGACGGGACGTCGGCGGGTCATGATGCCGGGGTGGGAAAGACACATGAGCGCATCGAGGGCCGCCTGCGCGCCTTCATCGAGCAGCAGCCGCTGTTCTTCACCGCCACGGCCCCGCTGTCGGCCGACGGCACCATCAACCTGTCCCCGAAGGGGCTGCGCGGCTCGTGGGCGGTGCTCGACGCGCACACGGTGGCCTACCTGGACTTCGCGGGCAGCAACGCCGAGACGATCGCCCACCTGCGGGAGAACGGCCGGATCACCCTCATGTGGTGCGCCTTCGAGGGACCGCCGAACATCGTGCGGGTGCACGGGCGCGGCGAGCCCGTGTTCCGCGACGACGCCCGCTGGCGGGAGCTGATGGGCCACTTCCCCGACATCGACCCCACCGTGCACGGCCTGCGGGCGATCATCGTCGTACGCGCCGAACTGATCCGCGACACCTGCGGCTACGCGGTGCCGTTCATGTCCTACGACGCCGACCGCGACCTGCACGGCCAGCGCTTCGCCCGGGAGGACGACGCGTCGCTGAGCGACTACTTCGCCGGCAAGGACCACGTGGCGCACAGCATCGACGGCCTGCCGGGCCTGCCACTGCCGCTGCCACCGACCCCGGCGAGCTGAACCGCCGCCGCACATCTGGTGCCACCGTCGGCACGAGCAAGCACGCGCCGGCGCGTCACCGGCCAGCGCGAGCTGCGCCGACGCGGGGCGGCTACCATCGCCGTTGGCACCGCGGAGACACCGCAGGACCCGACCCGGCGCGGGACGATCCCGCCGGGCAGCTGGCATGGCCCGCTACCCTTGTGCAGGCCCGCCCGGGCATCCGGGCGGGAATGGCCCGGCGGGAACGGACCGTTACACCGAGTAGACCAGCACCACGAACGAGGGGAAGTCGATCATGGGCGAGCGTATGCTGCGTGGCAGCCGTCTGGGCGCGGTCAGCTACGAATCCGACCGCAACACGGAGCTCGCGCCGCGTCAGACCCGCGAGTACCTCTGCGCCAAGGGCCACCAGTTCGAGGTCCCGTTCGCCGTCGACGCCGAGGTCCCCACGACCTGGGAATGCAAGTTCGACGGCAGCGTGGCCCGGCTGGTCGACGGCAGCGAGCCGGAGCAGAAGAAGGCCAAGCCGCCGCGCACCCACTGGGACATGCTGCTGGAGCGGCGCTCCATCGCCGAACTGGAGGACATCCTCGCCGAGCGGCTGCAGGAGGTCCGCACCCGCCGCGGCCGCGCCTGAGCCACACCCGCACACGACGGCGCCCCGGGAGCGATGCTCCCGGGGCGCCGTCGTGTGCGACTCAGTTACGGCCGGGCTCCACGATCTCACCCTCGATGGCCCGACCCCCGTCGACGACGACGGTCGGCTCCGCCGCCGGCGGCTCCGCCGGCGCGGCCGCGCCCCGACGCACCCGCACCCGCCGCGGCCCGAACAGGTCACCGGCCACCATCGACGACACCCGCCGCTCCGCCGCCCGCTGCACCCCGCCGCGCGCCAACCGGCGCACCGGCGGCACCAGCAACAACATTCCCACCAGGCCGCTGATCAGGCCCGGCAACGCCAGCAGCAGCGCACCGAGCAACCCGACGAGACCGTCGGTGACCTGCCGGCCCGGCGGCTGCCCGGCCTGCGCGGACGCCTTGAAGCCCCGCCAGGCGCGCATCCCCTCGCGCCGCAGCAGCACCAGCCCGAGCAGCGACGCCGCGAACACCGCCAGCAGCGCCGAACCGAACCCGATCGCCCGCCCCACCACGACGAACACCACCAGCTCCAGCAGCACCGCCGCCAACAGGGCCAGCGGCACAAACCTCAGTCCTCGGCGCATCTCACCCCACTCACCATCCGCGGCGCCCCGACGCGGGCCACCCGCGCGGGCACCGGCGCCCCGTCCAGCATGACACGCCGCCGCTCAGGGCCACCGGACCTGACCGGTGGGGGTGCCGTGCAGGCCCCGCCGCAACGCCACCCGCCGGTCCTGCACCGCCCACGTCGTGATCCGCCACAGCGCCTCCGCCACGATCAACGGACTCATCTTGCTGCTGCCGCGCTCCCGCTCCGCGAACGTGATCGGCACCTCCACGATGCGCGCCCCCGAACGGTGCGCCAACCGCGACAGCTCCACCTGGAACGAGTAGCCCTGCGAACAGACCGACTCCAGGTCGATGGCATCCAGGGCCGCCAACCGGTACACCCGGTAGCCGCCCGTGGCATCGGACAACGGCATACCCAACGCCAGCCGCGCGTACAGGTTGCCGCAACGCGACAACAGCAGCCGCCGCAGCGGCCAGTTCACCACCCGCGCTCCCCCGGTCCACCGCGAACCGATCACCACGTCGGCGTCGCGGGCCGCCGCCAACAGCGCGGGCAGATCCTCGGGGGCGTGCGAGCCGTCGGCGTCCATCTCCACCACCGCGTCGAAGCCACGCTCGCGGGCCCACGCGAACCCCGCCAGGTAGGCCGCCCCCAGTCCCTGCTTGCCCTCGCGGTGCAGCACGTGCACCCGGCCGTCAGCGCCCGCCAGGGCGTCGGCGACCGCGCCGGTACCGTCCGGGCTGTTGTCGTCGGCGACCAGGATCTCCACCGCCGGCGCGGCACGACGCACCCGCGCCACGATCCGCGCCACGTTGTCGGCCTCGTTGTAGGTCGGGATCACCACGAGCACCCGCCCCACCCCCGGCTGACCGGTGTCCGCCCGGGTACCGGTCGTCTCGCCCACCGTGCTTCCCCTCCGCCGGCGTACCGGCTGGTGTCAGCCGCCGTGGTGCCGGCGGCGCAGCACGACCGCGCCCGCCAGGGCCGCCACGGCCAGGGCGGCCAACGCCACCTCCGGCCACAGCCCGACCCGCGTGGCCAGGGTGCGCCCGTCGTCCAGCCGCAGCTGCCGCACCACGACCGCTCGGGTGTTGAACCCGGTGGCGTCGCTTACCCGCCCGTCCGGGGCAACGAACCCGGACACCCCGACCGTCGAGGCCATCAACGCCGGCCGGCCGTGCTCCACCGCCCGCAACCGCACCATGGCCAACTGCTGGCGCGCCTCGGCCACGTCGAACGTGGCGTTGTTGGTCTGCACCACCAGCAGCTGCGCCCCACCGGTCACCGTGTCACGCACCACCTCGTCGTAGGCGACCTCGAAGCAGATCACGTCGCCGAGCACCGCCGCCCCGCCGTCCAGCACCCCCGGCTCGCTGCCCGGCACGAAATCGGCGCGCACCCGGTCGACCTGCTTGCTGACCATCCGGGCCAGCTCACGCATCGGCACGTACTCGGCGAACGGCACCGGATGCCGCTTGGTGTACAGCTGCGCCAGATCCGGGCCACTGCCGGGCCGCCACAGGATGCCCGCGTTGCGGACCTGACCGTCGCCCGGGCCACGCAGCACCGCACCCACCAGGATCGGGGCACCGACCGCGTCGGCGGCCTGCGAGATGCGCGCCCCCGCGTCGGTGTCGCGCAGCGGGTCGATGTCGCTGGAGTTCTCCGGCCACACCACCAGGTCGGGGCGGGGCCGCACGCCGGCGGCCACCTGCCCGGCCAGCTCGATCGTGGCGTCGACGTGGTTGTTCAGCACCGCCTGCCGCTGCGCGTTGAAGTCCAGGCCGAGACGCGGCACGTTGCCCTGCACGATCGCCACCGTCACCGCGTCGCCGCCCCCCACGGCGGCCACCGGCACCAGCAACCCCACCACGGGCACCGCGACCGCCCCCGCGCTCAGCGCAGCCACCGGCACCCACCAGCGCCGCCGCCCGCCCCACGGCCGCCACAGCGCCGCCACCAGCAGCCCACCGGTCAACGCCACCGCGAACGTCACCAACGGTGCCCCACCCCACGCCGCCAGCCGCAGCAGCGGCGAGTCGCCCTGACTGAACGCCAGGCGCCCCCACGGGAACCCGCCGAACGGCGTACGGTCGCGCAGCGCCTCCTGCCCCACCCACAACACCCCGGTCACCGCCGGCCAGCTCCAACGCACCCGGTCCACCAGCGGCGACACGTACGCGCCCGCCGCGCCCAGCAACGCCAAATAGCCGGCCTGCAACAGCGACAGCAGCACCCACGGCAGGTAGCCGGTGTGCAGGTTCGTCCAGCTCAACAGCGGCGCGAACAACGCCACCCCGGTCAGGAAACCCAGCCCCGCCCCGGCACGCAGCCGACGGCGGTGCGTCGCCGCCGCCAGCAACGCCACACCCAGCGGCGCCAGCGGCCACAGCCCGTACGGCGGAAACGCCGCCAGCAACGCCAGACCCGCCGCCACCGCCATCGGCGCGGCCACCCGCAACGGCAGCGCCCCCGCCCGCCCGGCAGGCCGGTCGTCGTCCCCGGTCGCCGCCGGTCGATTCCCCACGATCACGGGCCGAAGGCTACCCGCCCGTACCGCCGCCGCCCCGCCACGGCCCACCCGGCCGCTCTGCCCCGCCGCCAACGGACACCGGACACAAATCGGGGCGCGGCTCGCGCCGCGCCCCGATGCTCCCAGGCCCTTCCCGGCCGGTGGGGCGAGAATGAGCTGCGCCGACCTTCGGACCGACCCGACGCGGACTGGCTGCCCCCGCCTGGCCGTTGTCTACTGGCCGTGCACCTCACCCTGCCCGTACACCGGTAACCGCGGCCGGTTCGCGCCGCCCCGCCGACCCCCGCCCGCTGGACCTGGCCGCCGCGACGCACTGCTCACATGTCGCTCGGCCAGCGGACGAAGGGACGAAGCGAACAACAGCCGCTTCCCGTAGTAGGACTCAAAGACGGTACGGCGTACACCCCCGCCGCTGTCAACCCACCCGGGCCTGTCGTGTGATGTACCACGGCGTGTCGCGTCGGCGAGTCTCAATCCGTGCCCAGGTGCCGCCGCAACAACGCCACCGCCGCCACCGGATGCTCCGCCGCCAGCAGCCCACCGGCGGCCAGCACGTAGTCGACGTCGACCACCGGCCGGGCCGCCCGCGGCAACGGCCAACCGCCGGCATGATCGGTCAGCACCGCACCCAGCACACCGGCCGCGTCCACCGGCGCGGCATGCCGCAACACCCCACCCGAGCCCACCAGCAGCCGCACGTCACGCAGGTCCCGGCCGGCCCGCTCACCCGTCGCGGCCCCCCGCGCGTGCCGCCGCAACGCCACCGTCGCCGCCAACGCCGCGATCCGGGCATCCACCGCACGGTCCGCCTCCCCTGCGGGCAGGAAACCCGGCTCGGCGGCCCGCGCCGCCGCCCCCGCCGCCAGCGCGTCACGCTCCGCGTCGGTGAGCAGCCGCTCCTCCGCCGCCGCCCGCACCACCCCCGGCGCGCTCCACCGCATACCCAGATCGCCCTCGACCGTACGGGCCCGCCACAGCGACCCCGCCACCTCCCGCCCCGGCCCCGTCGCCCGCTCGTCCGGCGTCAACACCGAGTACACGTCCGTGGTGGCGCCCCCCACGTCCACCACCACCAGATCACCACCCAACGCGTCGGCCAGCACCTCCACCCCGGTCAACACCGCGTCGGGAGTGGCCGCGCGCACCAGCCGCGCGAACCGCGACCCCCGCGACAACCGCTTGCCGCCGATCACATGCCGCAGGAAAACCTCCCGGATCGCCGCCCGCGCCCCCGCCGGCGCCAACACCCCGATGCGCGGCAACACGTTGTCGGCCACCGTCACCGGCACCCCCGCCGCCGCCAGCACCGTATGCAGCTCCTCGCGGACCTCGACGTTGCCCGCCAACACCACCGGCACCCGCCAACGGGCCCGCGCCAGCCGCGTCGCGTTGTGCGTCAACGTCTCGGCGTCCCCACCGTCGGTGCCACCCACCAGCAGCACCACATCCGGGCGGGCCGCCCGCAACCCGGCCAGGTCCGCCGCGCCGAGCCGACCCGCCGCCACGTGCACCACGTTCGCACCCGCAGACAGGCCCACCCGCCGCCCCGCCTGCGCCGTCACCAGCCGCTCGTAGCCGATGACCGCCAACCGCAGCCCACCACCGGCCGACGAACACACGTACCACGGCGCGTCGCGCACACCAGCCAACCCGGCGGTCGCCGCCCCGACCGCCGCGTCCAGGCCGTGCAGCACGTCCGTACCCACCGTCGTCGGCGCCGACGACGCACCCACCAACGCGCCGACGTCGAGGTCCACCACCGCCACCTTCGTGTACGTGGACCCGACGTCGGCGCAGACCGCGTACCTCACGCCGCAGGCGGAACGACCACCGTGCCGGTCGCCGTGACCGCCACGATTGGCTCGTCGAGCACCTCCGCCGCCGACTCACCCCGGTCCGGACGCCCCCGACACACCACCGCCGCGACGAAGTCGATCGTGCGGCTCCGCGTACCCACCCGGGTCACCGTCGCCGTCACCTCCAACACGTCCCCCGCCTTCATCGGCGCCCGGAACTGCACATCCGAGTACGACGCGAACAACCCCTCGTCACCATCGGTGCGGATACACACCTCCGTGGCCACGTCCCCGAACAACCCCAACGCGTACGCCCCGTCGACCAGGTTGCCCGCGTAGTGGGCATGCGAATACGGCACGTACCGCCGGTGCACGACCGTCAGACCCACCCGGGAATCACTCATGCCTTCGCCTTCTTCTCGATCAACGCGTGCACCAGGAAACTCGCCACCTCACCCGGGGTCGTGCCCCGGCCGAAGATCCGATCCACGCCCAACTCACCGGCCATCGTCTCGTCGAAACGCGGCCCACCCACGATCAGCAGCGGCCGACGCCCCGCCGGCATCGCCTCCCGGAACGCCGCCGACATCTCCCGCGTGTTGTGCAGATGCGCATCCCGCTGCGTCACCACCTGCGACACCAGCACCGCATCCGCCCGCTCCACCCGGGCCGCCTCCACCAACTCCGGCACACTCACCTGCGCCCCCAGGTTGGTGACCTTCAACTCCCGGTAGTACTCCAGCCCCTTCTCACCGGCGATGCCCTTGACGTTGAGGATCGCGTCGATGCCGACCGTGTGCGCGTCCGTACCGATGCACGCCCCCACCACCGACAACTTGCGCCGCAACCGCCGCTTCACCACCGCGTTGACCTCCTTGGCGCTCAGCAGCGGAAAGTCCCGCTCCACCACCTGCACCGCCGACAGGTCCACCAGATGGTTCACCCGCCCGTACACCACGAAGAACGTGAAGCCCTCACTCATCGGCTTGGCGTGCACCAGCATCGCCGGGTCGATGCCCATCTTGTTCGCCAACTGCACCGCCGCGCCCTCGGCCCGCTTGTCGTGCGGCACCGGCAACGTGAACGACACCTGCACCATGCCGTCGCCCGTGGTGTCCCCGTACGGCCGCACGATCTTCTTCCCGGCAGCCCCGCCGCCGGCCTCCACAGCGCTCACGCGGCCGCCCCTTCCAGGATCTCGGTGGCCGGATTGAAGTAGCCGGCCTCGTGCGCGGCCACCCCCGCCAACCCCTTGCCCCGGTCCGCCGGCCGCTTCATGATCCCGAACGTGCCCTCGGCGATCGCCGTCAACAACGACTGCTCACCGATACGCTCCAACAGCTCGACCGCCTCCGAGAGCACCCGGTTGGCCCGCTGCTGGATGAACCCACCCGGCGCCGGCACGAAATCCTCATGCAACCCACCCGCCGCACCCAGCACGTACCGCACGTTCTGCAACGCGATGTCCCGATCCGACAACCACGGCGTCACCACCGCCTCGGTCATCATCCCCACCAGCAGAATCCCCTGCCCGGTCATCGTGCCCACCAGGTTGAAGAACCCGTCCAGCAGATTGCCCCGGAACACGTCACCCGTCATGTGCTTCGTCGGCGGCATCCACTTCAACGGCGCGTCCGGGAACAACTCCCGCGCCAACAACGCGTGCGCCAACTCCAACCGCAACGACTCCGGCACATCCGGATTGATCTCGAACGCGTGCCCCAGACCCAACTGCCAGTCCGCCAACCCCGCCTCGTGCGCGAAGAACTCGTTGAGCAACTGCGACACCGTCACCGTGTGCGCCTCGTCCACCGCGTCCGCCGTGGTCAGGTAGTTGTCCTCACCGGTGTTGATGACGATCCCCGCCCGCGCGTGCACCTGCCGCGAGAACCGCTGGTCCACGAACGTACGAATCGGATTGATGTCCCGGAACAGAATCCCGTACATCGAATCGTTCAACATCATGTCGAGCCGCTCCAGGCCCGCCAACGTCGCCATCTCCGGCATGCACAGACCCGACGCGTAGTTCGTCAACCGCACGTAGCGACCCAACTCCCGCGACGAGGAGTCCAACGCCGCCCGCATCAACCGGAAGTTCTCCTGCGTCGCGTACGTGCCCGCGAACCCCTCCCGCGTCGCACCCTCCGGCACGTAGTCCAACAACGACTGCCCCGTCGACCGGATCACCGCGATGACGTCCGCACCCGCCCGCGCCGCCGCCTGCGCCTGCGGAATGTCCTCGTAGATGTCCCCCGTCGCCACGATCAGATAGATCCACGGCCGCTGCTTCGGATCCCCGAACCGCTTCACCAGCCGGTCCCGCTCCGCCCGCCGCCGGTCGATCGCCCGCACCCCCGCACCGACCGCCCGCCGCGCCGCCCTCCGCGCCGCCGTGGCCGCCTTCCCCGTCGGCACCTCGAACCGCACCGACCCCGCCGCCGCCTTCTGCGCCAGCAACGTCACGTCGCCGATCTGCTCCCGGGCCAACGCGTCGAACACCGGCAACGCCACCCCGTGCCCCAACCCCACGTCCGCGACCACCGCGTCCACGAGCCGGTTCACCCACGGAATCCCGTCCGGATCGGCACCGGAAACACCGGCCAGCCGCAACACCGCCCGCTCCACCGACACCGTCGTGTGGCTACGCGCCAGATCCACCACCGGCTGACCCGCACGGCGCGCCAACTCCCGCGCCCGCGCCACCAACCGCGGATCCAGATCAAGCTTGCCCGTCACACCGTCACCCCACCCTGCGCCGCGACGGCGCCACACGCCGTACCGATGGATCGCTCGCTCACGAAGACCCTTCCTCGAAGATCACGTCACCACGCAACACCGTGCGCCGACACACCGGCAGCGGCGTCGGATCCTGCGGACCCCGCGCCTCCGGATCCGCCGCCAACAACACCGGCAAACCCCGCTCCACCCCCGCCGGCGTCGACCACACCGCGAACGTCGCCGGCGCCCCCAACGCCAACACACCCTCGTTGTCCAGCCGCACCGCCCGCCACCCACCACGGGTGTGCGCCGCGAACGCCGCCCGCACACTCATCCGCTGCGCCGGACTGTGATGCCACACCGCCGCCCGCACCGAACCCCACGGATCCAACGGCGTCACCGGCGAATCCGACCCGAACGCCAACGCCACCCCCACCGCGTGCATCGCACCCATCGGATTCGACTCCAACGACCGCGCCAAGCCCAACCGCGACTCGTACATCCGACCCGCACCACCCCACAACCGGTCGAACGCCGGCTGCATGCTCGCCACGATCCCGTACTCCACGAACCCCGCGATCAACCGCTTGTTCATGATCTCCGCGTGCTCGATGCGGTGCCGCGCCGCCCGCACCCGATCAGTGCCCAGCCGCTGCGCCGCCCCCGCGAAACCCTCCAACACCGTCGCGATCGCCGCGTCACCGATCGCGTGGAAACCACCCTGCACACCGTGCGCCGCACAGTCCAACAGATGCTCCCGCACCTGCTCCGCACTCAGATAACCGTGACCACACCCACCGTCACCGTCCAGGTAGTCCCGCGACACGTGCGCCGTACGCGACCCCAACGCCCCATCGGCGAACAGATCACCACCCGCCCCCACCGCACCCAACTCCCGGGCCCGCGCCGCACCACCCAGCTCACCCCAGTACCCGTACACCTCCGCCACGCCGTCACCCGACAACGCCAACAGACCCGTGAAGTCCTCCTCGTCGGAGATCTCCGGACCACCACACTCGTGCACCGCCGCGATACCCAACGACGCCGCGTGCCCCAACGCCGCCCGCTGCGCCGCCACCCGCTGCTCCCGCGTCACCGACGCGAACGCCGCCGCCCGCACCACGTGGTGCGCGTCGCGCCGCAACCACCCCGACGCGTCGTACCCCACCGCCGACACCACCTGCGGACACGCCGCCAGCAACGCCGCCGACACCAACGCCGAATGGATCGACGCCTGCGACAGATAGACCCGCCGCCCCCCGGCCGCCCGATCCACCATCGCCGCGTCCGGCAACCGCGGCACCGGCCAACTCGACTCGTCCCAGCCGTGCCCCAGCACCACCGCGTCCGACGGCAACCCCGCCGCGAACCCCGCCACCGCGTCCAACAACTCCGCCGCCGAACGCACCCCCGACAGGTCCAGCCCCGACAACGCCAACCCCGTGTCCGTGGCATGCACGTGCGCGTCCACGAACGCCGGCGTCACCAACGCCCCGTCCAGATCCACCACCCGATCGGCGGACGGCGCGTCCGCGTCCACCCCCAGCCAGGAGATCCTGCCGTCGGACACCAGCAGAGCCGTCGCGCTCGGATCGGCCGGGCAGTGCAGCGTCCCGCCGCGGTACAGAGTCGAGGGGTTCGTCATGACCATCAGTCTGCCGCGAGTCGCGCCTCGAACAACGCCCGCACCCCCGACTCCGACCGCAGCAGACCGAGCGCGAACTCCGCGTGCCCCGGCACGTAACCGTTGCCGACCAGCATCGTCACGTCCGCCGCCAGGCCCTCCGCCCCCAACGCCGCCGCCGCGAAACTCGTCGCCATCGAGAAGAACACCACCGTGCCGCCGTCCGCCGTCGCCAGCACCGCACCGTGCTCACAGCCCGGCACGTCCACGCACACCACCGTCACGTCCGCCGGCGCCCCCAACGCCGTCGTCACCGCCGTCGACAACGCCACCGGATCCCGGGCGTCGGCCAACGCCACCGCGTCCGCCAACCCCACCGCCGCCAGCGCGTCCCGCTCCGCCACCACCGGCACCACCCCGACCGTACGGGCGGCACCCGCCCGCCGCGCCGCCGCCAGCGACAGCGACCCGCTCTTGCCCGCGCCACCGATCACCGCCACCCGCACCGGCGCCGCGTCCCCCGCCCGCTCCCGCTCCGCCACGTACCGCGACACCACCCGCGCCGTCAGCGCCGGCGCCCCACACACGTCCAGCACCGCGAGGGACAGCTGCGCATCGAGATCCGCCGGCAGCACCGCCGCGATCGACCGGGCGAACAGGATCGCGTACCCGTCGCACGGCACCTGCTCGCTGCGCCCGTCCCAACGGGCCAACCCGTCGAGGATCGTCAGCGGCGTCAACGTCAGCGACACCAGGGTCGCCACCCGCTGCCCCGCCCGCAGCCCCAGCGGGGAGCGCCGCCCCGCCTCCTCCACCGTGCCGATCAGCATCCCGCCCGACCCCGTCACCGGGTTCTGCATCTTGCCCCGCGCGGACACGATCTGGAGCACCTCGGCGCGCACCGCGTCGCCGTCCCCGCCGTGCTTCTCCCACAACTGCCGGAAGCTCGCAGCGTCCAGGTTCAACCGCTCCACCCGGATACGCACCTCGTTCGGCGCGATCTCCGGACTCGCGTCCAGCCGCCACGCGGCCTGCGGCAGCACCCCCGCCGGTTCGACAACGCGGTGCAGACCCACCGGTGACGTCACGCCGACCTCCCCCTGTCACGCCGCTCGAAGCCCCGGCCAGGGCTCGCGTAGCGGGAAAACTTACGGCAGACTAATTTCTTCACCGAATATTTTCCAGTAGCCTTCGGGATCGCTGATCAACCCGCACCACATCGAGGAGGGGCCGTGACCCAGACCCAACCGGTGGAGACCCTGCCCCCGCCCCACCCCGCGCCGGTCGCGGTACCCACCGCCGGACAGCCCTACGAATACCGTCGTGCGCCCCTCGTCGAGCCCGACTGGACCCGCTTCCCCGGCTGGCGCCACATCACCCGCGAGCAGTGGGAGAACGCACAGTGGCAGCGCGTCAACTGCGTCAAGAACATCAAGCAGCTGCGCACCGTCCTCGGCGACGCGGTCGACGAGTCCTTCTACGCCGACCTCGAGGCCGACCAGAAGGCCCTGGCCACCATGTCCATGCTGGTGCCGCCACAGATGATCAACACGATGGTGCCGTTCGCGCCGATGACCACGGAGGCGTTCCTCGCCGACCCCATCCGGCGCTACATGATCCCCGTCGCCTCCGACCGGCGCACCGACTGGCCCTCCCACCCGTACGCCAGCCGCGACTCCCTGCACGAACACGACATGTGGGTCGCCGAGGGCCTCACCCACCGCTACCCCACCAAGGTCCTCGCCGAACTGCTCTCCACCTGCCCCCAGTACTGCGGGCACTGCACCCGCATGGACCTCGTGGGCAACTCCACCCCCGCCGTCGACAAGCTCAAGCTCACCCTCAAGCCCGTCGACCGCTACGACGCCCACATCGGCTACCTCAAGGCCCACCCCGGCGTCCGTGACGTCGTCGTCTCCGGCGGCGACGTCGCCAACGTGCCGTGGAAGAACCTCGAGTCCTACCTGATGCGGCTGCTCGAGATCGAGACCATCCGCGACATCCGCCTCGCCACCAAGGCCCTCATGGGCCTGCCCCAGCACTGGCTCCAGCCCGACGTCGTCGAGGGCCTCGAACGCGTCGCCCGCACCGCCGCCCGCCGCGGCGTCAACCTCGCCATCCACACCCACGTCAACCACGCCCAGTCGCTCACCCCGCTGGTCGCCAGGGCCGCCCAGACCGCCCTCGACGTGGGCGTACGCGACGTACGCAACCAGGGCGTGCTCATGCGCGGCGTCAACGCCACCGCCCCCGACCTGCTCGACCTCTGCTTCGCCCTCCAGGGCGAGGCGGGAATCCTGCCGTACTACTTCTACATGTGCGACATGATCCCCAACGCCGAGCACTGGCGGGTGCCGGTCTGGCACGCCCAGCAGCTCCAGCACGACATCATGGGCTACCTGCCCGGCTACGCCACCCCGCGCATCGTCTGCGACGTCCCCTTCGTCGGCAAGCGCTGGGTGCACATGCTCACCGAGTACGACCGCGACCGCGGCATCTCGTACTGGACGAAGAACTACCGCACCTCCATCGAGTCCGCCGACGCCGAGGCGCTCAACAAGCGCCACGCCTACTACGACCCGATCGACACCCTGCCCGAGACCGGGCAGCAGTGGTGGGCCGAGCACCGCAACGACTGACCCCGCCCGCGACACCGTCACCCCCGGAGCCGACCACCGGCCCCGGGGGTGACGCGTTTCCGGCCCCGACAGGCCGCGTCGCGGCCTCCACCACTCCCCCGGCGAGGTGCGGACCGCAGGCACTCCGCGTTCGGCCCTCTGGCCGCTCCAGGTTGCTTTCACCGGTCCCGGCTGAGGCACCGCCCTCTCAGGTCGTCGCCTGCGGCTTGTGCGACGGCCCGCACACCCGCTAGCGCATCCTAGGACACTAGGTGGAGGGGTGGAGCGCGTCGTCTGGTTGACTGGGGAGATGGGAGAGCTTCTGCTGATCCGGCACGGCGAGACCACCTGGAGCGCCAGCCGCCGGCACACCTCGTACACCGACCTCCCGCTCACCCCCGACGGCGAGCGGCAGGCCCGCACCCTCGGCCGGTTCCTCGCCGGCCGGCGCTTCGCCGCGGTCCTCACCAGTCCCCGCGCCCGGGCGCTGCACACGGCGCGGCTGGCCGGCCTCACCGTCACCGGCACCCTCGACGACCTCGCCGAATGGAACTACGGCGAGTACGAGGGGCGCACCACCGCCGACATCAGCGACGACCACCCGAACTGGTCCATCTGGACCGACGGCTGCCCCGGCGGGGAGTCCCCCAACCAGGTCGGCGAACGCCTCGACCGGGTGCTCGCCCGGGTCCACCCGCTGCTCGACCGGGGCACCGTCGCCCTCGTCGGGCACGCCCACAGCCTGCGCGTGCTCGGCGCCCGCTGGGTCGGCCTGCCGCCCTCAGCCGGCGGGCTGCTGCGGCTGGACACCGCCACCGTCAGCGTGCTCGGCCACGAGCACGGCCGACGGGTCATCCTGCGGTGGAACCAGCCGGTTCCCCCGACGCCCGGGAACGCACCCGAACGTGGGGCTCGGCACTGATCTTCGGCGGCCGGTTCTCGTACGGCGTCGACAGCACCACCGTCGTACGGGTGGTGACGTTCGCCGCCGTCCGGATCTCCTGGAGCAGCCGCTCCAGGTCCGCCGGGCTGGCCACCCGCACCAGCAGGAGGTAGAAGTCCTCCCCCGCCACCGAGTAGCACGAGTCGATCTCGGGCAGGTGGGCCAGCCGCTCCGGCGCGTCGTCGGGCTGCGACGGGTCGAACGGCCGGATCGCCACGAACGCGGTCAGCGGCAGGTCGAGGGCCTCGAAGGAGACCCGGGCGGCGTACCCCTTGATGACGCCGCGCTGCTCCAGGCGGCGCACCCGCTGGTGCACGGCGGAGACCGACAGGCCCACCCGCTCCGCCAGATCGGTGTACGACAGCCGACCGTCAGCGGTCAGCGCGGCGATGATGGCGCGGTCGATCTCCTCCACGGCGTGCAACCTACCGGGAAAACCGCGCCACGGCGACGACGCGGCCCGCCGGCGCGACGCGGCACACGCGCCGGCCGGCGGGACGACGCCCGTCAGCCCTTCGCCAGCGCCCGGGAGATGACCAGCCGCTGGATCTGGTTGGTGCCCTCCACGATCTGGAGCACCTTCGCCTCACGCATGTAGCGCTCCACCGGGTGGTCGGCCACGTAGCCGGCCCCGCCCAGCACCTGCACCGCGTCCGTGGTCACCCGCATCGCCACGTCGGTGGCGAAGAGCTTCGCCTTCGCCGCCTCGATCGAGTACGGCCGCCCGGCGTCACGCAGCCGGGCCGCCGCCAGCGTCAACGCCCGGGCCGCGGAGATCTGGGTCGCCAGGTCGGCGAGGGTGAACCCCAGCCCCTGGAAGTCGATGATCGCCTTGCCGAACTGCTGGCGCTCCCGGGCATAGCCGACCGCGTAGTCCAGCGCCGCCTGGGCCAGCCCCACCGCGCAGGCGGCGATGCCGAGGCGCCCCGAGTCGAGCGCGGACATCGCGATGGTGAAGCCCGCCCCCTCCCCGCCGATCAGCCGCTCGGCCGGCACCCGGGCCGAGTCGAAGGCGATCTGCGCCACCGGGGAGGCGCGCAGCCCCATCGTGCGCTCGGCCGCCTGCGGCGCGATGCCCGGCGTGTCGCGGTCGGCCAGCAGGCAGGAGATGCCCTTTGGACCGGGCCCGCCGGTGCGGCAGAAGATGTTGTAGAAGTCCGCCACCTGGGCGTGGGTGATCCACGCCTTGGTGCCGTCGACCAGGTAGGCGTCGCCGTCGCGTACCGCCCTCGTGGTCAGCGCGGCGGCGTCCGAGCCGCCCTGCGGCTCGGACAGGCAGTACGCCCCGAGCAACTCCCCGCCGATCATGTCGGGCAGCAGCTTGCGCTGCGCGTCGGTGCCGAACTGCGCCAGGGGGTAGCAGGACAGCGTGTGCACGCTGACCGCCTCGGCGACCGCGAGCCAGCGGCTGGCCAGGATCTCCAGCACCTGGAGATAGACCTCGTAGGGCTGGGCGGCGCCGCCGTGCTCCTCGGCGTACGGCAGGCCGAGCAGGCCGGCCCGCCCGAGGGTACGCAGCACCTCGCGGGGGAACTCGGCGCGCTCCTCGAACCCGGCGGCCCGTGGCGCCAGCTCCCGGTCGGCGAGTTCGGTGGCGAGGTCGAGCAGGTCGTGGGCCTCGTCGGTGGGGAGGATCCGGTCGACAGTCATAGCGCGATGAGCTCCGTGGGGGTGGTGTTGAGCCGTTGCACGCCGTCCGGGGCGCAGACGACGATGTCCTCGATACGGGCGCCGTGGCGGCCCGCCAGGTAGATGCCCGGTTCGACGGAGAACGCCATCCCCGCCTCCAGCGGGCGGGCGTTGCCGGCCACCACGTAGGGCTCCTCGTGGCCGTCCAGGCCGATGCCGTGGCCGGTCCGGTGCAGGAAGGCCGCGCCGAACCCCGCGGCGGCGATCGGCTCGCGGGCCGCCGCGTCGACGTCCTCGGCGGTCACCCCGGGGCGCACCGCGGCCACCGCGGCGCGCTGGGCGGCGTGCAGCACCGCGTAGTAGTCGACGAACTCGGCCGGCGCAGGGGCGCCCGCGACGTAGGTGCGGGTGCAGTCGGAGCGGTAGCCCGAGGGCATCGTCCCGCCGATGTCCACGACGACAGGTTCGCCAGCGCCGATCGGGCGCTCGGAGGTGCCGTGGTGCGGGCTGGCGCCGTTCGGGCCGGCGGCGACGATCACGAAGTCCACGCTCACGTGGCCGGCGGCCCGGATCGCCGCGGCGATGTCGGCGCCCACCTCCGCCTCGGTGCGTCCCGGCCGCAGCCACTCCCCCATCCGCCGGTGCACGGCGTCGATCGCCGCGCCCGCCTCGGCCAGCGCCGCGACCTCGGCCGGGGACTTGCGCACGCGCATCTCGCGCAGCACCTCGGAGGCCAGTCGTTGGACGGCGCCGGGCAGCGCCGCGCGCAGGGCCAGGACCTGCTCGGCCCACATCCGGTCGGCCAGCCCGACCGCCGCCACCGGTCCGCCGAGGGCGGCGACGAGCAGCGGGTACGGGTCGCTGCCGTCGGCGTGGTCGACGATGCGTACGCCGGTGGCCGGCGCCGGGGACGCCTCGGCGGCCGGCCGCTCCAGGGTGGGCACGATCAGGGTCGGCTCCCCCTGCGCGGGCAGCACCAGGCAGGTGAGCCGCTCCCCCTCGTGGGCGTCGTAGCCGGTCAGGTAGCGCAGGTCGGAGCCGGGGGTGAGCAGCAGCGCGTCCAGGCCGGCGGCGGCGGTGGCGCGCTGGGCGTCGGCCAGCCGTCGGGGCGGATACAACTCGTCGGATGCCACCCGGTCAGCTTAACGGTCGTTCGGGCGCCGCCCCAGCCCGCCCGGCTCCAGGGGAGCGCTCTCCGATCCATCGAGCGTCGTCGTTGACGCCACAGTTAACACTCCTTAGGATTTGGCTGCCTCGAGGATGTCCGCCCGTCCCACCCGTACCCCCGCTTCCCGGCGCCGGTCGCCGACGCGGGCGGCACGGCCGCCGCAACCCGCCCACGGGAAGGCCCCCGATGCCCTCATCGCTGCCCCGCCTCAGGTCGGCCCTCGCCGCCGGCCTGCTCACCCTGGCCACCGCCGCCGCCACCCTCACCCTGAACCCCGCCCCCGCGCAGGCCGCCGCGGTGCCCGACGGCTTCCGCAGCGTGGGCTACCTGCCGTCCTGGACCGGCGACGTCAACGCCGTGCAGTACGGCAAGCTCAGCCACGTCAACTACGCGTTCGTGCTGCCCAACGGCGACGGCACGCTGCGCCCGGTGGAGAACCCCGCCAAGCTCTCCCAGCTGGTCTCCCGCGGCCACGCCAGCAACGTCAAGGTGTCGATCGCGATCGGCGGCTGGAACAACGGCGACGACTCCGCCTTCGAGGCGCTCGCCGCGAACGCCGGCAGCCGCACGACGTTCGTCAACAACGTGGTCGCCTTCGTCAACCAGTACGGCCTCGACGGCGTCGACATGGACTGGGAGTACCCGGACCCGGGCGCCTCGGCCACCAACTACACGGCGCTGATGCAGCAGCTGGCCGGCGCCCTGCACAGCCGGGGCAAGCTGCTCACCGCCGCCGTCGTCTCCGAGGGCTGGTACGCCGAGGGCGTGCAGCCCGCCGTGTTCGGCCACGTGGACTGGCTCAACATCATGGCGTACGACGGCGGCAGCCCACACGCCAACTACGACTGGTCGATCAACGCCGTCAACTACTGGAAGTCCCGGGGCCTGCCCGCCCGCAAGGCGGTGCTCGGCGTGCCGTTCTACAGCCGACCCGGCTACCACACCTACGCGTCGCTGGTCGCCATGGACCCGGCCAACGCCAACCGCGACTGCACCACGGTCGGCGGGACCCAGCAGTGCTACAACGGCGTCCCCACCGTCAAGCGCAAGACCCAGTGGGCCATGGCCAACGCCGGCGGCATGATGAACTGGGAACTCAGCCAGGACACCACCGGGGCGACCTCCCTGGTCAGCGCCATCTACGACACGGCCACCGGGGGCACGACCCCGCCGCCCGTCGGGCGGACCGGCCCGATCACCGGGATCGGCGGCAAGTGCGTCGACGTGGCCGCCGCGAACACCGCCAACGGCACCGCCGTGCAGCTCTACGCCTGCAACGGCACGAACGCCCAGAGCTGGACGGTGGGCACCGACGGCACGCTGCGCGCCCTCGGCAAGTGCGCCGACGTGGCCAGCGGCTCCACCGCCAACGGCGCCAAGGTGCAGCTGTGGGAATGCAACGGCACCGGCGCCCAGGTCTGGCAGGCCCAGTCCAACGGCACCCTACGCAACCCGCAGGCCGGCAAGTGCCTCGACGCCACCGGCAACAGCTCCGCCGACGGCACCCGGTTGCAGATCTGGGACTGCTTCGGCGGCGCCAACCAGGTCTGGCGGCTGCCCGCCTGAGCGGCGCACGCGGCCCCGTCGCCGCCCCGGCGGGACGGGGCCCGCCGCCCGTCGACGGTGCGGTCCCGCCGCCGTCGGCCGGCCCGCGTCAGTCGGCGCCGTCCAGCACCGGCGGCAGCGCGGCGGCGAGCCGGCGGACCCGGTGCGCGTGGGTCAGCACGTCCACGCTGTCGACGTACTGGTCGACCGCGCCGAGCGGGGCACACGCGCGCAGGGCCGGGTCGGTGATGGCGGCGCGCAGCGCGGCGGCGAGGCGACCCGCGTCCAGGACCAGGAACGGCCGGGCGTGAAACGGCTGGGGCCGGGCACGCACCGGCGCCGCCAGGCCGGTGCCGTCGGTCCAGGCGGCGACCGCCGCCAGCGCCCGGACCAGCCCGTCCTCCCGCCCCCGCCAGTCGGCCTGGCCGAGCGCGTCGGCCAGGGCCGCGACGACGGGCGCCGCGTCCGGCAGCCGGGCGAACACCGTGCCGAGCCACTTGTCGTACGGGGGCCAGCGGCGGTGCAGCAGCAGGCCGAGCCGCATCAGGTCCCGGGCCAGCCCGGCGGCGACCACCCGGCTGCCCAACTCGTCGCCGCTCTCCGCGCAGCGGCCGGGCAGGTGCTCGGCCTGCGCGACGCGGGTCCACGCGGCGGCGAGCACGTACCGCCACACGTCGTCCGGATACCACGCCAGCGCCGCCCGGGCTGCGGTCAGCGCGCCGTCGAGGCCGTCGTGGAAGATCGCGCCGCCGGTCACCTCGGCCAGCCGCTGCGTCGGGGTGGCCAGCCAGTCGGCCGTGCCGACGCCGCCGGCCGGGTCGAAGCCCAGCCGGTCGTGCCACCAACCGCCCAGCTCGTGCACCGTGACGCCGTGGCGGCTGCCCGCCCGGTCGGCCACCCCCAGCCTGCCGTGCCCGGTGAACCGGGTCGGCCAGCCGAGGAACTCCGCCGGCAGGTCCGCGTCCAGCGCCGCGCGCAGGGCCGGGATGCGCCCCGCGTCCGGCGCGGCGACGAAGAGCTGCCCCCGCGGGCCCCAGTCGTGGTCGGTGGAGCGCGGGGTGTCCAGGCCGAGCAGTTCCGAGCCGCCGTCGAGCAGACCGGCCGCGTACGGCAGGTCGGGAAGGCGGCGACGCAGGATCGGCGCCAGCACCTCGTCGTGGAACCGGCGGCCCAGCGTCAGGCCGGCAACGAACGTCACACCGGCAAGTCTGCGCCCGGGGGCGGCGCTCCCGCAGCCCGGTTCCGCCGCCGCCGGCCGTACCCGCCGATAGGCTGGGCGCGGACGGGTCGCCGACGGGAAGGAGCGACCGCCGTGGCAGCGACGGAACGCGAGCGCGCCGCGACCCGACGCCGTCGGCTGCTCTGGGCGGGCGTCCTCGCGGTGGCGGGCCTGGTGCTGCTGGTCGTCGGCCTGACCGTCGCCGACGGCACGGCGGCCTGGCTCGAGGTGGCGGCCGCGATCGTGCTGCTGCTGGTCAGCTACGGGCTTCAGTACGTGGCCCGCCGCGAGACGCTGTACCGCGACGACGACCGTCCCTGATCCGCCGCGCCGTGCCCCCTGATCGTCGGTGGGGTGTGCCAGGCTGTCGGGCGTGGCACACCGACCCCCGATCCTGCTCATCGACGCGCCCAGTCTCTACTTCCGGGCCTACTTCGGCATCCCCGAGTCGGCGGCCCGCGCCGCCGACGGCAGCCCCGTCAACGCAGTGCGCGGCTTCCTCGACATGCTGGCGAGCCTGATCCGCACCCGCCGACCCGACCGGATGGTCTGCGCGATGGACCACGACTGGCGGCCCGACTGGCGGGTGGCGCTGCTGCCGTCCTACAAGGCGCACCGGGTGGCCCCCGAGGGCGGCGAGGTGGTGCCCGACACGCTCAGCCCGCAGGTCCCGCTGATCCTGGAGGTGCTCGACGCCGTCGGGATCACCCACGTCGGCGCGGCCGGCTACGAGGCCGACGACGTGCTCGGCACCCTGTCGGTGACGCAGCCGGCGCCGGTCGAGGTGGTCTCCGGGGACCGGGACCTGTTCCAGCTCGTCGACGACGCCCGCCCCGTGCGGTTGCTCTACGTCGGGCGGGGCGTGGCCAAGCTGGACGACTGCGACGACGCCGCGGTGCGCGCCCGCTACGGGGTGCCGGCGAACCGGTACGCCGACTTCGCCGCCCTGCGGGGCGACCCCAGCGACGGGCTGCCCGGGGTGGCGGGCGTGGGCGAGAAGACGGCCGCCCGGCTGGTCGAGCGCTACGGCGACGTGGCGGGCATCCTGGCCGCCCTGGACGACCCGGGCTCCGGCTTCGCCCCCGGGCTGCGCACCAAGCTCGCCGCCGCGCGGGACTACCTGGCCGTCGCGCCGAAGGTGGTCCGGGTCGCCCTCGACGTGCCGCTGCCCGAACTGCCCACCGCGCTGCCGACCGCCCCGGCCGACCCCGACCGGCTGCTGGAGCTGGCGGGCGAGTGGAACCTGGCCGGCTCGGCGCGCCGCCTCGTCGACGCCCTCGCGCAGCGGGCCTAGCCCGCCCCGACGCAGCGCGAGCCCGGTCGACGGCCGGCGCTCAGCGCGGCGGGTCGTTCCGGCGCGCCGGGAACGGGGTGCCGGGGCTACCGAGCGTGGAGCGGGCCCGCAGCCCCACCGGGTCCGGTGCCGCCACCGCCGTGGCCTCGGCCGGCTCCCTCTCCCGCAGGCTGCCGACGTACGCGGCGGCGGCCCGGTCCTCGGCGGTGGGGGCGGCCAGCAACGCGTAGACCAGCCCCACCACGCCGAACACCACCGCGAGGACGATCGGCACGAGCAGGGTGCTGACGCCGGCGCCGGTCACCTCGCCCTGCCGGGTGTGCGGGTGCACCGACATGGCGCTCATCCCGGTGAAGTGCATGCCGTTGACCGCGACGCCCATCAGCAGCGCCGAGCCGACGATCGCCAGCCCCCGCCGGACGGTCATCGCCAGCCAGAGCGCCACGGTGGCCGCGACCACCGCGATCACGACGGAGAGCACGACGCGCGTCGTGTCGTAGTCGATCCGGCCGTTGAGCCGCATGGCGGCCATGCCGGTGTAGTGCATCGCGGCCACCCCCGCGCCGGTGAACAGACCCCCGGCCAGCAGCCGTACGGCGGAGAACCGCCCGGTGCCGACGATGGCCAGACCGATGCCGACCGCGACCACCGCGATCAGGGCGCTGGCCACGGTGATCGGCACGTCGTACCGGATCCGGGTGCCTTCCACGGCGAAGCCGAGCATCGCCATGAAGTGCATGGTCCAGATGGCCGTACCGCCGATGGCCCAGGCCGCCAGGGTGCCCCACCAGGCGCGTTGGCCGGCGCTGCCCGCGGTGCGGATCCGGCTCGCGCAGATCAGCCCCAGGGCCGAGCCCAGCACCGAGAGCGCGTAGCTGAGAGCGGGGGTGATCCACCCGTACTCAAAGTGATTTATCTCCGCCATCGCGGCCTTCCTCGGATCGATTACCGGCGCGTGCCGCAGCAATGATCGAGGATGCTCCCACCAGGCAATACGGCACCCCCCGCACAACTCGGGGGGTGCCGTCGCGATGACTGTGCGATGCGTCGATTTCGGTCGCCGGTTACCGACGGTGACGATCAGGCGGTGGCGTGGTAGGCCAGCACGCCCCGGTTCACGGCGCCGATCGCCTGCCGGGCGGTCGACCTGAGTTCCGTCGAGGCGCCGCCCGAGTCGGCGAGCTGGCCGAGCAGGTCGACCACCTGCCGCGCCCACCGGACGAAGTCGCCGGCCGGCATCTCACCGTCGATCTCGTGGCCGCTGCCGAGGACCTTCGCGAGCGCCTCGCCGCGGGCCCAGCGGTAGACCGGCCAGGCGAAGCCGAGGTCGGGCTCCCGGGTGCCGGTGAGGCCGCGGGCCGCCTCGTCGGCCTCGATCTCGCTCCACAGCTTGAGCGTCTCGTCGACCGCTTCGGCCACCGGGCCGCGCGGCAGCGACGCCCGCTCGTCGACGTCGCGGCGGGCCTCGAAGACCACCACCGAGACCGCCGCCGCCAGTTCGGCCGGGGAGAGCCCGTCCCACACCCCGCGTCGCAGGCACTCGGCGACCAGCAGGTCGGCCTCGGTCCAGATCCGGCCGAGCATCCGGCCGGCGTCGGTCACCGTCCCGTCGGGAGTCAGGTAGCCCCGGGCGGTGAGCAGGGCCACGATCCGGTCGAACGTGCGGGCCAGCGACCCCGTCCGACCGGCCACCCGCTGCCGCAGCTCCTCGGTGTCCTTCTCCAGGCGGCGGCGCCGCTCCGCCCAGCGGGCGTGCTCCTCGCGGTCGGGGCAGGCGTGGCAGGGGTGCCGGCGCAGCTCGGTGCGCAGCTGGCTGAGCCGGTGGTCCTCGCCGACCGCCTGCCGGGAACGGCCACCCCGCCGGCCGCCGTGGCGGTCCAGACCCGTGCCGCTGACCTCGGCGGCCAGGTCCCGCCGGGCCGCCGGGGACCGGTGGTTGAAGTGCTTCGGCACCCGGATGCGCGCCAGCACCTCGGCGGGGGTCGTGAAGTCGCCGGGGCTGACCCGGCCCGCCCAACGGTCCTGGGTGAGCACCAGTGGCCGGGGCTCACCGAAGCCGCCGGTCGCCGGGTCGAGCACGACGGCCAGGCCGGCCCGCCGACCCGACGGCACGCGGATCACGTCGCCGACCCGCAGCCGCTCCAGCGAGGCCACCGCGGCGGCCTTGCGCTGGCTCTGCCCCTGCCGGGCGATGGCCCGCTCCCGGTCGCCGATCGCCACCCGCAACGCGAAGTACTCGTCGAAGTCGCCGTGGTGGCAGGCCGCCTCCGCGCCGTACGCCTCGATGGTCTCGGTGTTGCGCTGCACCTGGCGGGCCAGGCCGACCACGGAGCGGTCCGCCTGGAACTGGGCGAACGAGGACTCCAGCAGCGCGCGGGCCGGCTCGGCGCCGACGGTGCCGACCAGGTTGACCGCCATGTTGTACGACGGCCGGAAGCTGGACCGCAGCGGGTACGTGCGGGTGGAGGCGAGCCCGGCCACGTGCCGAGGGTCGGTCTCTGGGGACCAGACGACGACGGCGTGCCCCTCGACGTCGATGCCCCGCCGGCCGGCACGGCCGGTGAGCTGCGTGTATTCCCCCGGCGTCAGGTCGACGTGCGCCTCGCCGTTGTACTTCACCAGGCGCTCCAGCACGACGCAGCGGGCCGGCATGTTGATGCCGAGGGCGAGCGTCTCGGTGGCGAAGACCGCCTTGACCAGGCCCCGGACGAAGAGCTCCTCCACGACCTCCTTGAACACCGGCAGCATGCCGGCGTGGTGGGCGGCCAGCCCGCGCTCCAGCCCGTCGAGCCACTCCCAGTAGCCGAGGACGGTCAGGTCCTCGCCGGGAATGGCGGTGACCCGCGACTCGACGACGCGGCGGATCTCCGCCCGCTCGTCGGGAGAGGTCAGCCGCAGGCCGGCGGCGAGGCACTGCTGCACGGCGGCGGCGCAGCCGGCGCGGCTGAAGATGAACAGGATGGCCGGCAGCAGCCCCTCGCGGTCGAGCCGGTCGACGATGTCGGGGCGCATGGGGCCGCGCCAGCGGGGCCCGCGCCGCCCGGCGCCGGGGCCGGCGCTGCGGCCCTCGCCGAGCTCCAGTCGGCGCATGGTGTCGCGGGTGTATCGCAGCAGCTCGGGGTGCACGTCGTGCTTGCGGGCGGCGTCGGCGTCGTGGAACAGGTCGAACATCCGCTTGCCGACCAGCATGTGCTGCCACAGCGGCACCGGGCGGTGCTCGCTGACCACCACGGCCGTCTCGCCGCGCACGGTGACCAGCCAGTCGGCGAACTCCTCGGCGTTGGACACGGTGGCCGACAGGGAGACCAGCGTGACCGAGGCGGGCAGGTGGATGATCACCTCTTCCCACACCCCGCCGCGGAAGCGGTCGGCGAGGTAGTGCACCTCGTCCATCACCACGTACGCCAGGCCGTCGAGGGTGGCCGAGCCGGCGTAGAGCATGTTGCGCAGCACCTCGGTGGTCATCACCACCACCGGGGCGTCGCCGTTGATGGCGTTGTCGCCCGTGAGCAGCCCGACCTGCGCGGCGCCGTAGCGGTCGACCAGGTCGTGGTACTTCTGGTTCGACAGGGCCTTGATCGGGGTGGTGTAGAAGCACTTGCGCCGGCGGGGCGGGGACGCCTCGGCGCCGGTCGCCGTCGCGTCGCCGTCGGCGGGCGCCGGGGTGCCGCGCAGCGCCAGGTGTACGGCGAACTCGCCGACCACGGTCTTGCCGGCACCGGTCGGGGCGCACACCAGCACGCCGCTGCCCCGCTCCAGCGCCTGGCAGGCCTCCCGCTGGAAGTCGTCGAGATCGAACCCCAGGTCGAGGGCGAACTCGTTGAGTGCCGGGAACTGTGAGGCCTGCGCGGCCCGGCGGCGCGCCGCGGCGTACCGCTCGGCGGGGCTCGACATGTCTCCAAGATTAATGCGTGCCGCCGACAGTCACCGGACAAGGCCAACCGGCAGCCGGGTCGGGGGCGGTCGGTAGGGTGCACGACGTGCCGGATCATGCCGAACCGCCCCACGCCCCGCGCGGCGCCGACGACGCCGCCCGTCCGGATCCGTCCCGCCGGCCGGTGGAGGCGGTCCTGCTCGACTTCCACGGCACCCTGGCCCAGGTGGAGGAGCCCCGGGAGTGGGTCCTCGCCGCCGCGGCCGCCTGCGGGGTGACGCTGGAGCGGATGCGGGCCACCGCGCTGGCCGACCGGTTGCTGACCGCCGGCCGGGCGGGCGGGCCGCTGCCGACCCGGGTGCCGCCCCGGCTGACGGAGCTCTGGGCCGACCGGGACCTCTACCCGCACGCCCACCGGGGCGCCTACACGGGGCTCGCCGAGACCGTGGACGCGGGCATCGAGGGCTTCGCCGAGGCGCTCTACGAGCGGGTGCTGGTGCCCGAGGGCTGGGTGCCCTACCCGGACACCGCCCCGACCCTGGCCGCGCTGCGCGCCGGGGGCGTACGGGTCGCGGTGGTCAGCAACATCGGCTTCGACATCCGGCCGCACTTCGAGGCGTGGGGGCTGGCCGGGCTGGTCGACGCGTTCGTGCTGTCGTACGAGGTGGGGCGCTGCAAGCCGGACCCGGGCATCTTCCTGCGCGCCTGCGGGATGCTCGGCGTCGACCCGGAGCGGACGCTGATGGTGGGCGACACCCCGGCCGACGCGGGCGCCGTGGCGGCCGGGTGCGCGGCGCTGGTGCTGCCGGCCGCCGAGGCGGGCCGGGCCAACGGCCTGGGTGCCGTGCTGGACCTGGCCGGGGTCGGCGAGCAGAGCTAACAAAACGTCGACAGCACCGTTAACACACGGCGCTAACGCGAAGACGTTATCGTCGCTGTCATGATCACCGAGACGTCGCCCCGGGACCGGATCGTCCGGGCCGCCGCAGCGCTGCTCGCCGAGGGAGGCCGCGAGGCGGTCTCCACCCGGGCGGTCGGCCGGGCGGCGGGAGTGCAGGCGCCCACGATCTACCGCCAGTTCGGCGACATGCGGGGGCTGCTGGACGCGGCGGCCAGCTACGGGTTCGCCGCGTACCTGCACGCCCAGGCGGCCGGTGACCTCGCCGGCGACCCCGTCGACGACCTGCGCCGGGGCTGGGACCTGCACGTCGGCTTCGGGGTGACCAACCCGGCGTTCCACGCCCTCATGTACGCCGACCCTCGCCCCGGCGAGACCCCGACCGCGACCCGGGTCGCCGCCGACATCCTGCGCCAGCTCGTGCAGCGGGTGGCCGAGACGGGCCGGCTGCGCACGGGCGTCGACGAGGCGACCGAGATGCTGCACGCCACCGCCTGCGGGACCACCCTCACCCTGATCCGGACCCCGCCCCCGCAGCGCGACCCGGCCCTGTCGACCCGCACCCGGGAGGCGATGCTCGGCGCACTGGTCAGCGACTCCGCCGCCGCCCGGGCGACCTCCCGGGCGGACCGTCCGCTCCGGCACGCGGTGGCGCTGCGCGCCGCGCTGGACACGCTCACCACGGACCTCACCACCGCCGAACGCACCCTGCTGGCCGAATGGCTGGACCGCATGACCAGATCCACCCCCTGACCCACGCGTCGATCACGCACTTCTGGTGCCGGTCTGCACCGCACGACGGCTTACGTGGAGCCTCAACTCCATGATCGACATCGTCGGACGGGGACGACGCCGGGAGAGGGGCGACGGGGTCAGCGGAGGAGGTGGAGGGCGGCGGGGGTGGCCGTGACGGTCAGTGGGAGGGGCAGGGCGCGCTCGCCGTCGGCGTACGTGGTGATGCCCTCGGCGCTCAACTCGACCGTACGGGCGCGGTAGCTGCGCACCAGCGGGTGCGCCACGTGGGTGCCCTGGTAGATGCGCGGCTTGACCCGCATCAGGGTGCGCCGGTCGAACCGGCCGCCCACCACCACGTCGAGCAGGCCGTCGGTCGGGTCCGCGTCCGGGCAGATCCGCATGCCGCCGCCGTAGCTGGCGCAGTTGCCCACCGCCACCAGCACGGCGTCCACCTCGTGCGCCACCCCGTCGAGGCGCAGCGTGTAGCGGCGCGGGCGCAGCCGGGCCAGCTCCACCAGGATCGCCAGGTCGTAGCGGCGCGGACCGCTCGGCCAGCGCATCCGGTTGGCGCGCTCGTTGACGATCGCATCGAAGCCGGCGGCGAGCACCGCCCCGTACCAGCGCTGCGTGCCGTCGGCCCCCGTCATCCGGGCCAGGTCCACGGGGCGGGTGCGGCCGTCGCGCAGGGCCGCGGCGATGACGTCGACGGCGGCGAGCGGGTCGGCCGGGAAGCCGGTGTCGGCCGCGAAGTCGTTGCCGGTGCCGGCGGGCACCGGACCGAACGGGACGGCGGTGCCGGCGACCGCCTGCACCGCGCGGTGCACGGTGCCGTCGCCGCCGACCACGACCAGGGCCGACGCGCCGTCGCGCACGGCCGCGCGGCAGGCCGCCTCGGCCTCGTCGGCGGTGCCGGCGCGCAAGGGGCGTACGGGCCGGCCGGCGGCCGCGAGCCGGTGCAGGACCTGCGGCAGCAACCCTCGGTACCGACCCCGGCCCGCGGTCGGGTTGGCCAGCACGGCGACGGGCCCGTCGCCGACGACGGAGGGGTGATCGTCTGCGGTCACGGCGAGCACCGTACCGCCCCCGGCCGGGGTGGGAGCACCGCCCACCGTGCGCCCGGCCACCCGTCGGCGGGGCACCTCACGCCCGGACGCAACTGACTTTTGTCATGGCCGACCGTGCGGCACGCATTCGTCGTCATGACTGAACGCACTGGAACCGCCATGGCCCGAACGGACAGACTCATATCCGTCGGCAGGCCGAGCACATCGGCCGAACGACAAAGGCATCGACCGAACAGCGGAGGGAGTCGTCACGGTGGACGAGCGTTACGACAGCTACTGCGCCGCCGACCGGCTCTTCTACGATTCCCTCGGCAGCGCGGTCGAGCAGCCCACGTTCGCAGCGGCGCAGCGACCCGTACCCGACGGCTGGCGCTCCGAGCCGCTCGACGACTGGCTGATCTACGCCCCCGACGGCGGCACGCTGCCCCAGCAGGGCTGGAAGATCCACGTGTCGGCGACGCTGGGCAACGCCGAGCGGGTGCTCGACACCATCTGGGACTACTGCGTACCGCGGGGCCTGTCCTTCAAGTTCCTCCGCGGCCCGCGCACCCTGCTGCTGCGCAACTCCAAGTACGCCTCCCGGGCGGCCAGCGGCAAGTTCGTCACGGTCTACCCCCGCGACGACGCGGAGCTGGAGCTGGTGTGCAAGGAGCTCGACGAGCTGCTCGCCGGCGAACCGGGCCCGTACATCCTCAGCGACCTGCGCCACGGCGCCGGCCCGGTGCACGTGCGCTACGGCGGCTTCGCCGCCCGCTACTGCCACTCCCCCGACGGCCAGGTGGTCCCGGCGATCGAGGACGACACGGGCACGCTGGTGCCCGACCGCCGCGACCCCGTGTTCCACGTGCCGTCCTGGGTGACCCTGCCCGACTTCCTCGCCCCGCACCTGGCCGCCCGCAACGCCACCAGCACCGACGAGGTGCCGTACCGGATCGAGAAGGTCATCCACTTCTCCAACGGCGGCGGTCTCTACGTCGGGCGGGACGTGCGCACCGACACCCAGGTCGTGCTGAAGGAGGCCCGGCCGCACGCCGGCCTCGACGCCGACGGCACCGACGCCGTCGCCCGCCTGGCCCGGGAGGCCGACGCGCTGCGCCGCCTCGCCGACCTGCCCCAGGTGCCCCGGGTGCACGACGAGTTCACCCTCGGTGAGCACCGGTTCCTCGCGCTGGAGTTCATCGAGGGCCGCGCGCTGAACAAGGTGCTGGTCGACCGGTACCCGCTGATCGACGCCGACGCCACGGATGCCGACCGTGCCGAGTACACCCGGTGGGCGCTGGACGTGCACCGGCAGGTCGAGGAGGTTGTCACGGCGATCCACGACCGCGGCCTGGTCTACGGCGACCTGCACCTGTTCAACGTCATGGTCCGCCCGGACGACCGGATCGCGCTGGTCGACTTCGAGGTCACCGCGCCGATCGACGGTCACCGCCGGCCGGGCCTGCGCAACCAGGGCTTCGCCGCACCCCGGGACCGCACCGGTCCCGCCGTCGACCGGTACGCCCTGGCCTGCCTGCGGCTGGCGCTGTTCCTGCCACTGACCCAGCTCGTCCGGCTCGGGCCGGACAAGGCCGCGCACCTCGCCGACGTGATCGCCGCGCACTTCCCGGTGCCGAGGGACCTCCTCGACGCCGCCGTACGGGAGATCACCGGCGCCGAGGCGTCGGACGCCGGAGCGGCGCCCGACCTGACGGTCGACGTCGGGCCGGCCCACCGGGACCGCCTCGCCCGGGCGATCCTCGCCAGCGCGACACCCCAGCGGGGCGACCGGCTCTTCCCCGGTGACATCGAGCAGTTCCGCAGCGGCGGGCTCAACCTCGCCCACGGCGCGGCCGGCGTCCTGTACGCCCTACACGTCAGCGGCGCCGGGCAATGGCCGGAACACGAGCGGTGGCTGGTCCGCCACGCCACCGCGCCCGCCTCGGGCACCCGGTGCGGCTTCTACGACGGCCTGCACGGCGTCGCGTACGCACTGGAGGCGCTCGGCCGCCGGCAGGACGCCCTCGACGTGCTCGACATCTGCCTGCGCCAGCCGCTCGACGGCCTGGACCACAGCCTCTCCGGCGGCCTCTCCGGCATCGCGCTCAACCTGGCGGAGCTGGCCGGGCGCACCGGCGAGACGGCACTGCGCGACGCGGCCTGGCGGGTCGCCGAGCGGGTGGTCGACCAGCTCGCCGACGACCCGGGGCCGGACATCAGCGGTGGGCGCAACCCGTACGCCGGGCTGCTGCGCGGCCGGACCGGGCCGGCGCTGCTGCTGGTGCGGCTGCACGAGCTGACCGGCGAGCAGTCCCTGCTGGACCACGCCGCCACGGCCCTGCGCCAGGACCTGCGCCGCTGCGTGGTACGCCCCGACGGCGCGCTGGAGGTCAACGAGGGCTGGCGCACCATGCCCTACCTCGGGCAGGGCAGCGTCGGCATCGGGCTGGTGCTCGACGAGTACCTGCGTCACCGCGCCGACGAGCGTTTCGCCGAGGCCAGCGCCGGCGTACGCCGCGCCGCCCGGTCCCCGTTCTACGCGCAGTCCGGCCTCTTCGCCGGGCGGGCCGGGATCGTGGTTTACCTGGCGGCGTACCCCGACGATCCGCAGCGCCGCCGCGAACGCGACGCCCAGGTGGCCCGGCTGGCCTGGCACGCCCTGCCCTACGGCGACGGCACCGCGTTCCCGGGCGAGCAGCTGCTGCGGCTGTCCATGGACCTCGGCACCGGCACCGCCGGCGTGCTGCTGGCCCTGGCCGCCGCACGGCCCGACGACCCGGTGAGCCTGCCGTTCCTCGCGCCCCTGGCGGGCGCCCCCGACTCCCTCGCCTCGGCGAGGGCGACCGACCCGACCGACCAGCACGGAAGGAGGTGACACGACATGGCGCTTCTGGACCTCCAGGGCCTCGAGATGGCCCCCGCCGACCGCACCGGCGGCGGCAGCCGGGCGAGCCTGCTGCTCTGCGGCGACAGCTCGCTGTCCGTCACGACCTGCAACTGAACCGAACGCCTTCACCGGCGACATGCAGGGCACGACCATCCGACCGACCAGCACACAAGGAGATGATCGACATGGCGCTTCTCGACCTTCAGGGCATGGAGATGGCCCCCGCCGACCGCACCGGCGGCGGAAGCCGCGCGAGCCTGCTGCTCTGCGGCGACAGCTCGCTGTCCGTCACGACCTGCAACTGATCAGGTCATCACGCGAGGCCCTGGGCGGATGGACGTGTCCGCCCAGGGCCGCACGTCTTCTGCGGGAGGACCGATGCGGACGCCGACCGGCTCCGACCGGCTGCTGCGCCGGGTGGTCCGCGACGGCGGCGGATGGACGGTCCTGCTCGGCGCGGTGGCGCTCACCGGCGCCGCCGCCGAACTCGCCCTGCCCGCCGCGCTCGGGCTCGCGGTCGACGCCGCCGTCGCCGGCGACGGTGGCGCCTGGTGGCCGGCCGCCGCCTGCGGCCTGATCGCCGTCCTCATGCTCACCGACATCCTCGGCGACGTGGCCAGCGGATACGGCGCGGCCCGGGCAACCGCGCGGCTTCGCCGGCGCCTGCTGCGTCACCTCTTCGCCTGCGACGTGCGCACCGTCCGCCGCCATCCGGTGGGCGACCTGGTCGGCCGACTCGTCGGGCAGGCCGCCGACGCCGGGCAGGCGGGCACCGCCGTGGTACTGGGCGTCGTCGCGCTGCTCCCTCCGGTCGGCAGCGTCGTGGCGCTCACCCTGCTCGAACCGCTGCTCGGCCTCACCCTCCTCGGCGGGCTGGCCCTGCTCACGCTGCTCATGCGCGCCTTCGTCACGGACGCCTCCGCCGCCGTGGCCGGCTACCAGCGGGTGCTGGGGGACATCGCCGGCCGGCTGCTGGAGGCTCTCGGCGGTGCCCGCACCATCGCCGCCGCCGCGACCGTCGACCGGGAACGCGACCGGGTGCTCGCGGCCCTGCCGGAACTGCGCGGGTACGGACTGCTCAGCTGGCGGTTGCTGGCCAGGGCGAGCGCCCGCACCGCCGCCGTCGGCCCGCTGCTCCAGGTGGCCGTCGTGGCCGTCGGCGGGTATGCGCTGACCGTCGGCTGGCTCACCCCCGGCCAGCTCGTCGCCGCCGTGCAGTACGCGGCCCTCGGCGCCGGGCTCGGCGCGGTGCTGGCCACCCTGAACCGGCTGGTGCGCAGCCGCGCGGCGGCCAGCCGGATCGCCGAACCGCTGGCCCACCCCGTACGCCCCGACGGCACCGAGCCCCTGCCGCCCGGGCGGGGGGAACTGCGGCTGCGCGGGGTGGGCGTACGCGCCGACGACGGGCGAACGGTCCTCGACGGGATCGACCTGACCGTACCGGCGGGCGCCACCCTGGCCGTCGTCGGCCGCTCCGGCGCCGGCAAGTCGACCCTCGCCGCGGTGGCCGGCCGGCTGCACGATCCGGACAGCGGCGAGGTGCTGCTGGACGGGGCGCCGCTGCGCCGGCTCGCCCCGCCCGCGCTGCGCCGGGCCGTCGGCCACGCCTTCGACCGGCCCGTCCTGGTCGGCGAGACGGTGCACGACGCGATCGGGCTCGGCCTGCCCGCCACGGCGGCACGACCGCCCGCCGACGCCGCCCCGGCCACCCCGGCGGTGCTGGCCGCGGCGCGCGCGGCGCAGGTCGCCGACGTCGTCGCCCGGCTGCCCGAGGGCTTCCGCACCCGGCTGGCGGACGCGCCGTTCTCCGGCGGCGAGACGCAGCGCCTCGGGCTGGCCCGCGCGTTCCCCGCCGAGCGGCTGCTCATCCTCGACGACGCCACGTCCAGCCTCGACACCGCCACCGAACACCGCATCGCCCGCGCCGTGGCCACCGGCGCCGGCGGCCGTACCCGACTCGTGGTGACCCACCGCGCCGCGACGGCGGCGGCGGCCGACCTGGTGGCGTGGCTCGACGGCGGGCGGCTGCGGGCCGTGGCGCCGCACCGGCGGCTCTGGTCCGACCCGGCCTACCGGGCGGTCTTCGCGCCCAACGGGGACGCCCGATGAGCGGCCCCGGCGTACGCCGGACCACCTGGGCGGCGCTGCGGGCCCGCCGCCGGGCGCTGGGCCGGCTGGCCGCCTGGTCGGCCGTCGAGGCCCTGCCGGCGCTGCTCGGCGGCGCGCTCGTGGCCCGGGCCGTGGACCGGGGCTTCCTGGCCGGCCAGTTCGGCACCGGGCTGGCCTGGCTGGCCGGGCTCGCCGCGGCGGTGCTGGTCGGCGCGGCGGCCAGCGGCCGGGTGTACCGCAGCCTCGGCGCCGTGGTCGAGCCGTTCCGCGACGAGTTGGCCGCCCGGGTGGTGTGGGGGGCGCTGCGCGACGCCACCCGGGCCGGCGGCCGGGCGGACAGCGCCACCGTGGCCCGGCTGACCCATCAGGTCGAGGTGGTCCGGGACACCTTCGGCGGGCTGCTGCTGGTGGTCCGCGGGTTCCTGTTCACCGCCGGCGCGGCGCTGCTCGGCCTGTTCGCCCTGGCCCCACCGCTGGCGGGCGCGGTGGCCGCCCCGCTGCTGGTGGGGCTGGCCGTGTTCGCCGCGTCGCTGCCGGCCATGGTGGCGCACCAGCGGGCGCAGGTGAGCGCCGGCGAGCGGCTCGGCCGCTCGGCCGCGTCGGCGTTGGCCGGGCACCGCGACGTCGTGGCCTGCGGCGCGCAGGAGCGCGTGGTGTGCGACGTGGACCGGCGGGTCAGGGCGCAGGCCGACGCGGAGCGGACGCTGGCCCGGATGGCGGCGCTGCGCAGCCTCAGCCTCGGGGTGGGCGGCTGGCTGCCCGTGGTGGTGCTGGTGCTGGCCGCGCCGTGGCTGGTCCGGCAGGGGCTCAGCGCCGGGGCCGTGCTGGGCGCGCTGGTCTACGTCACCACCGGGCTGCAACCGGCCCTGCACGCGGTGGTGCAGGGTGTCGGCGGGGGCGGTCTGCGCTACGCCGTCACCCTGGACCGGATCCTGCGCACCAGCCCGCCGCCGGGGCCCATTCCCCTGCCGTCCGCCGGCCCGGCGACCGACGGCGCCGCCGACCCGGCGACCCGCGACGACGCCGCGTCGTCTCCCCTCGCCGCCGGCCCGCAGACCCGCACCGGCCCGGCCGGGAAAGCCGCCAGCGGCAGCGCGCCGCCGGCGGTCGCGCTGCGGGGGCTGACCTTCCGGTACGGCCCGCACGCCCGCCCCGTCCTGACCGACCTCACCCTGACCGTGGCGGCCGGCGAGCACGTGGCCGTGGTGGGGCCGAGCGGCGCCGGCAAGTCCACCCTGGCCGCGCTGGTCGCCGGGCTCGTGCCACCGGAGTCCGGCACGGTCCACCTGGCCGGCGTGCCGACCGCCGGCACCGCGCCGCAGGAGCTGGCCCGGCTGCGGGTCCTCCTGCCGCAGGAGGCGTACGTGCGCACCGGTTCCCTCGGCGACAACCTGCGCTACCTGCACCCCGGGGTGGACGACGCGACGGTCCTGGCCGCCGTACGCACCCTCGGCGCCGGTCCCCTGCTGAGCCGCCTCGGTGGCCTCGACGCCGACCTCGACCCCGCCGACCTCTCCGCCGGGGAGCGCCAACTCGTCGCCGCGGTCCGGGCCTACCTGGCCCCCGCGCCGCTGGTGATCCTCGACGAGGCGACGTGTCACCTGGACCCGACCCTGGAGGCGACCGTCGAGCACGCCTTCGCCCGCCGGGGCGGCACCCTGGTGGTGATCGCGCACCGGATCAGCTCAGCGACCCGCGCCCGCCGGGTGGTGGTCTTTGACGGCGACCGCCCCCTCGTCGGCACCCACGACGACCTGCTGGTGCGCTCGCCCGTCTACCGTGAGCTGGTCGGGCACTGGGAGGACGTGGCACCGCCGGCCCGCGTGCCACTCGGCCGGGCCTGAGCACCCGCCGCCGCCACCGTCGCGGTCCAGCCGTCGGTCCAGGCGCGGGTGCCCGGGCGGTCGTCAGATCCAGCCGGCCTCGCGGGCGACCCGCACGGCCTCCACCCTCGTGCGCGCGCCCGCCTTGCGGGCTATCCGGCCGAGGTGGTTGCGTACGGTCCCCGGGGCGAGCCCGAGCGTCCGGGCGACCTCCACGACCGGCGCCCCGGCCGCGGTCAGGTCGAGGATCTCGGTCTCCCGCGAGGTGAGCGGGCTGTCGCGGCTCAGTGCCGCCATCACCAGGTCGGCGTCGACCACCGACTCGCGACGGGCCAGCCGCCGGATGCCGTCCACCACCCGGTGCGGAGAGACGTCGCTGCCGAGGATCCCGACGGTGCGCCCCGGCACGAAGACCCGGTGCAGGCTGCGCGCCCGGCGCCGGTCGGCGAGCACCAGCAGCGGGCACTGCCCCGCCATGCCCGTCTCCCCGATGAGGTCGAGATCCACGACCGCGACGTCGGGACGCCGCGTTCGGACCGCCGGCGGCAGGGCGTCGCCCCGGTCCAGTTCCGCCACCACGCTGATGTCCGCCTCGGCGGCGAGGACGAGCGACAGGGCGCCACGGACCAGGGCACCGTCGAGAGCGAGCAGCGTACGGATCACCATTGACCCTCCGGAGCGTCGTCGGACAGATCACGGACCGTCAGAATCTAAACACGCTTCGGCCGGTTCCGCTCGGTGAGCGGTCCGCCACCGTCCAGGCTGGACGAGGAGGTGAACGGAACCGGCGCCCCACGGTGGACGCGACTACATCCAGCCGTCGCGTCGGGCGCGCCACACCGCCTCCATCCGGTTGCGCGCGCCGGTCTTGCGCATGACCGCCGACAGGTGGTTGCGTACCGTCCCGTGCGCCAGGTAGAGCCGGCGGGCGATCTCCTTGAGCGGCAGGCCCTCCGCGGCGACGCGCAGCACCTCCACCTCGCGACGCGTCAGCGGGCTCGACGCGGGCCGTAGCGCCGTCACGGCGGCGTCCGCGTCGATGACCTTCCCGCCGGCCGCGAGCTCCCGTACGGCGCCGACCAGCGCCTCCAGCGAGGCGTCCTTGCCGACCAGGCCCCGTACGCCGGCGGCCAGCAGGTCCCCGATGAGCTGCTGGCTCCACCGCCGCCCCATGGCGAGCACGGCGGAGTCGGGCATGGCCTCGGTAATGTGGGCGACGACCTGGACCGGGTGCGGGGCGTCCGGCGCCAGGTCCACCAGCACCACGTCCGGCCGATGCCGGCGCACCAGGGCGGGCAGGTCCTCCACCCCGGTCACCTCGGCGGCGACCTCGATGTCCTCCTCGCTCGACAGTGCCGCGCACAGGGCGGTGCGCAGCAGTCCCATCTCCTCGACAACGACGACGCGGATCAACGCGTTAGCTCCGATCTGGGGGTGCGGGGGCGGCGATCGGTCCCGTTGACGGGACCCGGCAGGCCGGCCGGAGGGAACGACTGGATCATGAAGCGCGACAGACGGCGATCGGGCGGTCAGGGGCGTTCGGGCGGCCCGGCGCGCCGGAGTGCGGCCAGCGGGGCCGGACGACCGCGCGGGTGGGCCCGCCGGGACTCAGCCGGGGCGGGCACTCACCCCGGGAAACCGGTCGCCCGGGGCGGGCAGCGGTCCGCCGTCAGTCCTCGTCGAGCGCACGACGCACCAGGCGACGGGCACGCCGCACCGCCGCGGCCGGGAGGTGGTCTCGACCCCGGTCACGGGTGGACGACGAAACGTCGGGCGACGCACTGGACAGCGACCTCCCTCGTCGGACACGTCGACACATCGTAAAGATCTGCTTACCCGATTGCAGCTCGTGGATGCCTCGTGACGGATTGCCGACTGCGGGCTGACGGCTGGCGCGGCATGCGTTAGGGGCGCCACCGTGGCACACCGGGGCGCTCGCTGCCGCTGGTCGACCGGGGCGGCCCGACGGCCGGCCGCCAACGGAACAAGCCCTCCGGCGAGGGAGGGCTTGTTCCGTGCGGCACGAGGACGACCGGCGGTCAGGTCATGTCGTCGTAGCGGCGCTCGATCGGCGCTGGCGCGGCGACCGGCTCCGGGGCGGCGATCGGCGCGCTGGCGTCCACCCGCTGCCCGGCCTCCACCGGGTCGGGGTCGAGCGTCAGCGGCGAGACCTCGTCGTCGTCGATGCCGGCGTAGATCTCCTTGCCGCGTCCCTTGCGCTTGTCGTTGAGGAACGCCACCCCGACCGCCGCGAAGTAGAGCGCGCAGAGACAGAGCGCCAGCGCGGTCATCCCGAACGGGTCGGGGGTCGGCGTGACCACGGCGGAGAACGCGAAGAACACGAACACCGCGATCCGCCACCAACTCAGCAGCCGCTTCGCGCTGGCGATGCCGACGAAGTTCAGCATCAACACCAGCAGCGGGAACTCGAACGCCACCCCGAACAGCAGAATCAGGTTGGTGACGAACGAGACGTAACGGGTGATGTCCAGGGTCGTGTTGATGTCGCTGCCGGAGATGTCCAGCAGGAACTCCAGACCCTTCGCGGTCACGAAGTACGCCAGCACCGCGCCGGCGGCGAACAGCGGCGCCGCCAGCGCGGTGAAGACGTACGCGTAGCGCCGCTCGTGCCGGTGCAGGCCGGGCGCGATGAACGCCCAGAGCTGGTAGAGCCAGACCGGCGCGGCGATGATCAGCCCGACCCAGAGCCCGATCTTCAGGTTGAGCAGGAATAGGTCGGCCGGGCCGAGTTGGACGAAGTCGCAGGCACCGTTGGTCGTCCGCGCCTGCGGCAGATCGCAGTACGGCCGCTTCAGCACGTTCAGCACCGGCCCGGCGAGCCAGATGCCGAAGCCGAAGCCGACGAGGATCGCCAGCGACGCCTTGAACAGCCGGTTGCGCAGCTCGCGGATGTGCTCGATGAGCGTCATCGAGCCGTCGGCGGCCCGCACGAAGCTGCTCGGGCCGCGCTTCTTGAGGGCGAAGGCCACGGTCTCGGGCCCTTCGGTCAGTTGTCGCGGACGCGCTGCACCGGGTCGTTGACCGGGGGTGCGTACGGCTGCTGCTGCGGGGCGACGTGCGGCTGCTGGCCGGCGGGCGGCGGCGCGTACGGCTGGCCCTGGACGGTCTGCGGCGGGAGCGGCTGGTAGCCGGACTGCGCGTCGGCCTTCTCGGCGAGGTCACGGTCGTCGTCGTGCAGGCTCTTGGTCTCGGCCTTGATGATCCGCAGCGACCGGCCCAGCGAACGGGCCGCGTCGGGGAGCCGCTTCGCGCCGAAGAGCAGGATCAGCACGACCACGAGTACGGCGATGTGCCACGGCTTGAGGGCACCCATGGGAAGCTCCAGTCGCTCTGTGTCGTCGTGAGGGGTGTACCGCAGCCCATCGTACGTGCGCCGACGGCCGTTGCCACCCGCCGGGTGGTGGTGGTTCGTCCCGGCCGGTGAAGTCTTGACCAACGCGGGACGTCCCGTCAACCACCTGCCGCCGGATCGTTCCTGCGTGCAACCGGGCCGCTTCGCGCAGGAACCGGGCACCGACCGATCAGCCGCCGCGCTTCGCCTTGATCACGGCCATCCGCCGCTGAGCGGTGTCGAGCTGCTCCTGGAGGGCCTCCGCCCGCGCCTGGAGGGTCTCGGCGGTCGCCCGCAGCGCCTCCGCCTCGCCCGCCCGGCGTTGCAGGGCCACGGCCGCGCGACGCAGTCGGGGCAGCCGCGTCAGCACCGGCCGCAGGGCCAGGACGAACACGACGAGCGCGAACAGCACCACCGCGAGCACGATCCACTTCACCACGGCGGCCAGCCTACTGGGTGCTCACGGTCACCGCCGGGTCGGCCGGCGACACCGCCCGCGCCGTGGCCGCGACATCCGCCGGCCCGCGCGGTGCGGCCGGCGCCGGCGAGGCGTACGCGTCGAGGGCCGCGACCGCCGCGGCCCGGACCTGTTCGGCCAGCTCGACCGGCGCGACCACCGCTACGTCCGAACCCAGACCCAGCACGAAGCGACGGGCCCAGCCCAGGTCGGTGACCCGCAGCGAGACCAGCCAGTGGTCGCCGTCACCGGCCTCGACCCGCTCGCACGGGTAGTACTCGGTGAGCCACCGCTCGCCCCGGCCGATGCGCAGCGTGATCAGCGGCAGGTCGGGCGACGGGCGGAACACGCCTTCGGTGAGGTCGTGCGGGCGGGCCTGCGGTGGCACGACGGCCCGCTCGTCCAGCTCGGTGACCGCGTCGATGCGGTCGGCCCGGAACAGCCGCACCGCCTCCGCCCGGCGGCACCACGCCTCCACGTACGCCCGCCCGCCGACCATGAGCATGCGCAGCGGGTCGACGACCCGCTCGGTGGTCTCGTCCCGCGCGGCCGTGTAGTAGGTGATGCGCAGCGCCCGGCCGCTCTCGACGGCCGACCGCAGCTCCTCCACCCGTCGGGTGTCGGCGGGCAGCCGGACCTCGACCGGCGCCGCCACCAGGTCACCGGCCGCGTGCTCGATCTTCGCGAGCGCCCGCTCGACGGCCTCCCGGTTGGTCACCCCGGGCGTCTCGGCGAGCATCCGCAGCGCCACCACCAACGCGAGGGCCTCGTCGGGGGTGAGCCGCAGCGGCCGGTCGATGCCGGCGTCGTAGGTGATCGTCACCCGGTCGCCGTCGAAGGCCATGTCGATCAGGTCACCCGGGCCGTAGCCGGGCAACCCGCACACCCACAGCAGCTCCAGGTCCTCGCGCAGCTGCCGCTCGGTGACGCCCAGGTCCCCCGCCGCCTCGGCGAGCTCGATGCCGGGCCGGGCCAGCAGGTAGGGCACCAGGTTGAGCAGCCGGGCCAGCCGGTCGGCCGACGCGCGGGAGCCGCCCCGGGCGGCCGGGCGGGTCACCGGACACCCCCGGCGACCGCGAGGTCCTCGTGCCGCGCGGCGATCTCCTTGAGCCGCTGGATCACCGCGTCACGCACCTCGGGGGGATCGAGCACCCGCACATCCGGACCGTAGCCGACGAGCTGCCCGGCGAGGACGTCCGCGTCGGCGTACGGCAGCACCAGCCGGTCGCCGTCGGGCCCGGCGGTGACGCCGACCGCCCAGCGGCGCAGCCCGGCCGCGCGCCCGGCGGCGACCAGCACGGTGGCCCGCCCGGTGCGCTCCGCCGGCCCCGACCAGCGGGCCACGTGGCTGATCAGGTCGACCCCGGCCGGCGGCTCGTAGCCCCCCGGGGCGCCGGTCGCCCGGACCGTGCCGACCACCCGGGACAGCCGG
This sequence comes from Micromonospora sp. ZG13, assembly GCF_059359355.1. Lineage (NCBI taxonomy): Bacteria > Bacillati > Actinomycetota > Actinomycetes > Micromonosporales > Micromonosporaceae > Micromonospora > Micromonospora sp. ZG13. The sequence goes on from NZ_JCADBQ010000009.1 coordinate 173,252, forward strand.
AAGCAGCGCGTCGCCGCGCGGTCGAGGTCGTGCCCGACGACGTACCAGCGACCCCGCCAGCAGACCACGCCCCACGGCTGGAGGCGGCGACGGGTCGGGTCGTCGCGGTCGGGGACCCGGTAGTCGAAGCTGACCTCGCGCCGGTCCCGGGCGGCCGCGGTGAGCGGCGCGAACGCCGGATCCACCGTCACCATCGGCTCCAGGCCCAGCGTGGCCTGCGGATCCACGTCGACGCCGGCGGCACGCAGCTTCGCCAGCCCCGAGGAGGCGGCGGCGGCCAGGCCGGCGTGCTGCCACAGCCGGGCGGCGATGCCGACGGCGGCGGCCTCGTCCGGTTCGAGGGGGATGTCGGGCAGCGCGTACTCCCGGTGGGCGATCCGGTAGCCGGGCTCCGCGTCGAAGACGCTGGCCGTCCCGGTCTCCAGCGGCACGCCCAGCTCACGCAGCTCGGCCTTGTCCCGCTCGAACTTGCGCTGGAAGGCCTCGTGGTCACGCGCGTCGTCCGGATCGTGCTCGTAGCCCGGCACGGTCGCGGCGATCTGCGCGGCGGTCAGGAACCGTCGCGTGGACAGCAGGCAGATAACCAGGTTGACCAGGCGTTCGGTGCGGGTCCGCGACACGCGGTAGACGCTAGCAGCCCACGCGCCGCGCCCGTGCACCCACGCGGGCAGGACGTGGGGCGCGTCGCGACCGGCCGGCCCCGTCGGACGCCGGGCGGCGGACGGCGGACCGGCGACGACCCTACCGTGGCCCGGTGACCGCGCCGGAGCCCAGGACGGAGCGCGTCGGGACCGTCGTGGTGGCGGGCGCCGCCGGCCCCGGCGACGAGCGGAAGCCGGACGGCTCCGGCGGCTGACCCGCCCCGGGCGCGCCCGCCACGGACGGCGACGCTAGCGTGCCGGGCATGGTGCGATGGCGGTCGGGAACGGTGACGGCGCTGCGGCGGCAGTGGACCGGGGCGGTGGAACTGGACGTCGACCTGCCCGACGGCGCCACCGTACGGGCCCTGGCCTATCCCGCGCTCGTCGGCCGGCCCGAGCCCGGCGACCGGGTCCTGCTCAACGCCGGCGCGCTGCTGATGGGCCTCGGCACCGGCGGGTACGCCCTGGTCGTCGCGCTGCCCGACCGGCTGCCGCCGGACCCGCCGCAGGCCCTCGACAGTCGCGACGCCGGCCACCTGGTCAAGGCCCGCTACACCCCGTTGCAGCCGATCCTGCTCGGCGTCGACGAGGAGGCCTCGCCGCACCGGGAGGTCATGGCCGCCGCCGACGACCTGGCCGGCCTGCCCGTCGTCACCGCCGACCTGCACTCCGCGCTGCCGGCGATCCTGGCCGGCATCCACGCCGACGCCCCCGCCGCCCGGGTGGCGTACCTGCTGACCGACGGCGGCGCCCTGCCGGCCTGGTTCTCCCGCACCCTCGCCGGGCTGCGCGGGCACCTCGTCGGTACGGTCACCGTCGGCCAGTCCTTCGGCGGGGACCTGGAGGCGGGCACCGTGCACAGCGGGTTGCTGGCCGCCCGGCACGTCCTGGGCGCCGACGTGGCGATCGTCGCCCAGGGGCCGGGCAACCTGGGCACCGGCACCCGGTGGGGCTTCTCGGGCGTGGCCGTCGGCGAGGCCGTCAACGCCGTCGCCACGCTGGGCGGGCGCCCGGTCGGCTCGCTGCGGATCTCCGACGCCGACCCCCGGCCCCGCCACCGGGGCGTGTCGCACCACAGCCTCACCGCGTACGGCCGGGTGGCCCTCGCCCCCGCCGAGCTGGTGGTGCCCGACGGCCTTGCCCCGGCGCTGGCCGGCGAGGTGGACGCGGCGCTGGCGCCGCTCGCGGCGCGGCACACCCTCGTCCGGGTGCCGACCGACGGGCTCGACGCCGCGCTGCGGGCCACGCCCGTTGCGCTGTCCACCATGGGCCGGGGCCTCGACGCCGACCACGCCTACTTCCTGGCCGCCGCCGCGGCCGGCCGGCACGCCGCGCGCCTGCTGACCTGAGCTGCCACTCGGAGGCGGTCAGCTCGTGCCGTAGCCGTAGCGCACGATGTGCTCGGCGGTCTGCTCGTACACCCCAGGGTCCTCCGGGGCCAGCGTGCCCAGCCCGTCGACGTACCGGTTGAACATGCAGAACGCCGCCGCGATCAGGACCGTGTCGTGGATCTCCAGATCCGTCGCGCCGGCGACCCGGGCGGCCTTGACCAGCTCCGCCGTCACGTCACGGCCGCTGCGCTGCACCGCGCCGGCGATCTCCAGCAGCGCCCGCAGCTTGTCGCTGACCTCGGCGGTCGCCGGATCGGCGCGCACCTGGTCGACCAGCCGCATGCCCGAGGGGAGCTGCGCCGCCGCGAACGCCGAGTGCGACGCGCAGCAGAACCGGCACTCGTTGAGCCCCGACACGTACGCCGCGATCAGCTCCCGCTCACCGGGCGTCAGCGTCGGGTGCGGGGCGCGCAGCAGCGTCTCCGCGAGCTCGTTGAGCGGCTTGGCCGTCTCGGGGCGGAACCGCATCGGACCGTTGATGCCCGGATGCGCCCGCTCGTCGAGACCGAGGTCGATGTGTGCCATACCGCCACCCTCCCTGCCGCGACCACGCGGCGTGCGCGGCCGGTCACCGGAAACGCCGAACGGCACCACGGTTCCAGTTCCATCGGGGGCGCACAACTTCGAGATTGCGGCGTCGCCGCGCCGGTACGACCACGGGCCCGCAGCCGTGCCCGGTCGGCTACCGCCGAGCGTCGGCGTCGCCACGCCGGCAGCGGCTCAGACCAGGAAGATCAGAGCCAGCCAGGCCCCCACGATCAGCACCAGCACGAGGGCCAGCACCCAGGTGGGCACCGTGTACTCGCCGCGCCGGTTGCGCTCGATCTCGGCGCGGATCTTCTCGCGGCGGCGCTCGGCCCAGTTCTGCCGCTGGCGGCCGCTCTCGGGGGGTTCGGAAGTCGTCATCGCGCGGTCAGCCTACCGGCCCCGCCGGCCCGGACGGCGCTCAGCACCACCCCGGGCCGGCGTCGGCGTCACATGCTGGCGATCAGCCGCTCCACCCGCTCGTCGTACGCCCGGAACGGGTCCTTGCAGAGCACCGTGCGCTGCGCCTGGTCGTTGAGCTTCAGGTGCACCCAGTCGACGGTGAAGTCGCGCCGCTTCTCCTGGGCGTGCCGGATGAACTCCCCGCGCAGGCGGGCCCGCGTCGTCTGCGGCGGCGTCTCCTTGGCCTCGAAGATCTCCGGGTCCGTCGCCACCCGGTCCACCTCCCCGCGCCGCTCCAGCAGCCCGTAGAGGCCCCGGCCGCGACGCAGGTCGTGGTAGGCGAGGTCCATCTGCGCCACCCGGGGGTGCGACAGCGGCAGGTCGTGCTTGCGCTGGTAGCGCTCGATGAGCCGCAGCTTCGTCACCCAGTCGATCTCCCGCGACACCGGCTCCAGGTCGCCGGTCTCCACCGCGCGCAGCACCCGGCCCCACAGCTCCACCACCCGCTTGGCGGTCTGGTCGCCGCCACGCCGCTCCACGAACTCGGTCGCCTTGGCCAGGTATTCCTGCTGGATCTCCAGCGCGCTGACCTCCTTGCCGGAGGAGAGCCGCACCTTGCGCCGGCCCGTGATGTCGTGCGAGACCTCGCGGATCGCCCGGATCGGGTTCTCCAGCGTCAGGTCACGCATCACCACCCCCGCCTCGATCATCCGCAGCACGATGTCGGCGGTGCCGACCTTGAGCAGCGTGGTGACCTCGTTCATGTTGGAGTCGCCGACGATGACGTGCAGCCGGCGGTAGCGCTCCGCGTCGGCGTGCGGCTCGTCGCGGGTGTTGATGATCGGCCGACTGCGGGTCGTCGCCGACGAGACGCCCTCCCAGATGTGCTCGGCCCGCTGCGACAGGCAGTAGACCGCCCCGCGCGGCGTCTGCAACACCTTGCCCGCGCCGCAGATCAGCTGCCGGGTGACCAGGAACGGGATCAGGACGTCGGCCAGCCGGCCGAACTCCCCGTGCCGCGACACCAGGTAGTTCTCGTGGCAGCCGTACGAGTTGCCGGCCGAGTCGGTGTTGTTCTTGAACAGGTAGATCTCGCCCGCGATGCCCTCGTCGTGCAGCCGCTTCTCCGCGTCGACGAGCAGGCCCTCCAGGATCCGTTCGCCGGCCCGGTCGTGCGCGACCAGGTCCACCACCGAGTCGCACTCGGGGGTGGCGTACTCCGGGTGCGAGCCGACGTCCAGGTAGAGCCGGGCGCCGTTGCGCAGGAAGACGTTGCTGGACCGGCCCCAGGACACCACGCGGCGGAAGAGGTACCGGGCGACTTCGTCGGGGGACAGCCGCCGCTGCCCACGGTAGGTGCAGGTGACGCCGTACTCGGTCTCGAGGCCGAAGATTCGCCGCTCCATGATGAGACATTAGCCGCCCGAGGCCCCAGATGGGCAGCGCACACCGCGCCCGTCTCACACCGGGCGCCCGCGGGCCGCCCCGGGGAGCCCGCCGCGCGACGACCGTCGGGCTCGCTCCCGGTTCCCGTACGCCCCGGCGTCCCAGGTGGACGCTGACCGCCGAAGGTCCCCGGGGCGGCCGGGCGGGGAGGCCCCGTACACCGGCCTCCGCAGGCCCGCTTGGAGACCCGGCGCTGGCAGTCGCCGGCCCGGACGGGCGCAGACCCGCACCAGGGCGGCGCGGACGGCGGGCGGACCATGCGAGGCCCGCAGGGCCGACTCGTCGTCGACCCGTAAGTGGAGCGCGGGCGAGACGGAAAGCGGTTCAGGCGGCGGGCGCGGATCCGGGCGAGCGGTCGTTCGGGCGTGTCGACGCCCCGACCGCCCGCCCGGCACGTGCTGCCACTACGCCTCGGGGGCCTCGGGGGCCTCGGGGGCCTCCTGGCCCTCCAGGTCCGCCGAGCCGGCCGACGTGGTGGGCTTCTTCGCCTCCTGGCTCGGCGAGGTCGGCGTATCCGGACGGGCCGACACCGGCTCCTCGGCCTTGTCGCCGTCGAGCAGCGCGGTCAGCGCGGCCCCGGTGATGCGGCGGAACGTCCGCCCCACCCGGCGCCGGTCCAGGACTGCCACCTCCAGCTGGTTGGCGGCGATGGTGCGGGCGGCGCCGCCCTCTCCCCCGACGCTGCTCAGCGCCTGCATCGCGACCTTGACCGCCTCACCCAGCGACATGTCCGGACGGTGGTGCGACTTCAGTACGCCGGTGATCGCCTCGGCCTGCCCACCCATGGCCATCCGGCCCGGCTCGTCGTTGACGGAGCCGTCGTAGGTGAGCCGGTAGAGCTCGTCGTCCTCGGCGGTGGTGCCGACCTCGGCCACGCAGATCTCCACCTCGAACGGCTTCGACTGCTCGGTGAAGATGGCACCCAGGGTCTGCGCGAACGCGTTCGCCAGGGCCCGGCCGGTGACGTCACGCCGGTCGTAGCTCAGGCCGTTCAGGTCGGCCATCCGCACCCCGGCACGGCGCAGGTTCTCGAACTCGTTGTAGCGGCCGACGGCGGCGAAGCCGATCCGGTCGTAGATCTCACTGACCTTGTGCAGGGCGCTGGAGAGGTTCTCGGCGACGAAGAGCACCCCGCCCTCGTAGCTCAGGACCACCGCGCTGCGGCCCCGGGCGATGCCCTTGCGGGCCAGCTCGGAGCGGTCGCGCATGATCTGCTCGGGCGAGGCGTAGAACTGCATGGCCACGGCGGCGGTTCTCCTTAGGGCGCTGTGCTGACGGCTGCTGACTGGTGCGGGCGGGAGCGGATCAACCGCCCGGGTTCTCCATCCGGCCGGAGACCACGCTCTCGGCGATCGCCGACATCTCCTCGTCGGTGAGCCGGTGGGTGCCCTCCGCCGTCGCCGTCATGACCACCGGGTAGATCCGCCGGATCAGGTCCGGGCCGCCCGTCGCGGTGTCGTCGTCGGCCGCGTCGTAGAGCGCCTCGACCGCGAGCCGGACCGCCTCGTCGATGGAGAGCCCCGGCTGGAAGCGCTTCTTCAGCGCCGACCGGGCGAAGAGCGAGCCGGAGCCGATCGCGTCGTAGCCGGTCTCCTCGTAGGGGCCGCCGGTGACGTCGAAGCTGAAGATGCGGCCGGCCCGCGCCGGGTCCTTCGCGGCCAGGTCGTAGCCGGCGAAGAGCGGGATCACCGCGAGACCCTGCATCGCGGCGCCCAGGTTGCCGCGGATCATCGAGGCGAGCCGGTTCGCCTTGCCGTCGAGCGAGAGCATCGCGCCCTCGATCTTCTCGTAGTGCTCCAGCTCCACCTGGAACAGTCGCATCAGCTCGATGCCGATCCCCGCCGTGCCGGCGATGCCGACCAGGGAGTACGCGTCGGCCGGGTGCACCTTCTCGATGTCGCGCTGGGCGATCAGGTTGCCCATGGTGGCCCGCCGGTCGCCGGCCATCACGACGCCGCCGGCGGCCGAGATGGCCACGATGGTCGTCGCGTGCGGCGCCATGTCGGCGGCCATACCCGGCGGCAGTGGCCGGCGGCCGGGCAGCATCTCGGGGGCCACCTTGCTCAGGAACGAGGTGAAGGAGGACGTCCCCGCGTTGGTGAACACATCTGGTAGACGCCCGGATGGATCAAAACCCGCTGCCACGTGGTTCCTCTCAGATATGTGATCGCCTCCGCCAGCCGCGACTGATCGTCACGGAACTGGCCGAGACCACCGTTGCAGTTGAAGCACAATATCCCGCGCACCCACCCGGTGCGATGATCGTGGTCCAGATGTTGGGGGTCCGGCGTGCCACAGATCGCGCAGACCCCACCCTGCTCGGCCAGGAGGTCCTGGAACTCTTTCTCGCCGATGCCGTAGCGTCGCCGCAGGTGGTATTCGCGACTGCCGCCGTGGAGCCGCGTCCGCGACTCCCTGCCCTTCTCGTTGTGGCAGGGCTTGCAGTATCGGCCGTGGCCGCCCCGCCCGGATCGGTTACGGGGAAAGTCCGCCAGCACCTTGACCGCATCGCACGCCGGACACCGGCGGTACCCCTCCGGCACCGCCGGTAGCCGGCGCACCTCACGCCCATCCCGTTCTCGGACGCGCTTCGCGTAGCTGGCCTTCGAACGCACATTGAAGCACGGTTTGCAGTAGCTGCCTCGACCGTCTGGTCTCCTGCTGTTGGCGCAGAAGTCCGCCAAGGGCTTCCACACGCCGCAGTCTCGGCAGAGACGCTCACCGTTTCGGTCATCCCACTGTCTAGACATGCCCGAAATGCCGGATAGAACCTATTCACCCCCTTTCTGTACATAGCCCCTGACGAATTCCTCGGCGTTCTCCTCGAGGACGGAGTCGATCTCGTCGAGCAGGTCGTCCACGTCCTCGGTGATCTCGGCGTGCCGCTCCGCCACCTCCGGGTTCGCCTCGGTGGTGACGTCCTCGGTCTCCTCGCCCTGACGCGACTTGCCCGACTGCGACTGCCCGCCGCTGTCACGAGTGGCCATTGCTGCCTCCTCCACGATCGCCCTGCGATCAACTTACCTCGCGCAGGCGACGAAAAGCCCGCCGCGCGCCGGCTTCGGCACACGGCGGGCAATCGACGACGACGCCTCAGCCGCCGGTGAGGGTCTCCAACAGGTCCTTCGCGCTGGGGCAGCGGTCGAAGAGCGCGCCCACGTGCTTGCGGGTGCCGCGCTCCGGCTCCATCATCGGCACCCGCACGAGCGACTCCCGGCCGACGTCGAAGATCACCGAGTCCCAACTCGCCGCGACGACCTCCGAGGCGTACTGGGCCAGGCAACGGCCGCGGAAGTAGGCCCGGGTGTCCTCCGGCGGCTCGGTCATCGCCGTACGCGTCTGCTCGTCGTCGAGCAGCGTCTTCATCGCGCCCCGGGAGACCAGCCGGTGGTAGAGGCCCTTCTCCGGGCGGACGTCGGAGTACTGGAGGTCGACCAGCTGGAGCTTGTGCGAGCCCCAGCCGAGCTGCTCGCGCTCCCGGTAGCCCTCCAGCAGCCGCAGCTTGGCCACCCAGTCCAGCTCGTCGGCGCAGAGCATCACGTCGCGGCCCAGCCTGTCCAGCACGCGCTCCCAGCGGGCGAGCACGTCGAGGGTCTGCTCGTCGGCGTCGGTGCCGTAGCGGTCGTCCACGAAGGACCGGACCCGCTCGTAGTAGGCCCACTGCACGTCCAGGGCGGTGAGCCGCCGCCCGTCGCGCAGCCGCATCCGGTGCGTCAGGGACGGGTCGTGGCTGACGGCGCGCAACTCGCTGACCGGGTCGGCGATGCCGAGGTCGGGCCCGAGCGCCTTCTCCTCGATCATCGTGAGGATCAGCGCCGTGGTGCCGACCTTGAGGTACGTGGAGATCTCCGACAGGTTCGCGTCGCCGATGATGACGTGCAGCCGGCGGTACTTGTCGGCGTCGGCGTGCGGCTCGTCTCGGGTGTTGATGATCGGCCGCTTGAGGGTGGTCTCCAGGCCGACCTCGACCTCGAAGAAGTCCGCACGCTGGGAGATCTGGAAGCCGCTCTGGCCGCCGTCCTGGCCGATGCCGACCCGCCCGGCGCCGCAGACGATCTGCCGGGTCACGAAGAACGGCGTCAGGTACGCGACGATGTCGGCGAACGGCGTCTGCCGGCGCATCAGGTAGTTCTCGTGCGAGCCGTAGCTGGCGCCCTTGTTGTCGGTGTTGTTCTTGTAGAGGTGGATCGGCTGGGTGCCGGGGATGGTGGCGGCGCGGCGGGCCGCCTCGGCCATGACCCGCTCCCCCGCCTTGTCCCAGCGCACCACGTCCAGCGGGTTGGTCACCTCGGGCGTGGAGTATTCCGGGTGGGCGTGGTCGACGTAGAGCCGCGCCCCGTTGGTGAGTATCACGTTGGCCAGCCCGAGGTCCTCGTCGGCGAGTGCCTCGGCCGGGTCGTAGGCGGCGCCCGAGTAGGTGAAGCCGCGCGCGTCCCGCAGCGGCGACTCCTCCTCGTAGTCCCAGCGGGCGCGGCCGCCCCGGTTGAGTTCCGGGCGCGCCCCGTAGGCATTGACCACCTGCGAGGAGGTGACCATGGGGTTGGCCCCGGCCTGGCCGGGAACGGAGATGCCGTACTCGACCTCGGTGCCCATGATCCGTCTTACGCTCATCGACCTACCCGCTTCGCTCGCCCGACCCGGTCCCCCGTCACGTCGAGCGTAGTCGGCCGCGCGGCGGAAGGGGGCGCGGCGGACCGGGGCGACGGGGTACGGAGGCGGGCACGGACGGCACGGGGCCCGTGACGCGTCGCGCCACGGGCCCCGTGCGGGCGTCCGTCAGAGGTACTGGCCGGTGTTGCTGGCGGTCTCGATGGACCGCCCGGCCTCGGTGCCCTTGCCGCCGGAGACGAGCGTGCGGATGTAGACGATCCGCTCGCCCTTCTTGCCGGAGATGCGGGCCCAGTCGTCGGGGTTGGTGGTGTTGGGCAGGTCCTCGTTCTCCCGGAACTCGTCGACGCAGGCGTCGAGGAGGTGCTGTAGGCGCAGGCCCTTGCGTCCGGAGGTGAGGAACTCCTTGATGGCCATCTTCTTGCCCCGGTCGACGATGTTCTGGATCATCGCGCCGGAGTTGAAGTCCTTGAAGTAGAGGACTTCCTTGTCGCCGTTGGCGTAGGTGACCTCGAGGAAGCGGTTCTCCTCGGTCTCCGAGTACATCCGCAGCACGACCGCGTCGATCATCGCCGCGACGGTGGCCTGGGGGTCGCCGCCGTGCTCGGCCAGGTCGTCCGGGTGCAGTGGCAGCCCGGAGAGGATGTACTTGGAGAAGATGTCCTTGGCCGCCTCGGCGTCCGGCCGCTCGATCTTGATCTTCACGTCGAGTCGGCCGGGGCGCAGGATCGCCGGGTCGATCATGTCTTCCCGGTTGGAGGCGCCGATGACGATGACGTTCTCGAGCCCCTCGACACCGTCGATCTCGCTGAGCAGCTGCGGGACGATGGTGTTCTCCACGTCGGAGGAGACGCCGGAGCCGCGGGTCCGGAAGATCGAGTCCATCTCGTCGAAGAACACGATCACCGGGGTGCCCTCGCCGGCCTTCTCGCGGGCCCGCTGGAAGATCAGCCGGATGTGCCGCTCGGTCTCGCCGACGTACTTGTTGAGCAGTTCCGGGCCCTTGATGTTGAGGAAGAAGCTGGTGTGCTTCTCCTTGCCCTCCCGCTCGGCGATCTTCTTAGCCAGCGAGTTGGCCACCGCCTTGGCGATCAGCGTCTTGCCGCAGCCGGGCGGACCGTAGAGCAGGATGCCCTTCGGCGGGCGGAGCTGGTGCTCGCGGAACAGGTCGGCGTGCAGGAAGGGCAGTTCCACCGCGTCGCGGATCTGCTCGATCTGCGAGTGGAGGCCACCGATGTCGGTGTAGTCGACGTCGGGCACCTCCTCCAGGACCAGTTCCTCGACCTCGCTCTTCGGGATCCGCTCGTACGCGTACGCCGAGCGGGGCTCGATCATGAGCGAGTCGCCGGCCCTGATCGGCGAGCCGATCAGGGTGTCGGCGAGGTGCACGATGCGCTCCTCGTCGGAGTGCGAGACCACCAGGGCCCGGTCGCCCGGAGCGCCGTCGGGACCCGCGAGGATCTCCTTGAGCATCGCCACCTCGCCGACCCGCTCGAAACCGAACGCGTCGACGATGTTGAGTGCGTCGTTGAGCAGGACCTCCTGGCCTCGCCGCAGCTCGGCGACGTCCAGCGAGGGTGAGACGGCGACGCGGAGCTTGCGTCCGCCGGTGAAGACATCCACCGTGCCGTCATCGTGCCGCGCGAGGAAGACGCCGTAACCACTCGGCGGTTGCGCGAGGCGGTCGATCTCCTCCTTGAGCGTCACGATCTGCGCGCGAGCCTCCTTGAGGGTGCTCACGAGCCGGTCGTTGTTCTCGGTCAGCCGCGCCAACTGTGCCTGGGTGGCCGCCAGCCGCTCTTCGAGCTGCCGGACGTGTCGGGGGCTTTCGGTCAACTTGCGCCGCACCAGAGCGAGTTCCTCTTGAAGGAACGCGACCTGCGTGGAGAGATCGTGGGCCTCCTTCTCCCACCGTGCGGCGCGCGAGTCCGCGTCGTCGCTGCGTGCCACGTCCCACCTCCCCGGGGGGCTTGAACGTTCTGCCCTAACACTAGCCGCTATGAGGCCGATTCGGTCCCACGCAACGCCCTCGTCACCGAACCTTGATCGCGAAGGGTGGCCCCGGGGGCCGGTCCGGGCGTTCGGGTACCGTCGGTGCGTGGGTCGGGAGAACATGGGGGGTGCGCCGTGGCGGAGGTCGTGACGGATCAGCTGCAGGTCTGGGTTGACCAGGATCTCTGCACGGGCGACGGGCTCTGCGTGCAGTACGCGCCCGAGGTCTTCGAGTTCGACGTCGACGGGCTCGCCTACGTCAAGGGCTCCGACGGTGAGCTGCGGACGGCGCCGGGCAGCCGGGTCGACGTGCCGGAGCACCTGCGCCTCGAGGTCATCGACTCGGCGAAGGAGTGCCCGGGCGAGTGCATCCACGTGGTGCGCGGCAGCGACGGCGTCGAGGTGGCCGGCCCGGAGGCCGAGGAGGACTGACGGCGGCGTCCTCCCGCGCCGCCGGGCACGGGAGGACGACCGGACCGTGTGCCGCCCCCGGGGGGCGACGCCCGGGCGTACGGCTCAGAGCATCGGGCGGCCGACCACCGAGGCGACCAGGCGGGCGAACTCCTCCAGCCGGGCGATCTGCCCCGCGCCGCCGTCGTCGAGGGTCTTGCCGAAGCGCAGCGCGTCGTGCCGGGGCCCGCCCACCGCCTCGTCGCTGGGCGGGGCCTCGTCCAGCGAGGTGAGCAGCAGGTAGACGTCGATGCTGTCGACCCGGATCCCGCCGTCGTCGGCGCGGGTCAGCCGGCGCCGGCAGCCGACCTCGGTCACCGTGGAGATCGGCACCACCCGCAGCGACGAGGTCATCGACCCCGGTGGCCCCTCCCCCGGCGGCACGTCCTCACCGTGCCAGAGGACGAGCCGGCTGCCGTCGCAGACCACGACCTCCTGCCACACCCCGTTGACCTCGTTGACGAAGCGTTCCAGCGTGAAGCCGAGCACCGACGCGCCGCCCAGCACCCCGCCGAGCGCCTCCAGCGCGACGTCGGGATCCCGCAGGTACGCCCGGGCCGCCGATTCGAGGTCCTGGTAGGGCGACCAGTCCGGGAACACCGCCGGCAGGTCGCCCCCGCCGAAGCCGGGCCGGCTCATTCCACCTCCCCGTGCCCGGCCCGCCGGCACGCGCCGACGGGCGGGATCCGTCCGTTCACTCCTCGTCGCCCCGCCGCGCCGTCACGGCCGTTCCGCGTCCTCGGTGGCCGCCTGCCGGGCCTGCCGGGCGGCCTCCGCCTCGCGCAGCGCCTGGCGGCGTTCGGCGTACGCCTCGGCGCCCTTGCTGGGCTTGCGGCGCCGCGGCGGCGCGGTGACGCCGGGGGCGAGCTTACGCGCGGAGACCAGGAACGCGGTGTGCGCGATCATGCGGTGGTCCGGTCGCACGGCCAGGCCCTCGGCGTGCCAGTCGCGCACCAGCGACTCCCAGGCCCGCGGCTCGGTCCAGCCGCCGCGCTCGCGCAGCGCCTCGACCAGCTCGGAGAGCTGCGGGGTGGTGGCGACGTAGCCGATGAACACGCCGCCGGGCACGAGGGCCCGCTCGACCATGTCGAGGGTCTCCCACGGGGTGAGCATGTCGAGGATGATCCGGTCGAAGCCGGTCTCGGCGCAGCCGGCGACGTCGCCGACGTGCAGGTGCCACGCGGGGTGCGGCCCGTTGAAGAACGCCTCGACGTTGCGCCGGGCGATCTGGGCGAAGTCGTCGCGCACCTCGAACGAGTGCAGCTCGCCCCCGGTGCCGACCGCGCGCAGCAGCGAGCAGGACAGCGCGCCGGAGCCGGCGCCGGCCTCCAGGACCTTGGCCCCGGGGAAGATGTCGCCCATGGCGACGATCTGGGCGGAGTCCTTCGGGTAGATCACCTGGGCGCCGCGCGGCATGGAGAGCACGTAGTCCGACAGCAGCGGACGCAGGGCCAGGAAGGCGGTGCCACCGCCGGTGGTGGTGACCACGCTGCCGTCGGGCAGGCCGATGAGCGCGTCGTGCTCCAGGATGCCGCGGTGGGTGTGGAACGCCTTGCCGGGCTCCAGGGTGACCGTGTGCATCCGCCCCTTGGGGTCGGTCAGCTGCACCCGGTCGCCGGGCCGGAACGGGCCACGGTGCACGGGGGGCAGCGCCGGGGTGGCGGCGGGCACCGGGACGCCCGGGTCGGCCGGGGCGGCGGGGGGAGTTGCGGTCACGTGTTCATCTTCCGTTGAGGTTCGAGGAGCTGAGCCAGATCCGCGATGTGCAGAACGCCCACGACATCTTCGCCTGAGGTCACCACGTACTGCGCGCCCGGGTGGGTCTGCACGGTCTCCATGACGCGCTCCCCGTCGAGCCCGACCGGCATCGTCGGCAGGTTGGCCAGGGAGCGGGCGACCGCGTCGACGGCCAGCCACGGGCGGCGTTCCGCGGGTACGGCCTGCGCGGCGGCCGGGTCGACCAGGGCGACCGGCCGCCCGGCGGTGTCGGCGACCACGAGGGCCGCGCCCGGGGTGCCGCCCTCGGCGCGGCGGCGGTGCGCCTCGGCCAACGGCGTGCCGGTCGGCACGGCGAACACGGGCCGGGCCAGCCGGGACAGGTCGATCAGCGGGAAGCGGCGGCTGATCCGGGCCATCCGGATCGACTGGCCGGCGCCGCGCCACAGCGTGAACGCGACGAGCAGCATCAGCGGCAGCGCCAGTGGGGCCAGGTCACGGGTGAGGGTGAGCAGGACGACCAGCGCGGCGGTGCCGGCGGCGACGGCGCGCCCCACCCAGCCGGCGACCTCGGTGCCACGGTGCCGGTCGCCGGTCGCCGCCCAGACCGCGGCCCGCAGCGCCCGGCCGCCGTCGAGCGGCAGCCCGGGCAGGCTGTTGAACAGCGCGACGATGACGTTGCTCACGGCCAACTGGAAGGCGAGCTGGTTGGCCAGGGTGCGGTCGGGCAGGGCGAGGGTGGCGGCGACCGCGAGGGCGCCGAGGACGGCGGAGACGGCCGGGCCGGCGAGCGACACCAGCAGGTCGATCCGGGGTGTCGGGGCGTCGCGGTCCATCTCGGTGTAGCCGCCGAGCAGCTCCAGGGTGATCCCGCGCACACCGATGCCGTAGCGGCGGGCGGTGAGGGCGTGGCCGAGCTCGTGCAGCAGCACCGAGCCGAGCAGGGAGACCACGAAGCCGAAGCCGATGAGGTAGCCGGCGAGCTGGGACAGGTCGAGCTGCCGGCGGGCGAACTCGGCGTACAGCACGGTGACCAGCAGGGTGAGCAGCACCATCGAGCCGTTGAGGTGCAGCGGCACCCCGAACACCCGGCCCACGCTCAGGCCGCCCCGCGCGTCGGGCCGGCGGCGCGGTCGCCTCGTCTGCTCCATCGGCTCGATGCTACGCGGCGGAGATCATGCGCCGTCGCGGCGACGGGACCACGCGCCGGCGCGGCGAGGCGATCATGCGCCGGTGCGGCGACGGCGGTGGTGTCACACCGGTGCCCTAACCTTCGGGCATGACGGCGCAACCGGTGACCACGCAGCAGTCCTCGACCCCGGCCGACGTCCCGGCCGACGTCCCGGCGACCGTGCGGGCCTCGCTGTCGCCGTCGCGGGCGGCGGATTTCAAGACCTGCCCGCTGCTCTACCGGTTCCGCAGCATCGACCGGCTGCCCGAGCGGCCGACCGTCGAGCAGGCCCGGGGCACGCTGGTGCACGCGGTGCTGGAGCGGCTGTTCGACCTGCCGGCCACCGGGCGCACCCCGACGGCGGCCGGCGACCTGGTCGGCCCGCAGTGGGACCGGTTGGTCACCGAGCAGCCGGAGCTGGCGGCGCTGTTCGCCGACGGCGACTCCCCCGCCGCGGCCGAGTTCCTCCGCTCCGCCGCCGCGCTGCTCGAGGGCTACTTCGCGGTGGAGGATCCGCGCCGGCTGGAGCCGGCCGAGCGGGAGAGCCTGATCTCGGCGGTGGTCGACGAGGAGCTGCTGATCCGGGGCTACGTCGACCGGCTCGACGTGGCGCCCGACGGGGCGCTGCGGGTGGTCGACTACAAGACCGGCGGCGCACCGCGGGAGGCGTTCGAGGCCCGGGCGTTGTTCCAGCTCAAGTTCTACGCGCTGGTGCTCTGGCGCACCCGGGGTGTGGTTCCCCGGGTGCTGCGGCTGCTCTACCTCAAGGACGCGGAGGTCTGCGACTACGCCCCCGACGCCGACGAGCTGCTGCGCTTCGAGCGCACGGTGGTGGCGTTGTGGCGGGCCATCGAGCAGGCGACCGCGCAGCAGGACTTCCGCCCCCGGCCGAGCCGGCTGTGCGACTGGTGCAGCCACCAGGCGCTCTGCCCGACCTACGGGGGCACGCCGCCACCGTTTCCGACCCTGGCGGCGCCGGACCCGCTGCGCGACGCCCGGTCGCACCCGACGCCCCCGGGCGCCGACGAGTGACCCCGAGGCCCTCACCCGACCGGCGCCGACGGGGATGAGGGGCTCTCCTCCTGAGGGAGGAGGCCGAGCTCACCGCCGGCGACGATCAATCGGGCGGGCCGGCGGATAGCGTCGCGGTATGACTTCGGCCCCCCGGGCGTGGCTGCGCCGGCACCCCCTCGCCGCGGACGCGCTCCTCGCCGGGGGGCTCGTCGTGGCGGAGGTGGTGCTCACCGCGCTGACTCCCCGCGAGTTCTGGCCGGGGCGGCTGCTGGCGGCGCTGGGCTGGAGCGTGGTGTGCGCCGTGCCGGTGGCGTGGCGGCGGGTGGCCCCGTGGGCGGCGGTCGCGCTGGCGGTGGCGACGCTGGCGGTGCCCCTGCTGCTCGGCCCCGCGCCGGCCACCCAGGGCATGACCTTCATGGTGCTCACCTACACGGCGGCCACCGTCGGACCACCGCGTACGGCGGCCGTGGCGGCACTGGCGCTGTGGGTGCCGGTCTGCGTCACCAGCGTCCTCGCCCCGCCGCCCGACGAGTTGCTGGCCAACGTCAGTCCCACCTACCTGGTGCTGAACAACCTGCTGGTCGGCGTCGTGTCGTACTCGGTGGGGCGTGCCGTGCACGCCCGCCGGGCCTCGACGGAGGCGCTGCGGGAGCGGGCCCGGGCGGCCGAGGAGAACCAGCGCTCGCTGGCCGAACGGGCGGTCGCCGACGAACGCCGGCGCATCGCCCGGGAACTGCACGACGTCGTCGCCCACCACGTCAGCGTGATGGGGGTGCTGGCCACGGGCGCGCGCCGCGTACTGCCGAAGGACCCGGACGCGGCCGACGGGGCGATCGCCACCATCGAGCAGACCAGCCGGGAGACACTGCGGGAGATGCGCCGACTGCTCGACGTGCTGCGAACCGACGCCGAGCCGGCCGCCGACCTGGCTCCCCAGCCGGGCCTCGCCGGCATCGAGGCGCTGGTGGAGCAGGTGCGTGAGGCCGGCCTGCCGGTGGCGCTGCGGGTGGAGGGCACGCCGGCGGTGCTGGAGGAGGGGGTGGCGCTGACCCTGTACCGGATCACCCAGGAGGCGCTGACGAACACGCTCAAGCACGCGGGCGCGGCCACCGCCCAGGTGCTGCTGAGCTTCGACGGGGGCACGGTCGACGTGGAGATCACCGACACCGGGCGCGGGCCCGGGCCGGACGGCGACCGCATCGGGCACGGCCTGGTCGGCATGCGGGAGCGGGTCGCCCTCTACGGTGGTGTCCTGCGCACCGGGGCCCGCCCGGGCGGGGGCTTCCGGGTGTCGGCGCGGATCCCGGTGGAGCCGCGGGGTGCGGCGGCGTGACCGAGGAATCGGGACGGGGGAATCGGATGACCGACACGACGGTGCCGGCACGGCCGGTACGCATCCTGCTCGCCGACGACCAGCCGCTGCTGCGTACGGGCTTCCGGATGGTGCTGGGCACGGAGGACGACCTGGACATCGTGGCCGAGGCCGCCGACGGTCTGGAGGCGGTGGAGTTGTCCCGTCGGCTGCTGCCCGACGTGGTGCTGATGGACATCCGGATGCCGCGGATGGACGGGGTCGCCGCGACCCGGGCGATCGTCGACGCCCGCCTGCCGGTGCGGGTGCTGATCCTGACCACCTTCGACCTGGACGAGTACGTGGTGGGGGCGCTGCGGGCCGGGGCGAGCGGCTTCCTGGCCAAGGACGTGCCGGCCGACGACCTGGTGGCCGCGATCCGCACGGTGGCCGCCGGGGACGCGGTGGTGGCGCCGCGGATCCTGCGGCGTCTGCTGGACCGTTTCGCCGACGCGCTGCCCGATCCCGCGGCCGCGCCGCCGCGCGCGCTGAACGCGTTGACCGAGCGGGAGCGGGAGGTGCTCGTGCACGTGGCCCGGGGGCTGTCCAACGCCGAGATCGCCCGGGCGTTGTCGGTCAGCGAGACCACCATCAAGACCCACGTCGGGCACGTGCTGACGAAGCTCGGGCTGCGCGACCGGGTGCAGGCCGTGGTGCTGGCGTACGAGTCGGGTCTGGTGCGCCCGCGCGCGTAGCGCCTCGTCGCCGACGGCGTGTGGGGCGTACCGCCGAGCGCGCCGCGGCACGACGGCACGGTTGCCGCCGTCACCTACCGTGACCGCGGGGGTCGTCGCGTGGTTGACCCTGACGCGGCGTCACTGTGCAGGATCGGTCCGGGCCGGTGGGAAGGCCCTCGACCGGCCGCCGACTCAGGGGCAACCCTGAGTCGGCGGTGGGGGGCACCCGCAGCGCGAAATCCGCCCCGGCTCCGACCGGAGTCGGACGGATCGCGGCGGGCGAGCACAGATGATGGGACTGCCGTGCCGGACCAGCGGGGGCGGCGCGGACCGAAGACAGACGGAAGAGGTAGATGACGTGACCGCGACGGTAGGCCAGCAGGCGCAGGCCGCGGCCCGGGCGAGCGACGTGTGGAAGGTGTACGGCAGCGGCGAGGCACAGGTCGTCGCGCTGCGGGGGGTCAGCGCGGAGTTCGAGCGCGGCCGGTTCACGGCGATCATGGGGCCTTCGGGCTCGGGCAAGTCGACGTTGATGCACTGCCTCGCGGGCCTGGACTCGGTGACGCGTGGCACGGTGTCGATCGGCGACACGAAGGTCACCGGCCTGGGCGACGCGGGCCTGACGAAGCTGCGCCGCGACAAGGTCGGCTTCATCTTCCAGCAGTTCAACCTGCTGCCGACGTTGACGGCCAAGGAGAACATCCTGCTGCCGTTGTCGATCGCCGGGCGCAAGCCGGACCCGGCCTGGTACGACACCGTGATCGCCACGGTCGGGCTACGGGACCGCCTGGACCACCGGCCGGCGCAGCTCTCCGGCGGCCAGCAGCAGCGGGTGGCGTGCGCCCGCGCGCTGGTCGCCCGCCCCGAAGTGATCTTCGCCGACGAGCCGACGGGCAACCTGGACTCGCGGGCCGGCGCGGAGGTGCTCAACTTCCTGCGCAACTCCGTACGCGAGCATGGGCAGACCATCGTCATGGTCACCCACGACCCGACCGCCGCCGCGTACGCCGACCGGGTGGTCTTCCTCGCCGACGGGCAGATCGTCTCGGAGTTGATCGAGCCGACCGCCGACACGGTGCTGGACACCATGAAGAAGCTGGACACCCCCGCCGAGGTGGGGCGCTGATGTTCCGCGCGACCCTCAAGAGCCTGCTGGCCCGCAAGGTCCGGCTGATCCTCTCCGGCCTGGCCGTGGTGCTGGGCGTCATGTTCGTCTCCGGCGCGTTCGTGCTCACCGACACCCTCGGCCGCTCCTTCGACGCGATCTTCGCCGACGCGTACGAGGGGGTGGACGTCAACGTCGCCGCCAAGCCGAAGATCGACGTCGGCGAGACGGAGGGCATCCCGGTGCCGGCGCCGGTGCCGGCGGCCACCCTGGACAGGGTGCGGGCGGTGCCGGGCGTGGCCGAGGCCACCGGCGTGGTCGGCGTCGACGGGGCACGGCTGATCGGCAGCAACGGCAAGGTGGTGGCCTCGTTCGGTCCACCGCAGCTCGGCGAGAACTGGACCGGCGAGAGCGACCTGGTGCGACTGCGCGAGGGGCGGGCCCCGCAGGCCGACGACGAGATCGTCATCAACAGGGCGCTCGCGACGGCCGGCAAGGTGAAGGTCGGCGACCGGGTCGGCGTGCTGACCCTCCAGCCGAAGCAGGAGTTCACCATCGTCGGCGTGTTCGGCTACAGCGGCGACCGGGACTCCATCGGCGGCGCCAACGAGATCATGTTCACGACGCCGGTCGCGCAGAAGCTGATGCTCGGCGCGCCCGACACCTTCAGCAACATCTCGATCACCGCCGCCGACGGGGTGTCGGACGAGGCGCTGCGCGACGCCGTAGCCGCCGCGGTGGGCACCGACTTCGAGGTCAAGACCGGTGCACAACTGTCGGAGGACGCGGCGGCCGGCATGAAGGAGGCGCTGTCCTTCTTCAACCGGATCCTGCTCGGCTTCGCGGCGGTGGCGCTGCTGGTGGGCACCTTCCTGATCCTCAACACCTTCTCGATCATCGTGGCGCAGCGCACCCGGGAGTTGGCGCTGATGCGCGCCGTCGGGGCGAGCGGACGCCAGATCATCGGCTCGGTGGTGCTGGAGGCCGTCGCGGTGGGGCTGGTCGCCTCGGTGCTGGGCCTCGGCGCGGGCATCGGCATCGGCGCGCTGCTGGCGTACCTGTTCAGCACCTTCGCCGGCGGGCTGACCCTGGCGGGGATCGGCGTACCCCTCTCCGCCGTGGTCGGCGCGTTCGCCGTCGGCCTCGTGATCACCGTGGTGGCGGCGCTGCTGCCGGCGCTGCGGGCGTCGCGGATCCCGCCGATCGCGGCGATGCAGGACGTGGCCACCCCCGACCGCCCGCTGACCAAGGTCACCGTGGCCGGGGCGATCGTCACGGCCGTGGGCGGCGCGCTGCTGGCCCTCGGGCTCACCGGCAACGCCGGGGGCAACACCCTGGCCACCATCCTCGGCGGGGTGCTGTTCACCTTCATCGGCGTGGCCCTGCTGACGCCGCTGATCAGCCGGCCGGTGGTGAGCCTGCTCGGCGCGATCTTCGCCTGGTCGGTGCCGGGCAAGCTGGGGCGGCTCAACTCGGGGCGCAACCCGCGCCGCACCGCCATCACCGCCGCCGCGCTGATGGTCGGCATCGCCCTGGTCACCGGGGTGACGGTGATCCTGGACTCGGCGAAGAGCAGCATCGGCGGGCTCGCCCAGGACAGCCTGAAGGCGGAACTGGTGATCGCCGGGGCGCAGAGCGGCCCCCGCCCGCCGAGCTTCGACCCGGCGGTGCTGGAGAAGGCCGCCGCGATCCCCGGGGTGCGCCTGGTCGACGGCGAGTACGGCGACCTGGCGATCGTCGGCGGCGAGCGCACCTGGGTGGCGGCGAGCAGTGACGTCGCCGCGCTGCGGCAGATCTTCGGGGCCGAGCCCACCGCCGGCGACATCGACCGGCTGGCGCCGGACGCGATGCTGGTCAGCTCGGACACGGCGACGGCCCGCGGCCTCTCGGTCGGTTCGAAGGTGCCGGTGCAGACGTCACGGGGCGAGGCACGCACCTACACCGTGACCGGCATCTACGCCAGCTCCCAGCTGACGAACCCGGTGGTGCTGCCGGCGGAGGCGGCACGCGACTTCACCATCCCGCAGCCGATCCAGGGCTTCATCCAGCTGGCGCCGGGCACCCGGGTGGCCGACGTGCAGCCGCAGATCGAGGCGCTGCTCGCCGACTCCCCCGAGGTGTCGGTGGCCGACCGGGAGGCGTTCATCGAGCAGCAGACCGGCCAGCTGGACGGGCTGCTCACGATGATCCAGATCCTGCTGGCGCTGGCCATCGTGATCGCCGTGCTCGGCATCATCAACACCCTGGCGCTGTCGGTGCTGGAGCGCACCCGGGAGCTGGGGCTGCTGCGGGCCATCGGCCTGCGGCGGGCGCAGACCATGCGGATGATCACCGTGGAGGCGGTGGTGATCTCGGTGTTCGGCGCGCTGCTCGGCGTGGTCGTCGGCGCCGGCCTCGGCGCGGCCGTGGTCGAGGCGCTGCGCGACGAGGGGATCACCGACCTGGTGCTGCCCTGGACGCAGATGGGGATCTTCCTGGGCCTCGCCGCGATCGTGGGGGTGGTCGCGGCGGCGCTGCCGGCGGTGCGGGCCGCCCGGATCAACGTGCTGGGCGCCATCGCCCACGACTGATCCCGACGCGCGACGAGGGCCCCGCCGGTCGGCGGGGCCCTCGTCGTCTCAGCCGACGGGCGGCGGCGCGCCGAGCAGGGCCGCCAGCAGCTCCAGGTCCGCGCCGGTCAGGCTCTCCAACTGGTGTACGCCGTCCAGCGGCCCGATCGGCACCTCCGCCGGTACGGCCAGCACCGCCGCGCCGGCGGCGAGCGCGCTCGCCACCCCCGTCGGCGAGTCCTCGATCGCCACGCAGCGGGCGATCGGCACGCCGAGCAGCCGGGCGGCGGTCAGGTACGGCTCCGGGTGCGGCTTGGCCGCCTCGACCTCGTCGCCGCAGACGATGGCGTCGAAGCTGTCGCGCCCGAGGGTGTCCAACGCCACCTCCACCAGCGGCCGGCCGCTGGAGGTCACCAGCGCGGTCGGGATGCCCGCCGCCCGGACGGCCCGCAGCAGGTTCAGCGCGCCGGGACGCCAGCGCAGCCCGGTGCGGAACAGCTCCAGGATGCGGGCGTTGATCCACGCCGCGCTGGCCTCGGGATCGCGCCCCGGCTGGTCCAGGTCGTCGTGCAGGAGGCGCATCGACGCGGCCATGCTGGAGCCGATCATCGCCTTGCGGGCGGGGTCGGAGAGGGTGCCGCCGTACTCGGCCGCCAGCTCGTGCAGCGCGACGTCCCACAGCTTCTCGCTGTCGACCAGGGTGCCGTCCATGTCGAAGAGCACGGCGGCCAGGTGGTGGCTGTTCAGCGGGTCCTCCCTCGGGTGGCTACCCGGGGATCCTCTCAGCCGGCACGGCGCCGGCGCGCGCCCAGGTGTCGCGGGGTGACGTGGCCGACGGGTTGCGCCCGCACGCGAGACTCGGGGACAACCGGCCGCCGCCACGGCGGCCCTCGCGCGGAGGTCGCCATGCGCGTCCGATCCCTGGTCTCCCGGTGCACCGTGGTCCTGCTCGCCGCAGCCGTCGCGATCTGGCCGGCGGGGCCGGCCGCCGCGGCGAGCCTGCCGTTGGAACGCTGCTACGACCTGGAGACCCCCCAGCACGAGGATGAGCGGGACTGGTTCGCGCCGGGCAACGTGCACACCACGTGGCCCTCGCCGGTGGGCATGGTCGACCGGGACGTGTTCCGGGCGTCGGCCATAGGCACGATCCGCATCGACCACTGGGGCACCCGGAAGTCCATCTCCGGCGAGCTGCCGCTGGCCGGCAGCGGCTGGCCCGCGCCCGACGCCCCCCGGTACGCGCTGATCGCGAAGGTGACCTCCGGATCCATGCTGGTGCTGCGCAACGGGCTCACCTACACCTCGGGCCGGTGGTTCCCGGTCGGCGCCGACAGCGGCTGCATGCTCTACTCCAACGGCGGTGCGCCGTCGCGGCTCATCTTCTCCTTCAACGACCCGAACCTCGGCGACAACGGCGGCGGGGCGCAGGTGTGGGTGCGGCAGTGGTGGAACTAGCGCCGCCGCGGCGGGTTCAGCTCAGGCCGCAGGCGTCCAGGGACTGCTCGTAGCCGCGGAAGAACGCTTCGGTGCGCTGCTCGGCGGTGCCGTGGGCGCCCTCGGCGAACCAGGGTTGGTCGGGGGCGTCACCGACGGCCAGCAGCCCCTCCCGGAACTCCTCCAGGTCGCCGTCGGCGAGCCGCAGCGCCTTCGCGCGTACCGAGTCGCCGAGGTAGGCCCCGGCCATGCAGTCGGCCTGCAACTCCTGCTGGATGGTGTAGGAGTAGCGGATGCCGAGCCGGGCCTGGATGCCGTGCGCGTACTCGTGGCCGAGCAGGTAGAACACGAAGGCGTCGCCGACCTGGCGGAACGCGGCCACCGACCAGTTCACGTCGTAGGCGATGAAGTCGCCCGCCGAGCAGTAGACGGCGTTGTTGCGCGGCAGCGGCTGCCCGCCGCAGGAGACCTCCCCCGCCCGCTGGTACGGGATGATCCGGCGGATCGGGCGGAACCGCTGTCCCGAGGCCCGGAACTGGGCAGCCCAGTACCGCTCGGCGATGCTCTGCGCGTCGGCGACGTCCTGCCGGAACTCCGCGACGCTGGTGGTGCCGTCGGCCCGGGTCTGCTCGTCGCCCGGCGAGGTGGCGCCGCCGGGTCGCCGTGGCGCGGGCTGCTGTCCCTCGGGTTCGGACACCCCGCCGACCACGCACCCGGCCGCCGCGACGAGGGCCACCAGCAGGCCGGCCAGCGAGCTTCGCGGTCGGCGTCCCAGGCGCGTCGTCACTGTGCCCTCCCGGCGTCGGCGTCGCGGCGTGCAGTACCCCCGTGGTGGGTCCCTCATGCCCGGACACGGACGCACACGGCGGCGGGGCCGCCGGTTCACCGGCCCGGGGACGGTCAGGGGCTCGCGGCGAGGAAGACGAAGGCGGCGAGCAGCACCAGGTGCACGCCGCCCTGGAGCACGGTGGCCCGCCCCGGCACCACGGTCAGCACGCTTGTGACGACGGTGAGGGCGAGCAGGGTCACCTGGGTGCCGCCGAGACCGAGCAGCAGCGGGCCCTCCAACCAGATCGACGCGAGCGCTATCGCCGGGATGGTCAGCCCGATGCTGGCCATGGCCGAGCCCAGGGCCAGGTTCAGACTGATCTGCACCCGGTCGCGGCGGGCGGCCCGGGCGGCGGCGAGCGTCTCGGGCAGCAGCACCAGCAGCGCGATGACCACCCCCACGAAGGACGGGGGCAGGTTCGCCACGGCCACGGCCGACTCGATCGCCGGGGAGACCGACTTGGCGTCGCCCACCACGGCGACCAGCGCCACCAGCAGCAGTCCCAGGCTGAGCAGGGCGGCCCGGCCGGACGGCGGCTCGGCGTGCCCCTCGGTGTCGAGCACCCGCCCCTGGTTGTCGACGGGCAGGAAGTAGTCGCGGTGGCGGCCGGTCTGCAGCATGACGAACAGGCCGTAGAGTGCGAGCGAGACCACGGCGGCGAAGGCGAGCTGCGCCGGGGTGAACTGCGGTCCCGGCCGGCTGGTGGTGAAGGTCGGCACCACGAGGCTCAGCGCGGCGAGGGTGGTCACGGTGGCCAGCGCCCCGCCGGTGCCCTCGGAGTTGAACACCGCCACCCGTCGGCGCAGCGCCCCGATCAGCAGCGACAGCCCGAGGATGCCGTTGCAGGTGATCATCACGGCGGCGAAGACGGTGTCGCGCGCGAGGGACTGCGTCTTCTCGCCGCCGCTGATCATGAGCGTGACGATCAGGGCCACCTCGATGACGGTGACGGCCACGGCGAGCACGAGCGAGCCGTACGGCTCCCCCACCTTGTGGGCCACCACCTCGGCGTGGTGCACGGCGGCCAGCACCGCGCCCGCCAGCAGCAGGGCCACGACCACCACGACGGGACCGGAGAGGTCACGCCCCCAGGTCAGGATCAACACCAGGATCGCCAGCAGCGGGACGAACACGGTCCAGTCGGTCAGACGTGAGCGAAACGGCGCGGCCATGCCCCAACCTTCGCAGAGCAGACGGCCGGCTGAACGCGTACCGACGCCTCGGGTTGCGACTCGGGGCCACCGTCCCCGGCCAGGGACCTCAGGTCGCGTCCGGCAGCCACGCCTCGAGTACGGCGGGCTCGGCGACCGCCTGCCGCACCTGCGTCCGCTCCGGCGCGGTCAGCGGCAGCGCCGCGAGCCGGGCGCCCCAGTCGGGCACCAGCTCCGGCTTCTCCAGCGCGAGCGACAGCTCGATCAACCCGGCCAGCGCCAACGCCTGCTCCACCGCCGGCGCGGCGTCGCCGTGCCGGCGCAGCCCCGAGTTGAGCGCCCGGAAGGCGGCCAGGTCGTCGCTCTTGAACTCCCGCAGGATCCGCGCGTTGTCGAGGACCCGGGCCAGGCCCGGCAACCACTTCGCGCCGCCGTACTCCAGCTCCGCCGGCTCGTCGCGCTGGATGAAGACGATGGTGTTTCCCGACGGATCGACGACGCTGAACCGGGACGCGCCGGGGCGGTAGCGGGTCATCCGGGGGCGCCCCTTGGCGAGCACCTTGCCGTGGGTGCGGCGCATCGCCTCGCTGAACGCCGCGTGGTAGGGCGCGACCGCGTCGACCATCACCAGGCAGCCGCCGGTGCTCTCGGCCGACGGGTCCACGCCGCTCGGCGCGCCGCCGTAGTGCAGCTCGAACCCGCTCCAGCGGAACGCCAGGTAGAGGTACGGCTTCGTCTGCTCGTAGGTGACCTCGAAGCCGAGCGCGCGCCAGAACGCCAGGGTCTCCTCCGCCGACACGCAGTGCAGCAACGGCACCGTGGTCTCGTTCGGCTGGATGCGGTGCTCGGTCATCGCTGCGCCCCAATCCCCCGTCGACGGCCCGGCCATTGTGCCAGCGCGCCGGGCGTGACGTGTGCCCCTCGGGCGGTGCTCGGCCGGCCAGGAGGGCGCAGCGGCGCGCGAGCTCGCCGTCGGCCGCGTGCATCGGGGGGCGGGGTGTGGGTTCAGTGCGTTGACGGGACGTCGGTGCCGCGCGGACCGGCCCGGGCAGGCGTAGGCTGGGGGCATCCCGGAAACGACGGCATCCCACTCCTGAGGGTGCCCGCCACGCCGGCTCCGCCCGAGGGCACGCGACGTCCGACCCGATCCGACGGTCATCCGGCCCGCCTCGATCACCGCGTCCTTCGCGGTGGCACGACGCACCAGCTCCGGGAAGTCCTTCTCACCTGCCAGCGGCCGAGGGTGCCGTTGACCCGCGCGACGCTCGCGGTCGACACCACGGTGACCGGCACCGCCCGTACCGCACCCCCGAGCGGGGCAACCGACGATCCGACCGGGCGGGTCGGCGCACCGGGCGTCCGCCCGGCGCAGGACGCGACGCTGACGCACGACCCCACCGCTACGCCGCGGTCACGGCGATGAGGAATCCGACATGACGCCAACGACCCACGCACTCGCTCCCCCATCGCCGCCGCGCCTGCGGATCGAACCGACGCGCACCACGCGTACGCTGCTCGACGGCGGCTGGTGGCCCCGCTCGACGGATCCGCTCGCCGAGCTGCCCGGCCTCGTCCTCGCCATCGACCTGCTGCACGGGCCGATCGTCCGGCTGGTCCTCAACGCCGACGTCTGGGACGGCAACCCGCGCCGCCTGGCCGTCGACGGCAGGGTGGTGCGGGTGGGCTACTTCGCCAGCCAGCCCGCCACCCTGCTGACCGCGATCTGCCTCAACGACGACCGGGTCGACCTGCTGGTCGTCCCGCCGCAGACCCCCGTCGGCCTGGCCGAGGCGGCGATGGCGCTCGCCGTCACCGCCGGCAACCTGGTGCGTTCACCGAATCTGCTCGCCGCCGCGGGCACGACGTCCGCCGCGCGGACCGGCAGCGCCGACAGGCACACCTGGGAGGGCGAGGGCGGCCGTCTCCGCACCGACCCCGACGCCCCTTCCCGCCCGGCCGACGTTGGACCGGCCGGGATGCCCGCCCCGACAGCGCCCCCCAGGCAGCGGCGCACCGGCGACCTTCTCACCATCACCACCAAGGAGCAGACCATGACAGTTTCCCGGCACACGATCGTCGCCGCACTGCGTCGGCGCGGCCAGCACACCAGGGCCGACTGGGTCGAACGGGAACTGCCGGCGCAGGTCGACACCACCCGGCACGCCGGGCTGCTCGCGACCCTGCGTCTCGACCTCGCCGAACTGGACGGGTCGACGACACGGTGAGAGTGGCCCTGCTGGGCCCGGTGGCCTGGCGGACGCCGCCGCGCCACTACGGTCCGTGGGAACAGGTGACCGGCCTCCTGGCCGAAGGCCTCGTCGCGCGGGGTGTGGACGTGACGCTCTTCGCCACGTTGGACTCGATCACCTCCGCCGCCCTGGACGGGGTGTGCCCACGCGGCTACGCCGAGGATCAGGGCATGGACGGGCGGGTCTGGGAGGCGATGCACGTCTCCCACGCGTTGGCCCGCTCCGCCGAGTTCGACCTCGTGCACAGTCACCTGGACTGGCTGCCGCTGGCCTTCGCCGCGCACTGCGACGCCCCGCTGCTGACCACCGTGCACGGCTTCTCCGGGGCGGGGATCCTGCCGGCGTACGAGAAGGGCCGCTCGGCATACGTCTCCATCTCCGACGCCGACCGGGTCCGGGGGCTCGACTACCTCGCCACCGTGTACCACGGGGTCGACCTGGACGGGCTGCCGTTCACCCCGGACCCCGGCCCCGGCCTGGTGGCCTTCGGCCGGATCCATCCCGACAAGGGCACCCACACCGCCATCGAGATCGCCCGGCGGGCCGGCCGGCCGCTGACCATCTGCGGCATCGTGCAGGACGAGCGGTACTTCAGCGAGCAGGTGGCGCCGCACGTCGACGGCGAGCGGGTCACCTTCCTCGGCGCCGTGGGCCCACGCAGCCGCGGCGAGGTCCTGGGCGGCGCCGCCGCCCTGCTGCACCCCGTCGCCTTCGACGAACCGTTCGGCCTGTCGGTGGTGGAGTCGATGGCCTGCGGCACACCGGTCGTGGCGTACGCCCGTGGGTCGATGCCCGAGGTGGTCGACGAGGGGGTGACGGGGCTGCTCGTGCGGACCGCCGAGCAGGCCGTCGAGGCGGTCGGTCGGGTGACGTCGATCGACCGCGCCGCCTGCCGGGCCCGGGCCCGGCAGCGCTTCGGCGCCGACCGGATGGTCACCGACTACCTCGCCGTCTACGACGACCTCACCCGTCGCCCCGAACGCTGACGTCCTCCACGCGCCCAGGTCCCACCAACAAGTCCGGCTCCCACTCGACCCCGGTCCGCCACCGGCCCCACCCCGTTGACGCGGCGGTCGCCGGTGAACCCGTCCGTCGGCCGCCCACTCGGCCGACGCGCGCCGTTACCTCGTGAGGCCCGCCCCGTCCCTCGGTGGCGGCCGACAACCGGAAGGCACGGCACCCGATGTCCACCCGTTATGGCTTCCTGAGCACCCACCCGCCGACCCGGTGCGGGCTGGCCACCTTCAACGCGGCCCTCGCCGCCCATCTCACCGCCGGCGGACCGCCCGGCGGCGTCGTGCGGGTCACCGCCCCCGGCGACTCCCCGCGCCCGGAACCGGGCGTCGTGCACACCTGGTCCACGCGGAACGCGGTCGGCTGGCGGGGCGCCGCCGCGGCGCTCAACGCCTTCGACGTGGCCGTCGTGCAGCACGAGTACGGCATCTACCCGGGAACCGACGGCGAGGACGTCCTGCCGGTGCTGCGCCGGCTCACCGTGCCGAGCATCGTGGTCCTGCACACCGTGCTCCGTCAGCCCTCGGCCCGGCAGAAGACGCTGCTGGAGCAGATCGTGGCCGCCGCCGGCGCGGTCGTCACGATGACCGGCACCGCCCACGACCGGCTGCTCGTCGGCTACGCCGTCGACCCCGCGAAGGTGTCGGTGATCCCGCACGGGGCCGCCGATCCGGTGGGCGCGCCCACCCTGCGGCGCACCCGCCCGCACCTGCTCACCTGGGGACTGCTCGGGCCGGGCAAGGGAATCGAGTGGGCGTTGCGGGCGCTGGCCCGGTTGCAGGACCTGGACCCGACCCCCACGTACACCGTCGCCGGCCGGACCCATCCGAAGGTGATCGAGCACCAGGGCGAGGCGTACCGGGCCGGCCTGCACCGCCTCGGCGCCGAACTCGGCGTCGCGCACTGCGTGGACTACCAGGCCGCGTACCAGGACCAGGCCACGCTCGGCGCGCTGATCCGCTCCGCCGACGTGGTCGTGCTGCCCTACGACTCGACCGAACAGGTGACCTCCGGCGTCCTGACCGAAGCGGTGGCCGCCGGCGTCCCCGTCGTCGCCACGCCCTTCCCGCACGCCGTCGAGTTGCTCACCGGCGGCCCCGGGCTGGTCGTACCCCATCGGGACCCGGCGGCACTGGCGGACGCGATCCGGCGGATCCTCACCGAACCCGGCCTGTCCGCGAACCTCGCCGGGCGCTCCCGACCGATCGCGGCGGACCTGCGCTGGCCGTCGGTGGCGGCGCGGTACGAGGCCCTCGCCGGGCGGCTCGTCGCCGGCCGGTCGCCCACCGTCACCCCGGCAGCGGCGTGACCACGTCGGGCGACCGGTCCGGCGCCGGCATGCCGGTACCCGCGCCGAGTCTCACCCACCTGGCCCGGCTCAGTGACGACACCGGCCTCTTCGAGCACGCCCGGCACGCCATCGTCCGTCGGGAACACGGCTACTGCACCGACGACGTCGCCCGGGGTCTGCTGGTCGCCAGCCGGGAGCCGGAACCGTCGGCGCAGGTGCTCGGGCTGGCCGAGTGCTACCTGGCCTTCCTCACCCACGCCCAGGACGGTCGCGGCGCCTTCCACAACCGCCTCGGCCACGACCGGCGCTGGACCGACCAGCCCGGTCTCGGTGACTGGTGGGGGCGGGCGCTGTGGGGGCTGGGGACGGCCGCCGCCCGCAACCCCGCCGACTGGATCCGCACCGAGGCGCTCGTGGCCTTCAGCCGCGGTGCGGCCCGGCGGTCGGCCGCGCCGCACGCCATGGCCTTCGCCGGGCTGGGCGCCGCCGAGGTGCTGCGCCGCCATCCCGGGCACGCCGTGGCGGGGGCGCTGCTCGACGACGCCGCCGGGGCGGTCGGTGCCGGCGATCCCGACCCGCGCTGGCCGTGGCCGCAGCAGCGGCTCAGCTACGCCAGCGCCGCCCTCGCGGAGGTCGTCATCGCCGCCGGCCACCTGCGCGGGAACGCCGCACTGCTCGCCGACGGGCTGCGGATGTTGACCTGGCTGTGCGAGGTGCAGGTGCGCGACGGGCGGCTCTCGGTCGTACCCGTCGGCGGCTGGCGGCGCGACGGCGCTCGTCCGCGGCACGACCAGCAGCCCATCGAGGTCGCCGCCCTCGCCGACGCGTGCGCGACCGCCGCCGCGATCACCGGCGACCCGGCCTGGAGGATCGCGCTCGGGCGGGCCGTCGGATGGTTCCTGGGTCACAACGACCTCGGCATGGCCATGTGGGACCCGGCGACCGGCGGCGGCTACGACGGGCTCACCCCGCACGGCCCCAACTTCAACCAGGGCGCCGAGTCGACCCTGGCGCTGATCTCCACCCTCCAGCACGCCCGGCAGTGGTCGTGACCGGGATCCTGGCCACCCGCCAGAGCCACACGCTCGCTCCCGATCCCCGACGGGTCGTCGTCAAGCTCTTCGTCCCGGGAGAGGACGCCGCGGTGGCGCGCACCCGCGCGCACGACCTCGTCGACCGGATCGCGAGCCTCGACCCGGACGAGACGCGGCTCCTGCTCCGGCGGACCCTGCGCGACTTCGGCGACCGGCACCGCGACCTGGAGGGCACCTTCCGGCACCACTACGAGCTCGTCCGGCACCGGGTCGAACGCAGCCGGCAGCTCTCCCCCACCGCGCGGCTGCTGGTCGGCGCCTACTTCAGCCACGAGTACGCCGTCGAGGCCGCGGCCCTGTGCAATCCGTCCATGGTGGCCCATCCCGACCAGTCCGGGCTGCACCCGGGGCAGCTGCGGGTGGCGGTCAGCCTGCGCCAGATCGGAGAGGGTCACCTCTCCTCCATCGGGTTCGCCAGCGCCGTGCTGGGGCCCGGGAGCCGCCTCGCCGTGCGAAGGCGCTCGGGACCGCTGGTGAGCGGCCGACGCAGCCACGTCCATCACCGACGGGACCTGCTCGCCGCCGGGCTACGCGAGGAGGGTTGGGACAACGAGGTCTGCGCGACCGTGCTGGCCGCCCTGCCGGAGCGGTACGACGAGGCCGGCCTGGAACGGACACTGGCCGCGCTGCCACCCGACCTGCTGTACCGCCATACCACCACGGACACCCTGGAGCAGCTGCGCCGGCTCTCCGCGGCCAGCTACGCCGTCGCCTTCCCGGCCGACACCCTCCTGCACGAGCGGGTGCTCTGGCCGGCCACCGCGGCGGAGAGCAACGGCATGGAGGACGCCCGGTTCGTCAGGTTCGTCGACGACGCCGGCACCCCGACGTACCAGGCGACGTACACCGCGTACGACGGTCGCCACATCGCCGCCCGGAGGTTGGCCAGCGACGATCTGACCCGGTTCCGGATCGACCCGATGCGCGGACCGGGCGCCCGGAACAAGGGGATGGCGCTCTTTCCCCGGACCGTCGACGGCCGGCACCTGGCGCTCTGCCGCTCCGACGGCGAGACCATCGGCCTGACCGTCCTGGCCGACGACGGGTCCTGGCAGGCGCCGGTGCCGCTGCACGGGCCGCGCCGCGGCTGGGAGCTCATCCAGGTCGGCAACTGCGGATCGCCCGTCGAGACGGCGGCGGGCTGGCTGGTGCTCACCCACGGCGTCGGTCCGATGCGCCGCTACGCCATCGGGGCCCTGCTGCTCGACCTGCACCGGCCGGAGCGGGTGCTCGCGGAACTGCCCGGGCCGCTGCTGGCCCCCGACGACACCGAGCGCGAAGGATACGTGCCGAACGTCGTCTACTCCTGCGGCGGCCTGCTCCACGACGGGCTGCTCTGGCTGCCGTACGGGGCCAGCGACGCCCGGGTCGGCTTCGCCACCGTACCCCTCGACGCGCTGGTCGAGGCGATGGTCGACCACCGCTCCGGCTGAGCGCAGACCGCCCGGCGGACCTACCGGCCGGGAACCTCATCGACCTCGGGCCGGTCGATCGCACGAAGCCGTCACCCGACGGCACCTTTGTGGAAGATGCCGTCGGGTGACGGAAACTCGTGCCCTAGCGGTGCGGGCCCCGGCTGCCGGTGACCGGCCGCCGGGGCCCACCCCGTCAGGCCTAGGAGGTCCTGCGGCGGTAGAGGAAGAGCAGGCTCGCGCCGGTGGCGACGGCGAGGCTGCCGAGGCCCGTCAGCACGGGGACCAGCGCGCCACCGCCGCTACCACCGGTCACCGGCAGCTGCGTGCGGCTCGGGGTCGGGAACCCGGTCGGGGTACCCGTGGGCTGTCCGGTCGGGGTGCCCGTGGGGGTACCGGTGGGCTGTCCGGTCGGGGTGCCCGTGGGGGTACCGGTCGGCGTGCCCGTCGGAGTGCCCGTGGGGGTACCGGTCGGCGTGCCCGTCGGAGTGCCCGTGGGGGTACCGGTCGGCGTGCCCGTCGGAGTGCCCGTGGGGGTACCGGTCGGCGTGCCCGTCGGAGTGCCCGTGGGGGTACCGGTCGGCGTGCCCGTCGGAGTGCCCGTCGGCGTGCCGGTGGGCTGGCCCGTCGGAGTGCCCGTGGGGGTGGTGGTCGGGCTTCCTGTCGGCTGGAGACAGACGGGGGCGTTGATGGTGTTGGTGTCGAGGGTGACGGCGCCGGTCCGGGCCAGGGCCCGGCCCTGCAGGGTCGCGCCGGTGTTCATGCTGATCGAGGTCTGGGCCAGGATGTTGCCCATGAACCGGGTGCCGGTGCCGAGCGTCGCCGAGCTGCCCACCTGCCAGTAGACGTTGCAGGGCGAGGCGCCGTTGATGAACACGACGCTGCTGTTGGAGGCGGTGATGAGGGTGGAGGCGATCTGGAAGATGAACACCGCCGCCGGGTCACCCTGGCTGTTGAGCGTCAGCTGGCCGGTCAGTTGCGCGGCGCCGATGCGGTACACCCCCGGGGTGAGCGTGGCGCCGCCGAGTTCCGCCGGCAGGTTGGTGAAGGGAGTCCGACCGGCGGCGTCGTTGTACGCGGTGGTCAGGTCGTCCTTGGCCTGCAGGGCGACGGCGTCGCCGAGGTGGATCTCGCCGCCGACGACGCCGGGCGGGAAGCCGGGCGCGGTGTTGCCGGGGTGGACGCCGAGGCTCTGCGCCAGGAAGCTCGGACCGGTGTTGGTCACGGTGGAGCCGGCCAGTACGGAGAAGTTCGCCGCTGTGCCCAGGCCGACCGGCGCCTCGGCGGCGCTGGCGCCGGTGCCACTGACGATCAGCACGGCGACGGCCGCGCTGGCGGCGGCGACGGCCGCGAGCGCCGGCATTGCCGCGCGCCGGAGATGACGGATTCGGGTGACTGTCACGATGAGGCCCTCTCATGGTGCGTCTCCGGCCGGCACTGTCGGGACAGCGGGCCGGGAGCCACACAAGTGCAAATATAGGTAGATCGGACTTTTGCACATTCATGGCCACAATGCTCCAATAACTCCCGAAATCGTCGCCGCACATCGACCGGCGGGGCGCCAGGCCGACCGGTGAGCGGCAGACCCGGAACGATCCTCACGTCGACCGGACGCGCCCTCTCCTGAGGGCCCGATCTCGCAGCCGGCCGCCACTCCATTCAGAACGGCGCTTCGTGGACCGGCACCAGACTTGGAAGCCGACAAGAACGGTGGCGGCGCGATCCGTCGGGCGGCAGGGTCGTGCCGTAGGCTGAGGCACGCAGCAGCCGCCCCGGCCCCTGGTGGTGCCCCCTTCCCCGCAGGCACACCACCGGGAGCATCGGATGCCTGTCCCAACCCGCTACGTCGTCCCGGGTCCCGAGTCCGTCGACGATCTCGTCAAGCGGATCGCCGATCGGGACCCGGCCGCCTTCGGTCGCTTCTACCGCCGTCTCGCCCCGGCCGTCTTCGCCCGGGTCCGGGAGAGCCTCGGCGGCCCGGCGCCCGCGGTCGCGGTGACCCGGGCGGTCTTCGTCGAGGTGTGGCGGCTCGCGCCACTGCCAGGATCCCGCCAGCTCGACGGCCTCGCCTGGGTGACCGCGATCGTCGTCCGCCGGACGGCGGACCGGCTCCGTGAGATCAACGGACCGGCGCCCCGCGTCGCCACGGGCTACGACGGTCTCGTCCGCCGCGAGTTGGCCGCCATCCTGGAAGGAGAGCCGCCGCACGGTGACCCGGAGGCGGGCCTGGCGTCGGCCTGATGCCCGTCCACCGGCGGGGTGGAGACGGCGGAATCAGGGAGCGTCAGGCACCGGTTCTGGAGACCGGTGCCTGACGTGACGCGGACGTACGGGTCACCGGGTGGATTGCGGACCAGGCGGGGGTCCCGCGTCGGGGCGCCCGGTCGCGCGACGTTGACGCAGCCGGAGTTGCATGATGCGCGCGGTGCCCGGGAGGGCGACGAGCAGGACGCCGAAGACCGCGGCCAACAGCAGGGCGACACCGATGGGCAACGTCCCGTGCGCGCCGAGGAACGACACCTCGGCGCGTTGACCGTTCTGCAGCACGAAGATCAGGAGCAACAGGAGCACGACCGCGAACAGGACGCTGGCGACCCACAGGCCGCCCATCCGCGAGCGCTGCACCCTCGGCATCCGGTTCACCAGCCGGGCAGCGGATTCGGGTCGTGGGTCTCCGTTGACCGGAGGAGTCGGGTGGGGATGGTTCTGCGGTGCGGTCATCACGAACCGCCACCTTCCGAGGAACGGTCGACATGCCTGGAAGCCGGATGAGCCACCGCAGGCATGGGCGGTGGAGGGGCGTCCGCCAGCGGCGGACCAGTCGGCCACCAGGGTCTCGAGCGGCAACTGCCATCGTACGCGCCTCGATGCCCCGGCGGTCGTGCCGGCGGCCCGCCGCGCCCGGGCCGCCGGCACCCCCGAGGCCGCGCGCGGGAGCCGGTTCCCGAGTACGGTGTGGGCGCCGCCCGGATCGTCCGTCCGCCGGGGCCGGAAAGCGACGGCGCGGACCACGATCGGAGCCGGCGGACAGCCGTACGACGAGGGTGAGCGACATGACCGAGATCCGGTTGTCCGATGTGTTCGTGGAAATGGCCGACACGCTCGTCGACGATTTCGACGTGCTGGAGTTCCTGCACTCCCTGACCGAACGATGCGTCCAGTTGCTGGGCGTCTCGGCGGCCGGTCTGCTGTTGACAGACCAGCGGGACACCCTCCAGGTGGTGGCCGCCTCCTCCGAACGCACCCGACTGCTGGAGTTGTTCCAGTTGCAGACCGATCAGGGTCCCTGCGTGGACTGCTTCCGTACGGGCCGCCCCGTGTCGGTGGTCGAACTGTCCACCGCCGGCCGGTGGCCCCGGTTCGCGGCTGCCGCGGCCGAGGTGGGGTTCGCCGCGGTTCACGCCCTGCCCATGCGCCTGCGCTCCGAGGTGATCGGAACGCTGAACCTCTTCGACATCCGACCGGGCGCGCTCGACGACGGCAGGCTCCGCCTCGGACAGGCCCTGGCCGACGTGGCCACCATCGGGCTGCTCCAGCAGCGCGCCATCCATCGACGCGACATCCTCGCCGAGCAGTTGCAGACCGCGCTGCACAGCCGCGTCCTGATCGAACAGGCCAAGGGCGTCCTCGCCGAGCGTCTCCGGCTGGATGTGGGAGAGGCGTTCTCGTTGTTGCGCGACAGCGCCCGCAGCCGCAACCGGCCACTGTCCGATCTGGCCCGGGCGATCGTCGACGGTTCCGAGCAGCTCCCACCGGTGCAGCCGGCTCGGCGGCCCACCTGAGCATCGGCTCAGCCGCCGGCGGCGTCCTCTTCCTCGCCGGGTTCCGCCAGGGCTCCGTCCCGTGGTGCACGGACCCCTGACAGCGCGTACGGTGAGGCTGTCGCCCGGGTCCCCGGTGGCCGCCGAGATCGCCGCCACCTACCCGAAGGGGCGTCCAACGATGCTCGACTCCACCCCGGCCGTTCGCCGTCCTCGACTGTTCGACGTGCCGGACAGCCGCGAGCAGTCGCTGCGCCACCTCGCCGCGTTGGACTGCGACGATCCCGGTCGCGCGAGGCTCCGTGTCCGGATCATCGAGAACGGCCTGCCGATGGCCGACCGGCTGGCCCGCCGGTACGCCGGACGCGGCGAGCCGTACGACGACCTGGCGCAGGTTGCGGCGCTGGCCCTGGTCAGAGCGGTCGACGGGTTCGACGTCGAGCGAGGTGTGCCCTTCTCCGGCTACGCGGTCCCGAGCATTCTCGGTGCCCTCCGTCGGCACTTCCGCGACACCACGTGGGCGATGCGGGTACCGCGCCGGGCCCAGGAGCTGAACGGCAGGATGCGCGCCGGCACGGCGGAGTTGACGCAGTCGCGGGGCCACCACCCGAGTGCCGCGGAACTTGCCGAGCACCTTGAGGTGCGCGTCGAGGAGATCCAGGCCACCGCCCTCGCGGCGCAGGCCTACCGGCTGATGTCGCTCGACGCGCCGCGTCACGACACCGACGACCTCGGGACGCTCGCGCTCATCGGTGCCGTCGATCCCGCCTTCGCCCGGGTGGACGATCACCTCGTACTGCGGTCGCTCCTGGCAGACCTTCCCCCGCGGGAGCGTCGGATCCTCACGCTGCGGTTCCACGGCCAGCTGACCCAGAAGCTGATCGCCGAGCGATGCGGGCTGTCGCAGATGCACGTGTCACGGCTGCTGAAGCAGTCCCTTGCCCGGCTCCGTGCCGGCATGCCGCGCTGACCGTCCCCGGCCCGCGGCGTATCACCGGCCCGAATGCCCCGACCGGGTCGAATGCGCCGAATCGCCACCCACTGCCCCTGCGCTGTCTCCACGATGAGAACAAGGTCGGATTCGCAACCGAGAGGGGTAGTGCGGCATGAGGCGTCGACGTAGCAGGAGGGTCCCGCTGATGCAGGCGGCGGCGATGTCCCTGGCAGCGGTGGTGGCGGCGGCAGCCGTCGTACGGGCTCGGCGCCGTCGCGCCGTGGGCGACACGATGGGCGGCGATCTTCCCGCCCTGCGCGACGGCGCGTTCGCCGACGCGAGCACGGTCGGGATGCCGGTCTCCGGCGGCGCGGCCGGCCGGGACAAGCAGACTGCGTCATCGGCAGCCGCAGCGCGGTGAGGACGGGGAGCGCCGCCCCACGACCAGGCAGGCACCACGCCGGCCCGGCGTGACCAGGCGGCGCCCGCCCGACGGCCCTGGACGAACGCGCCCCGGCGCGTGCCCAACTGCCTGTGGAGGTGACGGCGGATGAGTGACCCGCCCAGCGGCGCCCGGGCGGCCGACGGGCCACGCGAGGACGTCACGGTCGCCGAACTCGTACAGCGTGCGACGGACCAGATCACCCGCCTGGTACGGGAGGAACTGGCGCTGGCCCGGGCGGAGTTGACCGCCAAGGGTAGACACGCCGGCTCCGGCGCCGCGATGGTCGGCGGCGCCGGCGGATTGGCGCTGTTCGGGACGGGAACGCTCGTCGCCGCGCTCGTCCTGGTCCTCGCCGAGTTCATGCCGGCGTGGGTGGCCGCGCTGGTCGTCGCGGTGGCTCTCTTCGCGATGGCCGGGTTGCTGGCGCTGTTCGGAAAGAAGCAGGTGAAGCAGACGATGCCCGTCAAGCCGGAGGCGACGCTGCACAGCGTACGCGCGGACGCGGAGTCGGTGCGGCAGGCGGCCAGGGAGGGACGAGGACGATGACCCCGAACGCGAGCAGCGACCCGGATCGCACCCGTGCGGACATCGAGGCGACCCGCGCCGAACTCGGTGCCACCGTGCAGGCTCTGGCGGCCAGGACCAACGTGCGGGCCCGGGGTCGGGACAGTGCCCTCGAGATCGGGGGCCGGGCCCGGCGGCGCCTGACCGACTCGGCTCAGGTGCTGCGCGACAGGGCGGCGAAGGCGGTTCAGACCGCCCGGCCGAAGACCGACGGCGCGGGGCTCGACGGAGCAGCCCGTGCGCTTCGCGACCGGCTGGGCGGGATCGGATCGGCCGCCCGCCGACACCCCCTCCTGGTCGTGGTCGTCGCCACCACCGTTGGTCTCGTCGTGACGATGCGTCAGTACGAGCGTCGACCATGAGCGACGCCACCCTCGACACCCAACGCCACGGTGGCAGTCAGTACGCGGAGCTGTCGCGCGTGATCCGGCGCGCGGGCCTGCTCGATCGTCGGCGTCGTTACTACGCGCTGCGCATCGGCGCCCTCGGCGGGTGCTACGTCGGCACGTGGGCGCTGTTCGGGTGGCTCGGTGAGTCGTGGTGGCAACTGGGCGTCGCAGCCGTCCTGGCGGTGGTCTTCGCGCAGGCCGGGTTCATCGGTCACGACGCCGGTCACCGCCAGATCTTCCGTACCCGCCGCGCCAACGACCTGGTCGGCCTGGTGCACGGCAATCTCCTGATCGGCCTCAGTTACGGCTGGTGGATCGACAAGCACAACCGCCATCACGCGCACCCCAACACCGAGGGCCACGACCCGGACATCGTCGTCCGGCCGTTGTCGTTCACCCGGGAGCAGGCGCGGGGGCAGCGCGGGGCGGGCGCGGTCGTGGTCCGGTACCAGGCGTACCTGTTCTTTCCGCTGCTGCTGCTGGAGGGCCTGCACCTGCACGCCAACAGCGTCAAGGCGGTCGTCGGCCCGGGTCGGCTCAGGCGACGCCCCGCGGAGGCCGCGCTGCTGGCCCTGCACGTCGTCGGATACCTCGGGGCCGTGCTGCTCGTGCTGAGCCCGGCGCAGGCCGTCGCGTTCGTCCTCGTCAACCAGGGCCTGCTCGGGCTCTATCTCGGCAGCGCCTTCGCCCCCAACCACAAGGGCATGCCGATCCTCGCCGCCGACGACCGGCTCGACTACCTCCGACGCCAGGTGCTCACCTCCCGCAACGTGCGCGGCAACTGGTTCATCGACGCCCTGCTCGGCGGCCTGAACTACCAGATCGAGCACCACCTCTTCCCCAGCATGCCGCGACCCAACCTCCGGCGCGCCCGGCCACTGGTCCGCCAGTTCTGCGCCGACCACGCCATCCCCTACCACGAGACCAGCCTGACGCGTTCGTGGGCCCAGGTGCTGGGGCACCTGCACGAGGTCGGATCGAGTCGGCCGGCCGACGACGTCGGCCCCCGCTGAGAC
The DNA here is from genome assembly GCF_059359355.1 of Micromonospora sp. ZG13. Taxonomy (NCBI): domain Bacteria; kingdom Bacillati; phylum Actinomycetota; class Actinomycetes; order Micromonosporales; family Micromonosporaceae; genus Micromonospora; species Micromonospora sp. ZG13. The sequence continues at coordinate 211,873 of NZ_JCADBQ010000009.1, forward strand.
ACGGCCGGGAGGCGGTTCCCGGGCCGGTCGACGGGCGCGGGATGCGCTGGTGCCGGCGTGGTGCGTACAGTTCCGGGTCGGACTTGGCGTGGGCCGGGAAGACCCGGCGCGGGAAACGGGACGAGACAGCGACGGCATGGCGGCGGACAAAATTACGGAAACCGGTCAAGACGGCATCGACCAGGGCCGACTGGAGATCTGTCTCAGCGTCTTCGAGGCGTTGGAGGACCTTCCTCCCGATCACCCCGACGTGGTGCGCGTGCAGCGGGCCACGGCGAGGCTCTACAAGGTGATCAAGCAGCGCCGGCGCGAGGAGCGGCGCGACGCGATCGCGGCGGCGGACCGCGCGGTGACGGCGGCCACCGCCACCGGCGCCCCGGGCCGGATCGACGACGAGACCCAGGGGATCCCGCTCGCCTCCCCCACCGAGGGCACCACGGCCGGCTTCCTGCACAACCCGCGCGGCTGCTACGTCTGCAAGCAGCGCTACCGCGAGGTGGACGCCTTCTACCACCAGCTCTGCCCGACCTGCGCGGCGCTCAACCGGGAGCGCCGCGACGCCCGCACCGACCTGACCGGCCGGCGGGCGCTGCTCACCGGCGGCCGGGCGAAGATCGGCATGTACATCGCGCTGCGGCTGCTGCGCGACGGCGCGCACACCACGGTCACCACCCGGTTCCCGCACGACGCGGTGCGCCGGTTCGCGGCGATGCCCGACAGCGCGGAGTGGCTGCACCGGCTGCGGGTCGTCGGAATCGACCTGCGCGACCCCGCCCAGGTGATCGCGCTCGCCGACTCGGTCAGCAGCCAGGGTCCGCTCGACATCCTGATCAACAACGCGGCGCAGACCGTACGGCGCAGCCCCGGGGCGTACGCTCAGCTCGTCGCCGCGGAGGCCGCGGCCCTGCCGGACGGTCCCCTGCCGGAGATCGTCACGTTCGCCAAGCCTGCCGGCGGGAGCGACCCGGCGGGCAGCCTGACCGCCGCGCCGCAGTCGACTCCGCTCACCCCGCACGCGCTCACGGCGCTCGCGCTGACCAGTGGCTCCGCCTCGCCGGAACGGATCGCGGCGGCCACCGCCATCGACGCCGGCGGCCTGGTGCCGGACCTCGACCCGGTCAACAGCTGGGTGCAGCGGGTGCAGGAGGTGGACCCGGTGGAGCTGCTGGAAGTGCAGCTGTGCAACGTGACGGCCCCGTTCGTGCTGGTCAGCCGTCTGCGGGCGGCGATGGCCGCGGCACCGGCCCGCCGCAAGTACGTGGTGAACGTCTCGGCCATGGAGGGCCAGTTCGGCCGCGGCTACAAGGGCCCGGGGCACCCGCACACCAACATGGCCAAGGCCGCGCTGAACATGCTGACCCGCACCAGCGCCCAGGAGATGCTGACCGACGGCATCCTGATGACCAGCGTCGACACCGGCTGGATCACCGACGAGCGTCCGCACCCGACGAAGATGCGGCTGGCGGACGCCGGCTTCCACGCCCCGCTGGACCTGGTCGACGGCGCGGCCCGGGTGTACGACCCGATCGTCCGTGGCGAGCAGGGCGAGGACCTGTACGGCTGCTTCCTGAAGGACTACGCGCCCTGCGCCTGGTGACCGGCACGTCCATCGATCGAAGCTATTGCCAACCGTCGATCAGCTGTGTAAAAGTTCTTCACTGATTTCATCCTCGTGTAAAAATTCTTCGAGGGAGACCGGATGAAGAGGACCACCACCTGGCTGATGAGCCTCGCCACCACGGCGGCGCTCACCACCGCGCTCGGATCGGCGGCCGCGGCGGAGTCCACGCCGGCCCCACCGCCGCAGCCGCAGTCCGTGGCGGTGTCGGCCGTCGGTCCGCAGCCCGGCACCTTCGTCGGTAAGGGCTTCGACACCTGCGCCGCCCCGTCGCAGTCGGCGATGAACGCCTGGCGGGCCAGCTCGCCGTACCGCGCGGTGGGCATCTACATCAGCGGCGCCAGCCGCACCTGTGCGCAGCCCAACCTGACGGCGACCTGGGTCAGCAACCAGACCGCCAACGGTTGGCGGCTCATCCCCATCGAACTCGGCTACCAGGCGCCCTGCGGCACCCGCGCGCCGAAGATGTCCGCCGACCCCGCCACCGCGCGCTCGCAGGGCCGCACCGCCGCCGACAGCGCCGCCAACGCCGCGCAGGCGCTGGGCATCGGCGCCGGCAGCACCATCTACAACGACATCGAGCACTACCCGACCACCACGGCGTGCCGCGCCGCGGTGCTGTCGTTCCTGTCCGGCTGGGTCGACCGGTTGCACACCCGGGGTTACCTGGCCGGCATGTACTCCAGCGGATCCTCCGGGATCCGGGACGTCTGCCTGGAGTACGACAACGCGAGCTACACCAGGCTGGACCAGATCTGGATCGCCTGGTGGAACGGCGTGGCCGACACCGACGCCGGCGCCTACTGCTCCGACGCGTACTACGCCAACCACCAACGGCTGCACCAGTACGCCGGCGACGTGACGGAGACCTGGGGCGGCGTGACGATGAAGATCGACCGCAACTACCTGGACGTCAGCACGTCCCAGCAGCCGCCCCCGCAGCAGTGGAGCACCACCGTCGACAACACCACGTCCGGCCGGTTCACGGCGAGCACCAACTGGAGCACGTCGGCGTACTCCGGCAGCCGGTTCGGCACGGACTACCGCTTCGCGAACCCGGCGTCGGCCAGCGACGTCGCCTGGTACCGGGCGAACATCCCGGAGACGGGGACGTACGAGATCTCGGTCTGGTACCCGGCCGATCCCGGGTACAACGGCCAGACGCCGTACATCGTCGCCACCGCCTCGGGCAACCGGACGGTGCCGGTCGACCAGCGCGTCAACGGCGGCCGGTGGGTGTCGATCGGCGTGTTCACCCTCGCGGCCGGCGACGCCAACAAGGTCGGGGTGAGCCGCTGGACCAGTGGCAGCGGCTACGTGGTCGCCGACGCCGTACGCCTCACCCGCGCCTGAGCGGAGTGCTACCCGGGTCGACGCGTCGGTCCGGGTAGCACTCGCCCAGCTCGATCTCGGCCCGTACGGCGAACTCGCGCAGCTTCGTCATCGCCTCGTCCGGCCCGCCGGTGGCCTGCACCATCGCCGACTGGGCCAGGACGATCAGCGCCTCGACGGCCTCCTGCGGGCGGGGGTTGACCAGGGCCGCCACCTGGGCCATGTCGTCGTCGAAGTAGGCCAGCAGGATCCGGCTCGCCAGCCCGATGGTCCGGGCGGTGTCCCGCGACAGATCACTCGCCCCGTCTGACGTCACGCCCCGCTCCTCCCCACACCACCGCGCACTCCCGACCGCTGCCGGACGTCCACGCCGGTGCGGGCATCCCCACTCTGCACGGCTCGCGCCACCGTCCCGGCGTGCGGCGGGGTGCCGCTGGCGGGGCCCGGATCCGCCGTCGGCGGGCGGGGCTGGGACGGTGGGGAGAAATCGATTGCCTGCCCTATAGGATCTCAGGCGGACACTCTCGGACGGCGGGTCGCGACGCACGGTGGCGCTCGCGCGTACGGCTGCCTCCGGGGCCGACGCGGGACCGAGCGTACGACACCGACAGGGGCGGCCACATGACGACCATCTACGACGTGGCTCGGGTGGCCGAGGTCTCGGCGTCGACGGTGTCGAGGGTGCTCAACGGCCACTCGTCGGTGGATCCGGACCTGGCGGCGCGGGTACGCCAGGCGATGCTCGACCTGGACTACCGACCCAACGCGGTGGCCCGCAGCCTGCGCCGGCAGCGCACCAGCCTCTGGGCGGTCATCATCTCCGACATCGGCAACCCGTTCTTCACCTCGCTGGTACGCGGCATCGAGGACGTGGCGCAGGAGGCCGGCTTCTCCGTGGTGCTCTGCAACGGCGACGAGGATCCCGACAAGGAGACCCGCTACGTGACGGCGGCCCTGGCCGAACGCATGGCCGGGGTGATCATCTCGCCGTCGGGGCGACCGGCCCTGATCAACCGGCTCACCGAGGCCGGGATGCCGGTCGTGGCCATCGACCGGCAGCCCCACGGGGTGGCCGTGGACACCGTGCTCGTCGACAACGTCCACGGCGCCGAGACGGCCACCGCCCACCTGGTCGACGGCGGCTACCGCCGGATCGCCTGCATCACGGGACCGCGCCGGATCTCCACCGCGGTGCAGCGGCTGCGCGGCTACCAGCAGGCCCTGCGCGCGGCCGGCCGGAGCGTGCCGGAGGACATGGTCCGCCACGCCGACTTCCGCGAGGACGGCGGTTACCGGGCCATGGCGTCCCTGCTGGGCGCGGCCGAGCCGCCGGACGCGGTCTTCGTCACCAACAACCTGATGACCGTGGGCGCGATGGAGTGCCTGGTCGACAGGGGTGTCACCGTGCCCGCCCGGTGCGGCGTGGTGGGGTTCGACGACATCCCCTGGGCCCACCTGGTGCGCCCCTCGCTGAGCACGGTCGCACAGCCCACGTACGACCTGGGGCGGGCCGCGGCGTCGCTGCTCACCGAGCGGATCGCCAACCCCGCGAAGGCCTCCTCGACCGTCACCCTGCGGACCACCCTGCGGATACGCGAAAGCTCGGTCCGCTCGCCGGGTGGGCCGGGCGGGCAGCCCACCGCCGGGCGGGGCGGGCTGCCCGCCCAGGCCCGCTGAACCCGCGCCGCAGCGCGCCCGGGATCACAGCGACACGTCGCCGCACAGGTGCACCCGCACCCCGAGCGCGTCGAGCATCGCGGCCTTGACCCGCAGGGCGCGGTCGGCGGCGTCGGCGTCATCGGCGTAGACCACGTTGACGTGGTTGGCCCTGTGCCGGGCCATCAGCTGGTCGCGGCCCACGCCGTGCAGGACGGCGTGCATGATCGGCCACTGCGGGGTGGTGGCCCGCAGCCGACGCTGCGTCTCGGCGGCCGGCAGCTCCACCACGGTGCCCCGGCCCAGGTCGGCGTGCAGCACGCCGTCCATGATGAAGATCCGCGACCAGACGATCTCGCCCGGTCGGGAGACACCGCTCAGGGTGCCGCCGCCCAGCGGGAAGTACATCGGCGGCTGCCGCATGCTGTACGACCGGTCGTAGCCGCCGTTGTGCGAGGCGGGCACCGAGCCGGAGATCTCGAACACCCAGACGAAGTCCGGCCCGTACGACTCCCCCCAGCGGATGTCGTGCAGGGTCGTGGCCGGGTCCATCCCCATCGCGGTCCAGATCCGGTTGGTGACCAGCGAGTCCACCGCCACGCCCTCGTCGACCTCGTTGAAGTGCGGCAGGGCCCGCCCCGCGTACAGCTCGCGCGTGCCGTCCCGGCTGGTGACCGGCGGCCGGGACACGTCGTTGAGCAGCCCCTCGGCCAGGTCGCTCGCCGGCACGGTGTCCTTGAGCCCCTGCTGGTACTGGATGCCGACCGCGTCCAGGCCGAAGTCGTCGGCGATGCGCAGCGCGGCGACGTACATCTTGAACTGGCTGAGCAGTTGGGCGTCGGTCAGCTCGATGGCCTCGTCCGTGCCGGTGTGGAAGGTCATCCCGGCGGCGTCGAGCCACGCCCGCACCGCCTGCGCCTCCTCGTCGGACACCCGCGACATCTCCGCCACCAGCGCGCTCTGCGACAGCCGTTCCTTGTATATGCCGAGCGGGTTGAGCAGCTCGTCGTCGATGATCGCGTTGTACATGCCCATGCAGCCCTCGTCGAAGACGCCGATGACGGCCGGCCGGCGCCGGAGCTGCCGGGCCAACGCCACGCCGAGCGCTACCTCGGGGTCGGACGGCAGCGGCGGCAGATCCCGAACGTGGCTCTCGTCGTGGACCACCTCGCCGGTCTCCAGCCAGGCCTTCAGCCCGTTGCGGGCCCACTCGTCGGTGAAGTCCTCGCTCCACAACGCCGAGTACCGCACGCCCGCCTTGGTGAGGCTGCCGGCGAGGTTCAGCAGGCCCACCAGGCCCGGAAACTCGCCGCTCCAGTTCGCCACGAGCAGGATCGGGCCCCGGTGGGCGCGCAGCCCGGCCAGCACGTGGTGGCTGTACTGCCACACCGCCTCCACGACGACGAGCGGGGCGTCGAGGGGGATCTGCTGGAAGACCTCGATGCCGGCGCGCTGGCTGTCGATGAAGCCGTGACCGGCGCGGTCGTCGACCGGGTGGGTCCGCCGGGTCTGCCAGCCCAGGGCGGTGACCGCGGCCGCGAGGTCCGACTCGAGGCGTTGCTGGGTCGGCCAACCGGTGACGTTCGCGGCGGGCCGCAGGTCGCCGCTGGCGACCGTGTAGACCGTCCGGGGGACGGCGGCCGGCGGCTCGACCAGCACCGGAATGGTGTAGTTGCTCACGGGTTGACTTCCTCCATCGGCTCGTCGGTTCCTGGCTGGGGCGGGGTCGCGAGGCGCGCCTGGCGGGCCGCCAACGCGTGGGCCACGGACTTCGAGCCGGCGTACAACTGCCGGTACAGCCCGTACAGCTCGTCGTAGTCGGCGGCGAGCTCGGCGCGCGGCTCGCGGACCTCCCGGATCGGGTTCCAGCGGTGGATGTCGACCGGCTGCACCGCCCCGGCGGCGAGGTACGCGGCGCCGTAGCTGGCGCCGATGGTGATCGACGGGACGTGCTGCGCCCGGCCGGTGACGTCCGAGACGATCTGCGTCCAGAGGTCGCCCCGGGTGCCGCCGCCCACCGCCACGACGCGGCGGATGTCGCCGCCGGCCGCCTCGATCGTCTCGATGTTGTGGCGCACGGCCAGCCCGGTCGCCTCCAGCGCCGCGCGGTAGATGTCGCCGCGCCCGTGGGAGAGCGTCAGGCCGGCGATCACGCCCCGGGCGTCGGGATCGAGGATGGGGGTGCGCTCGCCGGCGAAGAACGGCAGCATGAGCAGGCCCCGCGCGCCCGGCCCGGACCGCTCGGCCAGGCGCAGCAGCTCGGGGTAGTCGGCGGCGTCGAACAGCTCCCGCAGCCACCCGGTGATCGCCCCGGAGGTCGCCATACCGCCGGCCAGGTTGCGGGTGCCCGGCAGCGCGCCGACCGTGCCCCACAGCGACGGGCTGGTCAGCGGGTGCGGCACGGTGTGCACGAGGAACATCGTGGTGCCGTACATGAGCATCAGGTCGCCGACGCCCTGGGCGCCCACGCTGACCGCCTCCGACCAGGCGTCGATCGTTCCGGTCACGACCGGGGTGCCCGGCGCCAGCCCGGTGGTCGCGGCGGCCCCGGCGGTGACCGTCCCCGCCACGTCGCCGGGCCACCGCAGCTCGGGCAGCTCCAGCCCCGGGGCGATCTCGTCGGCCCAGGGGCGGTACCAGGTCTGCGCCGCGCTGTCGTACAGCGGCGTGCACTGGCTGGCCGAGTGCTGGTCGAGCAGGTACCGGCCGGTCAGCTGCCAGAGCAGCCAGGAGCTCGGCATGAACAGCCGCCGGGCCCGGGCGAAGAGCTCCGGCTCGGCGTCGGCGACCCAGGCGACCTTCGCCCCCGCCGCCTGGGTCGACAGCGCCGAGCCGCACCGGCGCAGGATCTCGTCGGCGCCGAAGCGCTCGGTGAGCCGGGCGATCTGCGGCGTGCAGCGGGTGTCCACGCCGTAGAGGATGGCCGGACGCAGGGGCGTGCCGGCAGGGTCGGTGAGCAGCACGCACGGCCCCATGCCGCTGACCCCGACCGACACCACGTGGGCGTCGCGCGGGGCCAGCAGCTCACGGGTGAGGCCGACGAACTCGTCCCACCAGATGCGGCCGTCCATCTCCACCCAGCCGGGTCGCGGCCGGTCCACCCGGTGCTCCCGCACCGCGGAGCGCAGCACGCCCCCGGACAGGTCCACCAGGACGCCCTTGCTGCTGGACGTGCCGATGTCGACGCCGAGCACCGCGGCCACCGTCATGCCAGCCATCCCCCGATCTTCAGGTGCGGGTCGCGGCCGTCGGGCCGTGACGGGTCGGTGCTCAGGCGACGCCGCCGAGCTTCGCGTACGTCTCGGTCGCGTTCTCCTTCGTGACGCGCATCGTGTCGAGGGTCGTGGTACGCGGGACGTCCCCGGCGCAGTCGACGAGGATCCTGCGGGCCAGGTCGACGGCCTCCCGGCCGCCCGTGGCGTACTGGAAGGTCGCCGCGAGCCGGCCCTGCTCGACGGCCTTGATGCCGCCCGACGGCACCGGTAGGGCGTCGATGCCGGTGAACTTCACCTTCGTGTGCAGCCCGGCCGCCTTCGCCGCCAGGTACGCGCCCTCGGCCATCGGGTCGTTGTGGGCGTAGACGGCGGCGGCGTCGGGGTGAGCCTTGAGCAGCGCGTCGGCCACCGACTGGCCCTTCTCGCGCAGCCAGTCCCCCGGCTGGGAGGCGACGACCTCGATCTTCGGGTTGGCCGCGATGCCCTCCCGGAAGCCCTGGGCGCGTTCGGCCGCCGGCGTGGAGCCGGGCAGCCCGGCGATCTCGATGACCTTGCCGCCGTCGGGCAGCAGCGTCGTGGCGTAGAACTCGCCGGCGGCCCTGCCGATCGCGACGTTGTCCCCGCCGACGAAGGCCGTGTACGCCTCGCCCTCCACCTTGCGGTCGAGCACGATCACCGGGACCCCCCGGTCGTACGCCTTGCGCACCACGGCGGTCAGCGGCTTGGCCTCGTTCGGCGAGATGATCAGCAGGTCGATCTTCTGGGTGAGGAAGTTCTCCACGTCGGCGACCTGTTTGCTGTTGTCCTGCGCGGCGTCGGAGACCACCACGCTGAACCCGGGGACGGACTTCGCCGCCGTCTGCACGTCGTTGTTCATGACCTGCCGGTAGGGCTCGGCGTTGTTGGCCTGCGACATGCCGATCAGGAAGTCCTTGCCGGTGCCGCAGTTCCTGGCGGCGGCGTCGCGGCCGTCGGACGGCTTCTCCACGCTGCACGCGCTGGAGGCGGCGAGCGCGCCGGTGCACAGCAGGGCGAGAAGGACGGTACGGGTGCGCATGATGACGCTCCTTGTTCGGTGGCGGTTCAGACGATGCTGCGGCGGAGCTTCTGCAGCCCGGCGGCGGCCACGATCACCAGTCCCTTGATCAGTAGCTGCACGTTGGCGTCGATGTTGTTGAGCGCGAGGATGTTGTTGAGGATGCCGAGCAGCAGCGCCCCGGCGAGCGTGCCGCCCATCGAGCCGGTGCCCCCGGCGAGGCTGGTGCCGCCGATGACCACGGCGGCGATGGCGTCGAGTTCGTAACCGGCGCCGTCGTTGGGGCTGCCCTGGTTGAGCTGTCCGGCGTGGACGATGCCGGCGACGGCGGCGAGCAGGCCCGCGATGGCGAAGACCGCGACCTTGACGCGCAGCACGGGCACGCCGGAGAGGCGGGCGGCCTTCTCGTTGCCGCCGATGGCGTAGACGTGGCGGGCGAACGCGGTCTTGCGCAGCACGACGATCGCGGCCACGCCGATGCCGATGAACAGCACCGCGGGGACGGGCACCACGCCGTTGATGGTGCCGTTGAGGATCTCGAACGCCGGGGGCGCCTCCTGCGGGCCGTCGCCGTACGCGATCGGGATGCCGAGCCCGCCCGACCAGATCCGGGCGAGGCCACGCGCGACCTGGAGTCCGGCGAGGGTGACGATGAACGACTGGATGCCGAGCCGGGCCGTCGCGTAGCCCTGCAACGCGCCGAAGAGGGCGCCGATCAGCAGGACGACGGTGACCGCCGGAAGGATGCCGAGCCCCGAGTCGACCATCAGCGTCGCGGTGCCGACGGCGGACAGGCCGAGGATGGCGCCGACGGAGAGGTCGATGCCGCCGAGCAGCACGACGAACGTCATGCCGACCGCGATGATCCCGATCTCGGAGACCGCGCGGACGATGTTGCCGAGGTTCTCGGTGGACAGGAACAGGATCTCGCCGTCGCGGCGGGGCGAGACGGCGATGGCCAGCACGAACACCACCAGCAGTGCGAAGAGGCTCTGCACGGCGAAGAGCCGCTCGACGAGCTCGCCCCGGCCGCCGGGGCGGTGCCACCACCGGTCGCCGCCGCCGCCCGGCACCGGCGTGCCGGACCCCTTCTCCGGTGCGCGCAGGTGGGTCATCGGTCGTCTCCTCCGGCGGACGTGCCGCCCATCGCCGCGGTCAGGATGTCCTCGCCGGTGCACCCGTCGGCCGGCAGTTCGGCGACGGCCCGCCCGCGCCGCAGGACCACGATCCGGTCGCAGACGCCGGTCAGCTCGGGCAGCTCCGACGAGGCGAGCAGGATGCCCATGCCGTCGTCGGCGAGCCGGCGCAGCAGCCGGTAGATCTCCGCCTTGGCGCCGACGTCGACGCCCCGGGTCGGCTCGTCGAGCAGCAGCAGGCGTGGGCGGGTGAGCAGGTGCCGGGCGAAGACGACCTTCTGCTGGTTGCCGCCGGAGAGGGAGCCGACCGGCGCGGCGGCCGACGACGTCCTGATCGCCAGGGCGGCGACCTGCTGGCGTACCGCGTCGCGCTCGCGCCCGCCGCGGACGAATCCGGCGGTGGTGAGCCGGCTCAGGGCGGCCAGCACGATGCTGCGACCCACGGGGTGCTCGAGGACCAGGGCGGAGCGGCGGCGGTCCTCCGGCACGAAGCCGACGCCGGCGCGCAGGGCCGCGCGGGGGTCGCGCGGGGCGTACGGGCGGCCGGCCAACCGGACCTGGCCGCTGCGGCGCCCGGGCGGGCCGGCGCCGTACAGGGTCTCCAGCAGCTCGGTGCGGCCCGCCCCCATCAGGCCGGCCAGGCCGACGATCTCCCCGGCGCGGACGCTCAGGCTGACGCCGGCGGGCTCGCAGCGCCCGGGGCGGGTGCCCCGGGGCCGTACGGTCAGGTCGTCGATCTCCAGCACCGGGTCCCCCGCGGGGCGCGCGGGCCCGGTGGATCCCTCGCTGAACAGCGCCTCCGCCGGACGGCCCACCATCAGCGTGATGATCCGCTGCCGGTCGGCGCGCGTCGGGCGCAGCGTGCCGGCCACCTCGCCGTTGCGCAGGACGGTGGCCCGGTCGGCGATCTGCTCGATCTCCTCGAGCCGGTGCGAGATGTAGACGACGGCCACGCCGCGCTCGCGTAGCGCCCGGATGGTGGACATCAGCCGCCGCACCTCGGCATCGCCGAGCGCGGCGGTCGGCTCGTCCATGATGAGCACGCGGGCGTCGAGGGAGAGCGCCTTGGCGATCTCGACGAGCTGCTGCTCGCCGACGCGCAGCGAACCGACGGGCCGGCGTGGGTCGATCTGCGCGCCGAGGGGGCCCAGCCAGTCGCGGGCGGTGCGGGTCATGGCGCGCCGGTCGAGCGTCCGCAGCCGGGTGCGCGGCTCCCGGCCGAGCACGAGGTTCTCGGCGACGGAGAGCGCCGGCACGAGGTCGAGTTCCTGGTGGATGGTGGCGATGCCGGCGGCCTGGGCGGCGGCCGGACCGGCGAAGCGTACGGGCTCGCCGCCGACCGAGATCTGCCCGTCGTGGTCGGTGACGACGCCGGACAGGATGTTGATCAGGGTCGACTTGCCGGCCCCGTTCTCCCCCAGCAGGGCGTGCACCTCGCCGGCCCGCAGGACGAGGTCCACGCCGCGCAGGGCGTGCACGCCGCCGAAGCGCTTCGCGATGCCGGACATGGCGACGACGACCTGGTCGCTCATGCGGGCCTCCGGAGAGATCGGAAATCGATTTCTGGCAACATAGAGGAGCGTCGAAGTCGTGTCAACGCCCCGGTACGGGCCGGGCTGCCGCCCCGCCGCCCGACCCGCACCGGCGGCCCCCCTCAGGGCACCGCGTTGACCGCCGCGTGCACGGTCTCGGCGAACGCGGTGTCCCGCCCCGCCCCGCTGGCGGCGAACCGCCATGTGCCGCCCGCGTACGCCCCCGGCGGCCACGCCACGCCCCCGTTTCGCCAGAGCGGCTGCCAGGCCGCCATCGCGTGACCGGCGTCGTACCAGGTGTTGTCGCCGCGCCACGCGGAGGCCCAGCGGTGCGCCGCCACCAGGGACAGGTTCGCCCCGGAGGTCATCGACCACGTCGGCATCCCGGTCACGTCACCGGTCGGGCGGGCCGCCACGGCGGGGTCGCCCACCGACGGCAGGGCGCCGTCGACGTTGAACGCCACCTCCCACACCGGCGCCGTCGTCGGGCCGGTCACCGACCAGGTGACGTCGCTCTGCAACGCCGGCCCGCTCCAGCGCGGCGCCACCGTCAGCAGCCAGTCGGCGGTGACCGGCTCGTCGCCCATGCGCATGCCGACCAGGTGGATCCGGGAGCCGTCGGCGGAGACGTCCACCCGGGCCGGCGGGCCCGCCCGGTCGGTGACGTCGAAGCGCCCGACCGCCAGGTAGGGACCGGTGCCCCGGTGCGAGGAGTCCAGCGCCGCCCGGTACGCCCCGCCGCCGGCCGGGTCGACCGCCAGCGACGCGAGGCGCGTGTGCGGCCAGGTGCGTACGTCGGCGCGCAGGAAGCCGGTGCTCACCTGGTAGCCCCGGGCGACCACCTGACTGGACCAGGTCAGCGGGGCGAGCCACAGCCCGCCCTGGCCCCAGCCGGCGTGGCTGAGGTACCAGTTGTCGCCGTCCACCACGACCTCGGCGGCGTGCGCGTCGAGCACGGTCACCTTCTCCGCCCCCTCGAAGCGCAGGGGGTCCCGGCTGCGGTAGACCGCGGTGCGCCGGTACGCCGCGCCGTAGTCGGTGCCGTGGCAGCAGACGAAGAGGTACCACCAGTCCCCCCGGCGCACCACGAACGGCGACTCCGTCTGCCCGGCCGCCCGGCCGGTGTGCGGCGACGCGTACGCCACGCCCCGGCCGCTCCACGTGCGCAGGTCGGTGCTGGTGCGGTACGCGACCACGTGGTTGCCGCCCTGCGGGTTCGAGGTCGCCGTGTAGTACATGACCCACCGGTCGCCGACGCGGGTCACCATCGGGTCGCGGGCCTCCCAGCCGTCGGTGAACAGCGGGTTGGCGGGGCTGCGGGTCCAGGTGAACAGGTCGGTCGAGGTGGCCAGGTGCATCCGGTAGTTGGCGTAGTCGGGGCTGCCGGCGGCGTAGAACATGTGGTAGACGCCCTGGTCGTAGACGACGTGGGGCGCCCAGATCCACTGTTCGCCCCTCGCCGGGTCGGCCGTCAACGCCGGTCGTTGCTTCGTCCACGGCCCGGTGGGCGTCGGCGCCGTGGCGTGGCCGAAGCTCTTCTCGTCCTGCGGCGCGCCGGGCTCGGCGTGGGCGATGGCGAAGGCGTGCCACACCCCGGTCCGCTGGTCGCGCACGATCGTGTGGTCGTTGTAGTACCACGCTGTCGGCTCCCCCACGCCCGGGTCGTAGACCCGGGTCAGCGGCCCGCGCGCCGGCGTCTCGCCCACCGTCTCGTACGCCGTCGTGGTGACCGCCGCCAGCGGGCCGACGCGGCGCAGGGTGAGCGTGTCCAGGCCCGCGAAGAACCCGGTCGAGGAGGCGGAGCGGCCGGTCACCGTCACCGTCAGCCGGTGGCTGCCGGCGGCGAGCGAGGCCGACCCCAGCGGCACCGCCTCGACGCGCCGCACGGTGGGGGCGTAGCCGTCGAAGAGCTGACCGACGGCCACCCCGTCGACGGCGAAGCGCAGGGTGCCGTAGTCGGCGGCGCGGGTGAGCACCGCGCCGATGTCGTACTGCCCGGCCGGCACCGACGGCAGCGTCACGGTGACCGAGTCCCCCGCCCGGGCGCCCCGCAGCCACAGCTGGCGGCCGGCCGACCAGGCGACCCCGCAGCAGTTCGACTGCGCCTCGACCGGGGCGGTGGCCGACACCACCGCCAGCGACTCCGCCTCGGCCCGTACGACGTCCTCGGCGGCGGCCGGCGCGGCCGGGACGGTCAGCAGCGCGGCGCCGAGCAGGAGCACCGCGAGCATCCGGGGCGCGCGCATCACGACACGCTCGGGCGGGGCAGGTCGGTGCCGGGCGCGAACTGGTCGTGCCACCTGACCCCGGCGCCGAACCCGCCGCCGGTCGACAGCGCCACGTACGTGTCCGCTCTGGTCCCCCGGGTGTACGTCACGAGGTCCGCCCTTCCGTCGCCGTTGAAGTCGCCGATGCCGGGAAGTTCGTCGTCCACCGAGAACCAGTCGTGCCACCTGGCGACCTGCGGGACGAACCGCGTCCCGTCGGACAGCGCCACGAACACGTCGCCGGTGGCGCCGCGGGTGAACGTCACCACGTCGTCGCGACCGTCGCCGTCGACGTCGCCCAGCGCCGGCAGCTGATCGCCGAGCGCCACCGAGTCGTGCCACTTCCAGCCGTCCTCGACGAACCGGGTCCCGTCGGAGAGGGAGACGAACACGTCGCCGGTGGCGCCCCGGGTGAACGTCACCACGTCGTCGCGACCGTCGCCGTCGACGTCGCCCACCGCCGGCAGCTCGTCGCCGAGGGCGAAGTGGTCGTGCCACTTGACGCCCGGGCCGAAGCCGCTGCCGGTCGACAGCGCCACGTACACGTCGGCGGTGGCGCCCCGGGTGAAGGTGATGATGTCCGCGCGCCCGTCGCCGTTGACGTCGCCGACCGCGGGGATCTCCGTGCCGGTGGCGAAGAAGTCGTGCCACCTGACCCCGGCGGCGTACGTCGTGCCGGTCGACAACCCCACGTAGACGTCCGCGCTGTCGCCCCGGGTGAAGGTGATGATGTCGGCCCGCCCATCGCCGTCGACGTCGCCGGTGAGCGGGATCTCCTCGCCGACGGCGAAGAAGTCGTTCCAGACGCGGCTGTCCGGCACGAACCTGGCGCCGTCCGACAGGGAGGTCGTCACGTCGGCGGTGGCGCCCCGGGTGAACGCGACGGCGTCGTCGCGGCGGTCGCCGTTGGCGTCGCTGGTGTTGCGCGTACGGGTGGTGGCCGACACCTCGGCCGACGGCGCGGAGGCGTTGCCGGCGCCGTCGACCGCGACGACCCGGTAGTGGCGGGTCTGCCCGGCCGGCAGCGGGCCGTGCCGGAAGGTGGTCGCGCGGGTCGTGCCGACCAGGTTGGCCGGGGTGATCGCGACGCCGGGGTTGCGCGAGGCGTAGACCCGGTAGCCGGCGACTCCCACGTCGTCGGGCGAGGGCGACCAGGACAGGCCGATGGCGTGCACCCGCCCGCCGGCCAGGGCGAGACCGGCGACCGCACCCGGCCTGGTGATGTCGAGGAACGGGGCGACCATGCTGTCGGCCTCGTAGCGGGCCGCCGTCCACGCCGGGGCGCCGGCGGCCGGGGTCAGGGTGACTGTGACCGTCGACCGGCCGGCGGTCAGCGCGGCCGGGAGGACGAACTCGTCGGCCAGCCAGCGCTGCCGGTCGTTGCCCAGCGGTTGCCGCCACACCCCGGCCGGCCTGCCGTCGACCGAGACGGCGGCCTGCTGGTACGCGGCGGCCTGGTCGCCGTGCCGGCGCAGCCGTACGCCCTGGTTGCCGGGGTCGACGGCGAGCCGGAAGCTGACGGCGCCGCCGCTGGCGCGCACCTGGCCGGTGACGGGGACGTTGTCGTCGTCGCCCTCGTACGGCGCCGTCAGCGAATGCTGGGTGCCGGAGTCGGTGTACGCGTGCCCGGCGCGGCTGGCGGCGTCGCCGGTGACCAGCGTGTCGGTACGGCGCAGGGCGACCGTCGGCTGGGTGTAGAGGAAGGCCGTCGAGGCGTAGTCGGCCGGCATGTCGTTGGTCGGGCCGTGCTCGATGCCGAAGCGCAGCGCCGTGGCGTAGGGGACCGCGTCGCCGATCATCAGCCGGTACATGGCGTCGCACTCGTCGACGCAGCCGCCGGAGCGGAACAGGTGGGCGGTGTTGCCGGTGAAGACGCCGCTGTACTCCCCCCGGTTGAAGTACCACCCGGACTCGTAGAAGTCCTCGGTGCCGGTGCCGTAGATCTGCGGCGTGGGCGAGCCGTCGACGTGGATGCGCTCGTCACCCTCCAGGTAGTTGCGGGTGTTGCCGCCGATGATGTGTCCACGGGCGGTCTGCGACACCCCGACGAAGCGCCCCCGGCCCGGCTGGTCGGCCACGATCCAGTCGTTGCCCCCCACGGTCTCGGCGCGGCGCGACTGGGTGGTGAAGTAGCCGGCGGCGCCGTCGGCGGCGAGCGCTGCGGCCCAGGCGGCGCCCGGCGCGGTGGTCACCTCCGCCTGGACGCCGGCGACGGCGGCGCCGGTGGTGTTGGCGACGGAGAGCGTCGCCGTGGACCGGAACGGCATCGGCCACCAGGCGCTGTACCAGCCGCCCGGCGCGGAGTCCATGGCGAACATCAGCGAGCGCACGGAGCGCTCGCCGAGCCCGGCGCCGAAGAACTCGCCCACCGGGCTGTCGACGGTGGCGCGACCGTCGAAGGTGATCCGCAGCCGCAGGCCCGACAGCGTCGACGCGGTGGCCGCCGCGTCGGGCAGCCGCAGCCGCAACGCCGTGACGGCGGCGGGGCCGGTGAACGCGGCGAGCGTCGCCTGCCCGCCCGCGGGGACGTCGACGCGGGCGGTCCTGGTGCTCGCGCCGGGCTGGCTCGGCTTCGGGTCGCGCTGGCCGGCGGCGCGCAGCCTCTCGACCACGTCGGTGGCGGGGTCGGCGGGGTCGAACCTGGACACCCCGACCGCGTCGGCGAACGTGCGGTAGGTGACGTGGTGGAACAGCGGGTTGAACTGGGTGGTGATCCGCATGGACTCCCGGTACGGCATGGGCACCTTGACCGTGACCCCGCCGGAGGTCTGGTCGGCGTTGGTCACGAGCGGCCACACGAACGGGTGGCCGAGGCCGCCGTCGACGAGGCGCTGGAGGTTGGTGTCCACCACCGTCACGCCGTCGAGCTCGATGCGGATCCAGCCGGTGGCGCTGACGTTGCCGTCGTCGCGGGTGAACCAGATCGACTGCACCTCGCCCGGTCCGCGGTCCTCGGCGATGACGCAGCCGCCCGACTGGCGCAGGCACGAGTAGGTGCCGACGAAGCCGTCGTCGTTGGAGCCGTCGCGGGCGAAGCTGGAGAACTGCCGGGTGCGGCTGCCGGCGGCCAGCTCGGGGAGCCGGTCGAGGCGGCGGTACACGTCCCAGCCGACCGGGCCCTTGTCGTCGGCCACGGCGAGGGTGCCGGCGCCGCGCGGGGTGGGGGCGGGCTCGGCGGCGTGCGCCGCCGCCGGGGGGATCATGGTCGCCGCGGCCGCGGCGAGAGCCAGCCAGCGGCGTACGTGGGGCTTCATGGATGTCCCTCCAGGATGACCGGCGGAGCGGCGGGAAATCGATTGCTCGGCAGTTAACCGGGGGACATCGCGGGATGTCAATACTTTACCGGCACCGCTCAGTTGCCGAAGGAAGATTCCAGAACGCATTGACAGCCGTAGACGTCCTGGCGATACTCCCAGCAATCGATTTCCCACGCCGGCGACCAGGTGCCGCGGCGAACCCCCGGCGGCTGACCGGCGGCAACGCGCCTCCGCGACGGAACCGCTGACACCCCCAGAGGAGCATCGTGAGACGCACTCCCCTCGCCCTGCTGGTCGGCCTGTGCACCGCGCTGGCGTCAGTCGTGGCGACCGCGCCGGCGCAGGCCGAGGCTCCGATCGGCACGCTGGCCTGTTCCTCCATCCCCGCCAACCACGATCCCGCGATCAGCGTGATCGTCTACCGGGTCGCCCGCGCCCACAACGTCAACGACAAGGTCATGCTCTCGGCGTTCGAGGCCGGCTGGGTCGAGTCGCACATGAACAACCTGCCGTGCGGCGACAAGTCCTCGCTCGGGGTGTTCCAACAGCGCTGGGACTACGGCTGGGGAACGCCGGAGCAGATCATGGACCCGGTCTACGCCAGCACGCAGTACATCACCCGCGCGATCGTCTGCGACCGGAACAACCCCCGCTACAGCGCCGGCCAGGTCGCCCAGTGCGTGCAGCGCTCCGGCTTCCCCGACCGCTACGACCAGGTGGCGGCCAAGGCACGGGCCCTGCTCAACGAGGCGGCGCGTACCCACGCCATCGCCGGTGGCTCCGCCACCGACGTCAGCGGCGACGGCCGCGACGACATCATCACCTTCACCCAGAACGCCCTCGCCGACGTCTACGTGAGCACCTCAACGGGCGCCGGCTTCGCCGGGACCTCGGTGAAGTGGAACGACTTCTTCTCCATCGGCGGCGAGACGGCCTCGACCGGCGACGTCGACGGCGACGGCAGGGACGACGTCGTCACCTTCGCGCACGGCAACACCGGCGACGTCTACGTGGCGCTGTCCAACGGCAGCAGCTTCGGCGGCGGACAGAAGTGGCACGAGTGGTTCGCCCCCGGCGCGGAGATCGCCGCGGTCGGCGACGTCAACGGCGACGGCCGCGACGACATCGTCGCCTTCACCCACAACGCGGCCGGCGACGTCTACGTGGCGCTCTCCACCGGGTCGTCGTTCGCGGGGACGGCGGTGAAGTGGCACGAGTACTTCTCGATCACCGGCGAGTACCCCGCCCTCGGCGACGTCAACGGCGACGGACGCGACGACATCATCACCTTCACCCAGGGCCCCAACACCGCCGCCGACGTCATCGTCGCCCTCTCCACCGGCACCTCCTTCGGCCCGCCGCAGAAGTGGCACGACCTGTTCGCCGTCGGCGCCGAACTGCCCCGTGTCGGCGACATCAACGGCGACGGCAGAGACGACATCGTCACCTTCACCTGCGACGCCAACGCCGACGTCTACGCCGCCACCTCCACCGGCACGTCGTTCGCCGGCACCACCGTCAAGTGGCACGACTTCTTCTGCCTCGCCGGGGAGTTCCCCTACCTCGCCGACGTCAACGGCGACGGCAGGGACGACATCGTCGTGTTCACCAAGGGCGCCACCAACGACGTCCACGTCGCCCTGTCCACCGGCACCACCTTCGGCCCCAGCGCCAAGTGGCACGACTACTTCGGCCTCAACGGCGAGACCACCCTGTGACGCGCGGACGGGAGACCACCATGAGACCCGACAGACTCCCCTGGCGCGCGGGCGCCGCCGCCGTCCTCGCGGCGACGCTGCTGAGCCCGGCCGCGCCGGCCACCGCCGCGCCGGCCAGCCCGCTGGAGGCGGCCTTCACCCGGGCGGCCGGCGAGTTCGACGTACCCAGGGACGTGCTGGTCGCCGTCGGCTACGGCGAGACCCGGCTGGACGGGCACGAGGGGCAGCCCAGCCAGGCCAACGGCTACGGCGTCATGCACCTGGTCAGCAACCCCCGCCAGCGCACGCTGGAACGGGCGGCCGAGCTGGCCGGGCAGCCGGTGGCCGCACTGAAGGCGGTGACCTCAGCCAACATCAGGGGCGGGGCCGCCCTGCTGCGGGACATCGCCGACGCCGAGCGGCTCACGGCCGCCGACCGGGACCGCGTCTCGGCCTGGTACCCGGTGGTCGCGCGGTACGCGCACGCCGCCGACGACGCCACGGCCCGCCTGTACGCCGACCACGTCTACGACCTGCTCCGCGTCGGCATCACCACCGCCTCCGTACGGGTGACGCCCCAGCGGGTGCAGCCGGAACTCGGCCGGTACGCCAGCGTCGCCCCCGCCGGTGCGGCCCCACCGGCCGCCCTCGCCGCGGCGGTGCCCGAGTACGCGCCGGCCCGGTGGGTCTCGGCGTACGGCGGCAACTACGCGGCGGGCCGCTCCTCGCGGATCACGACCGTGGTGGTGCACGTGACCCAGGGCTCGTACGCGGGGACGATCAGCTGGTTCCAGAACCCGTCGGCGGGGGTGAGCGCGCACTACGTCGTGAAGTCGAGCAACGGCGAGATCACCCAGATGGTGCGCGAGGGCGACACCGCCTACCACGCGCGCTCGGCCAACCCGTACTCGGTGGGCATCGAGCACGAGGGCTTCGTCGACAACCCGAGTTGGTTCACCGAGAGCATGTACCGCTCGTCGGCGGCGCTGACCCGCTACCTGTGCGACAAGTACGGCCTGCCGAAGAACCGTACCGCCATCAAGGGCCACCACGAGTTGCCGGGCAACGACCACACCGACCCCGGTCCCCACTGGAACTGGAACCACTACATCTCGCTGGTCAACGCCGGCGGCGGATCCGGTGGTCGGTATCTGGCGGGTTCGCCCACGGACTTCACCGGCGACGGACGCGACGACATCGTCACCTTCACCCACGGCAACCTCAACGACGTCTACGTCTCCACCTCCACCGGCACCACCTTCGCCGGCACCTCCAACAAATGGAACGACTTCTTCGGCCTCAACGGCGAAACCCTCCTCACCGGAGACTTCAACGGCGACGGACGCGACGACATCGTCGCCTTCACCCACGGCACCCTCGCCGACGTCCACGTCTCCACCTCCACCGGCACCAGCTTCAACCCCTCCACCAAATGGCACGACTGGTTCGCCCCCCACAACGAAGTCGCCGCCATCGGCGACGTCAACGGCGACGGCAAAGACGACATCATCACCTTCACCCACGACACCAACGCCGACGTCTACGTCGCCCTCTCCACCGGAACATCCTTCACCGGCACCGCCATCAAATGGCACGACTACTTCTCCATCCCCGGCGAACACCCCGCCCTCGGCGACGTCAACGGCGACGGACGCGACGACATCATCACCTTCACCCAAGGCCCCAACACCGCCGCCGACGTCATCATCGCCCTCTCCACCGGCACCGGATTCGGCCCACCACAGAAATGGCACGACCTCTTCGCCGTCGGCAACGAAAAACCCCGCGTCGGCGACATCAACGGCGACGGCAAAGACGACATCGTCACCTTCACCTGCGACACCAACGCCGACGTCTACGCCGCCACCTCCACCGGCACCACCTTCGCCGGCACCACCATCAAATGGAACGACTTCTTCTGCCTCCCCGGCGAATTCCCCTACCTCGCCGACGCCAACGGCGACGGCAAAGACGACATCATCGTCTTCACCAAGAACACCACCAACGACGTCTACGTAGGACTCTCCACCGGCACCACCTTCAACCCCGCCACCAAATGGCACGACTACTTCGGCCTCAACGGCGAAACCACCCTCTGAAGCGTCCCGCACAGACGAAAGAAAGCTCCGCGCCGCCTGCGTGGTCCCTTCGGCGCGGTCCACCCCGATGGAGGAATCATGGACAACATCCCTGCCGTCCGTCAGTCCGTCAGCCGCCGGCGGCTCCTGACCGGCGCCGCGGGCGTCGCCGCGGCCGGCGCCCTGGGCGGCGCCTTCGCCGCCCAGGGGCCGGCCGCCGCCGCCCGCGACGGCCACGGCCTGCGCATCCTCCGGCACGAGAACTACGGCCGGCTGCAGTACTACCGGTTCGTCACCGACGCCATCGAGTGGGACCCGGCGGTCAACGTCCTGCTCCCCGACGGCTACCACACCAGCGGCAAGCGCTACCCGGTGCTGTACCTGCTGCACGGCGGCGGATCGGACTTCCGGGAGTTCCACCTGCACCACAACATCATCAACCTGACCGCCGGCAGGGAACTCATCGTCGTCATGCCGGACGCCTCCACCGGGTGGTACTCGAACCCGGTCAGCAGCAACACCGGGCCCCGCAACTGGGAGACGTTCCACATGGCACAGCTGCTGCCGTGGATCGACTCGAACTTCCGCACGTTCGCCGAGTACAACGGCCGCGCCGTGGCCGGCTTCTCGATGGGCGGGTTCGGCGCCCTCAAGTACACCGCCAAGTACTACGGGCACTTCTGCTCGGTCAGCTCCCACTCCGGCCCGGCCAGCCTGCGCCGGGACTTCGGGCTCGTCGTGCACTGGGCCAACGCGACCTCCGCCGCCATGGACCTCGGCGGCGGCACGGTGTACGGCGTGCCGCTGTGGGACGAGGCGCGGGTCAGCGCCGACAACCCGATCCAGCGTATCGAGAGCTACCGCCACAAGCGCGTCTTCCTGGTCGCCGGCACCTCGCCGGAACCTGTCAACTTCTGGGACCGGATCAACGAGGAGCAGGTGCTCGCCGGTCAGCGGGAGTTCCGGGCTGCCCTGGCACGGGCCGGCATCCCGCACGAGGGGCGGGAGGTGCCTGGCGGTCACGTCTTCCGGCAGAACGTCTTCGTCGACGACCTCAACGGGATGCTCGCGCGCCTGCGCCGCGCCGGCTGATTCCCGGCTGACGACGCGCCGCCGTCGTATTAGGGCGGCGCGTCGTCGGCTCCGCCATCCCCACCGCTGTCGGGTCGGTGCGTTCCGGCCCGGCAGCCGGTCCTTTCCCGCGCGCGACGAGCCCCGCCCGGGCCCTGGCGGTGCGCGACCCACCCGTCCGACTCTTCCCTGACCGGAGTCACCCATGTCACGGCATTCGAGGAGCAGGGTGCGTCGCATCCTGGTCTCCCTGCTCACCCTGGTGGTCGGCGTACTGACCGGGGCGGTGGTCACCTCGTCCCCCGCACTCGCCGCGCCTAACTTCAAGGCCCCGTTCCCGTGCGGGCAGCGGTGGACGTACGGGCACCACAGCGCCGAGGTCCGGCTGGCCCTGGACTTCGTACGGTCCGACGGAGCCACCGCCGGCACGCCGCAGCTCGCCTCCGCGGCCGGTGTCGCCCGCCGGTACTCGCAGCCCAGCGGCGCCGGCAACTACATCGTCATCGACCACGGCGGCGGGTGGACCACCTACTACTTCCACCTCAGCTCCTACTCCGTGCCCGACGGGGCGTACGTGCAGCAGGGCCAGCAGATCGGCACCACGGGCAGCACCGGCAACTCGTCCGGCGCGCACATCCACTACGAGCAGCTCTACAACGGCGTCGGGCAGACGATCGTGATCAACGGGACGTCACTGGCGCCGTACCCCGGCCAGTACCACCAGAAGTACCTGGTCAGCGACAACTGCGGCCCGTCCCCGTCCGGTGGTCGGTATCTGGCGGGTTCGCCCACGGACTTCACCGGCGACGGCAAGGACGACATCGTCACCTTCACCCACGGCAACCTCAACGACGTCTACGTCTCCACCTCCACCGGCACCACCTTCGCCGGCACCTCCAACAAATGGAACGACTTCTTCGGCCTCAACGGCGAAACCCTCCTCACCGGAGACTTCAACGGCGACGGACGCGACGACATCGTCGCCTTCACCCACGGCACCCTCGCCGACGTCCACGTCTCCACCTCCACCGGCACCAGCTTCAACCCCTCCACCAAATGGCACGACTGGTTCGCCCCCCACAACGAAGTCGCCGCCATCGGCGACGTCAACGGCGACGGCAAAGACGACATCATCACCTTCACCCACGACACCAACGCCGACGTCTACGTCGCCCTCTCCACCGGAACATCCTTCACCGGCACCGCCATCAAATGGCACGACTACTTCTCCATCCCCGGCGAACACCCCGCCCTCGGCGACGTCAACGGCGACGGACGCGACGACATCATCACCTTCACCCAAGGCCCCAACACCGCCGCCGACGTCATCATCGCCCTCTCCACCGGCACCGGATTCGGCCCACCACAGAAATGGCACGACCTCTTCGCCGTCGGCAACGAAAAACCCCGCGTCGGCGACATCAACGGCGACGGCAAAGACGACATCGTCACCTTCACCTGCGACACCAACGCCGACGTCTACGCCGCCACCTCCACCGGCACCACCTTCGCCGGCACCACCATCAAATGGAACGACTTCTTCTGCCTCCCCGGCGAATTCCCCTACCTCGCCGACGCCAACGGCGACGGCAAAGACGACATCATCGTCTTCACCAAGAACACCACCAACGACGTCTACGTAGGACTCTCCACCGGCACCACCTTCAACCCCGCCACCAAATGGCACGACTACTTCGGCCTCAACGGCGAAACCACCCTCTGAGTCAGGCGCCCCGGCCGTCCCGCCGGGGGCGCCGTGAGGCGAAGGGCGCCGCGTGAAGCTGCGGGCCCCGCTCCCT
Organism: Micromonospora sp. ZG13; assembly: GCF_059359355.1. Classification (NCBI taxonomy): domain Bacteria; kingdom Bacillati; phylum Actinomycetota; class Actinomycetes; order Micromonosporales; family Micromonosporaceae; genus Micromonospora; species Micromonospora sp. ZG13. Next base: position 235,567 of record NZ_JCADBQ010000009.1, read on the forward strand.
TGCCGGGGAGAGCGGGGCCCGCAGCCGTCTCAGCAGTGCCGAGTCGAGGTCCGGCGGTGGACGGAAGATCAGTTCCAGCTCGAGCACCACGGGACGGACGCCTGGATGGGCACCTGGGCGGCGCTGACCCAGCCGGTCTTCCAGCCGGCGGTGGTGTTCGCGGTGATCTTGAACCAGCGGTTGGTGGAGGGCTCGCCGGCCCACTCGCCGTCGCGCCAGCACCAGGTCTGGTCCCACTGGTTGCCCACGACCGATCCCTTGACGCCGTTGGCGCCGAGCCCGTCCGGGCACTGGATCTGCCGCACCGATCCGCAGACGCGGACGTTGGTGTGGTTCAGGACGTAGCTGACGTCGCCGGCGGCGGCCTGCGCCTGCTGGGGTACGGCGAGACCAGCCACGGTGGCGGCGGCGACACCGAGCGAGGCGAGCCAGCGGTTCCGGGTGGTCGGATTGGTTGCGCGCATGCGTTCTACCGTCCTGTCCGGGAGGGAGGCGTCGACCTGCTGGCCGCCGCGCACTTCACGGTAGGAGCCGACGCGGCCTCCCGGCGGGCGTCTTGCACGCGGCGGTGTCGGCTGCAAGATGTCGCATCCCGCCGGGGTCCATCGCGTGACGCGCCCTCCCGGAAGCGGGCGCGGCGGCCTGCTCAGCGGGCGCGACGGTTGGCCCGCAGCGCGCCCAGGAGCACGCCGGGCGTGGCCAGCGTTCTCGGGTGGGCGCGAAGGGAGACCACCTCATTGAAGCGTCGCGCCGTCGGCACGTCCGTGACGGTCGCCTGGACGATCTGCCTGCTGACCCAACTGGAGAGCCGGTAGCCGCGCGGATAGGGCCCGTCGACGTGCGGCAGCGCCAGGTCAGCGGAGGTCGACATCGACCACGCCACGTCGACGACCACCTTCTGAAGGGCGAAGAACCGGCGCGCGGGCACTCCCGGACCGGGACGAGACCGCAGGTAGGTCGACAGGCACGCCGCGTGCAGGGCAGCCGCCGTGATCCCCTGTCCGTACACCGGGTTGAACGACGCGACGGCGTCACCGACGCTGACCAGCCCGGCCGGGAGCCGCCGCAGCGCGTGGAAGTCACGCCGCCGGCTGTCGGCGTGGCGGTAGGTCCGGACGTCGCCGAGCATCTCGTTTCCGGCCATCTCGCCGAACTCCGGCGGGAACTGCTCCCGCAGCCGGCGTACGAAGTCGTCCGCGGTGCGCCCTGGGCGGTTGTCGCCGTAGCCGGCCATCATGGCCATCCAGCGCCCGTCCTCGACGGCGAAGTACGCGGCGCCAGCCACGTCCGACGACGTCCCCGGGGTGTGCAACGCCATGACCACCGTGGCCCGCGGGTCGGTCTCCCGGCGCCGGAACAGAGCGGTCGCGTAGTTGAGGTTCACGGTCATCCGCCGCAGGGCGGGCCGCTGCCAGCCGGCCTGCTCCAGCCAGTCGGAGAGCCTGCTCGATCGTCCCATGGCGTCGACCACGAGGTCGCCCGACTCGACGCCCGTCACCCCGCCGGCCTCGCAGCGGACCCCGGTGGCCGCGCCACCCTCGCAGACGAGACCCGTGGCGCGGGCGGTGACCGTCTTGACGTTGGGCAGTCGAAGCACCCGCTGGCGGATCAGCCCTTCCAGCAGGGGCCGGGTGCCGGCCAGGCTGTCGGCGTCGTCGGGCACGACGACCTTGAGGCGGCCGTCGAGGTAGCTGCGCCGGGCCGCGGGTGGCGCCTCGACCGCCCCCTGGGCCAGGGCCTGCTCGCGGAAGCCGGGGAACAGGCGCTCGAGCAGGAGGAAGCCGCCGGGCAGCAGCGCGTGCAGCTGCGTCCCCTGTGGCACGCCCGGTCGCCCGCCGGTCCCCTGCGGGTCGTCGCGATCGATGATCACGACGCTCTCCGCGTAGTCGGACAGCACGCGGGCCGCCAGCAGCCCGGCGACACTGCCGCCGACCACGACGGCCCTGCCGACGACGGGGGACGCCTGGTCGGGTGGTCGCACCGCGTTCAGCCCGGCGAGGACCCGGGCCGGGGACAGGGACATGACGCCCTCCAAGGGGTACGAGGTGTGTGCCTTCCCGCCTGCCTGCCCGGGACCGGCGCGGGGGCGGACCGGCGGGAGCACCGGTCGGCGCGACGTCCGACGATCGTCGCACAGGCGTCGGCCGAGAGCGGGGACCCGAGGGATGCCGACGCCGGCAGGGCGCGGACCTCGGCCCGGCGTCGCGCAGACGTTGCCGGCGTCGCACCCCGGGGTGGCGGTGCGTACCGGGCGGATCAGCACTCGATGACGTTGACGGCCAGTCCGCCGCGCGCCGTCTCCTTGTACTTGACCTTCATGTCCGCGCCGGTCTCGCGCATGGTCTT